>CALXFK010000001.1 GCA_944387575.1 uncultured Clostridia bacterium
GTCGCGCTTGCCGGGGTAAACTACATAAGCCTCAAGGAAAACAACGCCGTGAAGTACGAAAAAATTGCGATGATAGCGATTGCCGCCTACACGTTTACAAAGATATCGATGGCAATATCCCGCGCGGTGAGACACAGCCGCAGCCGTGCCAACAGCCGAGGCGCGGCTCCGCTCCTCGCGGTGGTGCGCAGGATAGGGTATGCGGATGTGGCGGTTGCCGTTCTGACGCTCCAGCGTTCGATGCTCGTCTCGTTTGACGGGATGGAGGAGTGGGAGGCATACGCCTTCAACGCGATTACCGGTCTTGCGGTTTACCTCTTCGTTAGCGCGCTCGGGGTGTCGATGCTCGTACAGGGGATACGCACCCGGCGCAGAACCGGCGACTCCGGCGACCGCGCCGCTTGAGCCTATATGCGCTCCCACACGAGCAGATACCGCCAAAAAAGCAGCCGGCGCAGTTCCGCTCCGGGACAGTGCTCGCGCGCGGCGGCGCGCAGCTCGCGGAGCGTCATGTAACTGTCGTGCTGCCCGTGGCGCGCCCACACCTCGCGCGAATGCGCGTCCTCGCCGCGGAGAGTGTGGTTGAGCGCCAGGTTCATCGCCGCGTTCGGCAGCGCCGCGAAGCCCCACACAAGGCGGTCGACCGCCGTCTCCGCCCGCGCAAGGTCAAGCACTATGAGCCGCCCGCCCGGGCGCAGCACCCGCCCGGCAAATCCGAGAAACCACCCGTACGGCAGGTGGTGTGCGGTCGCGGTGCTGATTATCGCGTCGAACGACCCGTCCCCGAACCGCCCCGCGCAGTCGAGCAGGTCTGCGCAGACATATTCAATGTTCGGGCGGCTGTGAAGCGCGCGCGCCCGCTCTATCATTCGCGGCGATAGGTCGAGCGCAACCACCTTGCGCGCACGCTCCGCCGCGAGCGTCGAAAGCTCGCCGAGCCCGCAGCCGACGTCGAGCACCCTGCCGCAGTCCGCAGGAAGCCCGCGCAGTACCCGCCCAAAGTAGCAGCGGTTGTGGTTCCAGCGCGGCTCGTCCAGCTCCGCTATCTCGTCAAAGTCGCGGCGGAGTGCCTCTGGATTTTGGAACATGGCGTCTCACCAAACCTCTCTTATAAATATACGAATACAGACGCAAAACCGCCCAAAATGTTCCACCGTTGACAGCGGCATGGGGGAGCGGTATAATTTACATATCTTAAACTTCTCGGGAAAACGGAGAACTGCAATGAAACAATGTATGGATGCGGACAACCTGCACCGCCGTCTCAAAAAGATAATCGGGCAGGTTCAGGCGATAGACCGGATGGTGGACGAGGACGTTCCGTGCGAGGACATCCTCGCGCAGATCAACGCGGCAAAGTCCGCGCTGCACGGCTGCGGCAAAATTGTGCTCGAGGGGCACATCCGTCACTGCGTGCGCGACGGTATCGAGCACGGCGACGCCGAGCGGACAATCGAGAGCTTCACAAAGGCGGTGGAGCGATTCTCGAACATGGGGTGAGTGCCAACCGCGCGAGTCGGAAATTTTCCCGCTCGCGCTTTTGTGTGCCTCTTGACAAACCTATACCCGTATGGGTATAATGTGGCGTCATTAAGAAGTTGGGAACTTGCTGTACGACGGCGCAAAAACGGAAATGTGCCGCCGCTTAGGCGGAAGGGGAGGCAGAGATGAGAACAATTATTGAGAAGCTCGAGTGGTTTCTGGGTCTGGGCGGGATAAAGAAGGACATAGTGCTGCTCGTGGTTTCGGGAGTGACGGTGCTGTGTAGCCTGTTTGGAGTGCATCCGTTCGGGTTTGACCTCGCGTGGGTGGCGATAGTGCTCTGCGGCGCGCCGATAGTGCTTGAGGCTATCATTGGGCTTGTGACCGAGTTTGACATCAAGGCGGACGTGCTCGTCTCGCTTGCGCTTGTGGCGTCGCTCTGCATAGGGGAGACGTTTGCAGCGGGGGAGGTCGCGTTCATAATGCAGCTCGGGGCGCTGCTTGAGGAACTGACGGTGGCGCGTGCGCGCGCTGGGATAGAGAAGCTAATACACCTCACGCCGCAGACCGCGCGTATCGTTGAGAACGGCGTGGAGCGGGTGGTAGCGGCGCAGGAGGTCCGTGTTGGGGACCTGCTGCGGGTGCTGCCCGGCGAGGGGGTGCCGGTGGACGGAGTGATAGTGTCCGGGCAGACCTCGATAAATCAGGCGGTGATGACCGGGGAGTCGCTGCCGGTGGACAAGACGGTGGGAGACGAGGTGTCGAGCGGGACGGTAAACCAGTTTGGCGCGTTTGATATGCGCGCTTCGAAGGTCGGGGAGGACAGCTCGATACAGCGAATGATAAAGCTCGTACAGTCGGCGGACGCGGGAAAGGCGAAGATAGTGGGGCTTGCCGACCGCTGGGCGACCTGGATAGTGGTGATCGCGCTGAGTGCGGCGGGGATAACCTGGGCGGTGACCGGCGAGATAATCCGCGCGGTGACAATACTTGTAGTGTTCTGTCCTTGCGCGCTGGTGCTCGCGACCCCGACCGCGATAATGGCTGCGATAGGCAACGCGACGCGGCACGGTTTTCTCGTGCGCGAGGGGGATGCGCTCGAGCGGCTTGCGAAGGTGAAGGTGCTCTGTTTCGACAAGACCGGCACGTTGACCTATGGCACACCGGAGGTGGTGGCGGCGGAGAGCGCGTGTGCGAAGTACACCGACGCGGAGCTGTATCAGCTTGCAGCCGCTGCCGAACAGCTCTCCGAGCACCCGCTAGGGCGGGCGATAGTGAGCTGCTGGCGCAGGGAGCAGGGGGGTGAACTGCCAGCGTCTGATGAGTTCCGGATGCTGCCCGGCAGAGGAGTTTTGGCGGAGGTTGGTGGGGTGCGCGTGCTCGCGGGAAACGCCGCGTTGCTGCGTGAAAACGGCGTAGAGTTTGCGCCTCCCGAGAGCGCGGAGCGGTACATAGCGGAGGGCTGCACGGCGACATACGTGGCGGCGGACGGGGAGTTCGCGGGGTACATTGCGCTTTCGGACACACTGCGCGAGCAGAGCGCTGAAATGATCGACCGGCTCGGCGCGCTTGGAGTGCAGCCGGTGCTGCTCACCGGCGACCACGCAAACGCCGCAAACACCATCGCGCAGCAGCTTCACATTCGCGAGCTTCGCGCAAACTGCCTGCCCGAGCAGAAGCTCGAGTACATCGACGAGCGGCAGAGCGCGGGCGACCCGGTCTGCATGATAGGGGACGGCATCAACGACGCGCCTGCACTCAAGCGGGCGATGGTCGGAATTGCGATGGGCGGCGTCGGAAGCGACATCGCGGTCGAGGCGGCGGACATAGCACTCGTGGACGACGAGGTAAAAGAGCTTCCGCACCTCGTGGCGCTCTCACGGCGGATGATGACGACGATAAAGCTGAACATGACCTTCTCGATGGCGCTGAACTTCGCCGCGATTGCACTCGCGATAGTCGGGACGCTGAACCCGGTGGTGGGCGCTCTCGTGCACAACGCGGGGTCGGTGCTTGTTATAACCAATTCCGCGCTCCTGCTCGGATGGGCAAAGCGCAGATGACCACTGCATGAATACGCAAATAAAAGTTCGCCGACGTGTCAGTCACGGCGGCGAACTTTTGTGTTTGCAAATACGGCACAAAACCGCTATAATATCCACGTAACTACGAAAAGGAGCAGGCAAAATGGAGAAAAACTACCGCGATATAAATTCCGAAGTCATAGACGGATGGTGCGAGGACGGCTGGGAGTGGGGTCGCCCGATCTCGCACGAGGTATACGCCGCGGCGCAGCGCGGCGAGTGGTCGGTCTACCTGACCCCGACAAAGCCGGTGCCGCACGAGTGGTTCGGCGAACTGCGCGGCAAGCGCCTGCTCGGACTTGCGAGCGGCGGCGGTCAGCAGATACCGGTGTTCTCGGCGCTCGGCGCCCACTGCACGGTGCTCGACTATTCGGAACGGCAGTGCGAAAGCGAACGGATGGTCGCCGAGCGCGAGGGGTATACGGTCGAGGTTATCCGTGCCGACATGACAAAACCGCTGCCCTTTGCCGACGGCTCGTTTGACATAATATTTTATCCGGTCTCGAATTGCTATATCGAGGAGATAGAGCCGGTGTTCCGCGAGTGTTTCAGGGTGCTGCGGGCGGGGGGAGTGCTGCTCGGAGGGTACGACACCGGAATAAACTACATATTCGACGAGGACGAGGAGCGGGTATCCCACTCGCTGCCCTACAACCCGCTGCGTGACCCCGAGCTGTACGAGCAGTCGATGCGCGGCGGCTGGGGAATACAGTTCTCGCATACCACAGCCGAACAGCTCTCCGCGCAGCTCACAAGCGGGTTCACTATTACTCACCTCTACGACGACACAAACGGCGTGGGCAACCTCCACGAACACAACATCCCCACCTTTCTTGCCGTCCGCGCGGTGAAGCCTGAGTGACCGCCGGTAACTTTACATAATTCCGGAGAATCATGCCACGTGGGCACAATATTGCGCCGCTATGTCGCTATGCCGCGCACAGACGGCACTTCGGCTGCATCCGAACATGCGGCGTGCCTAACGCTCCGCATTCCCACGCCAAATCACCCGAACACCCCGTTCGTCCCCCTAAATAATCCCCTTCTTCATCACAAAAGAAATCAGTCCCTTTTGACTATATAATTTATTATAGTATTTATTATATATTTTATTATAATGTATATGGACAAGCTTGTCCGTGATCTGGACAAACCTGTCCGCGGTTTTGGACAACCCTGTCCGTTTTTCCGGACAGTTTTGCCATGACAAAAAATGTAAGTAAGTTTTCCACAGGGTTATCCACAGACTTTTCCACAGGAAAATGCGGGGTTTTCCACAGGGTTTTCCACAGGGTTTTCCACAGGGACTTTGGCGAATCGTGGATGCGGGCGGAAACCGGCGAAGGGGGAATTTTCTGCTTGCAAACCGTGGGAAAATGTTATATTATTAAACTGGTTTATTGCGGCAGCATGGCGGCGACCATCACGGATGTGTGAGTGGTGGGTGCTGTACGCTGCCTGAGTTGCGTATCGACATGTGCAGCCGGGATGGTGTGCGCTGTCGGTGCTGCGCACTGGCAGGCGCTGCCGGAAGGGTGTGGAGCGGTCGGTGCGATCCGCTGCCACAGGTCATGCGCGCTTGCGCACTGTTTACTATCGTTTGAGAGAAGGTTGCAAAGTGAAATACGACGTTATAATAATAGGTGCGGGTCCAGGGGGGATCTTTTCGTCTTACGAGCTTGTCAAGCTGCGTCCCGATTTGAAGATCGGTGTTTTTGAGACGGGCAATCCGCTTGAGAAGCGGAAGTGTCCGATAGACGGCAAGAAGATAACGAGCTGCATTGGCTGCAAGACCTGTGCGATAATGAACGGGTTTGGCGGCGCGGGTGCGTTTTCGGACGGCAAATACAACATAACCAACCAGTTTGGCGGGACGCTGCACGAGTACATCGGAAAGCAGGAGTCGCTCGAGCTCATGCGGTACGTGGACGGGATAAATCTCGCGAACGGCGGCGAGGGCACGAAGCTCTATTCAACGGCGAACTCCGCAATAAAGAAGCTCTGCATGCAGAACAAGCTCTACCTGCTCGACGCGTCGGTGCGCCACCTTGGCACCGACCGCAACTACACCGTGCTTCAGAACCTCTACGCGCAGCTTGAGAACAGGGTCGACTTCCACTTCAACACGCCGGTGCGCAGCGTCTCGGTCGCGGATGGCGGGTTTGAGGTACACACCGACGGCGCTAGCTACAAATGTGATAGGTGTATAATCTCGGCGGGGCGGAGCGGCAGCAAGTGGATGGAGGAGGTTTGTCACAGCCTCGACATACCGATGCGGTCGAACCGCGTGGATATCGGCGTGCGTGTCGAGCTGCCGGCGGAGATATTCTCGAGCCTCACCGACGAACTCTACGAGAGCAAGATAGTGTTCCGCACCGAGAAGTTTGGCGACCTTGTGCGCACCTTCTGCATGAACCCGCACGGGGTGGTGGTCAACGAGAACACGAACGGCATAGTGACGGTCAACGGGCACAGCTACGAGGACCCGGCGCGCCACACCGAGAACACCAACTTCGCGCTGCTCGTGTCGAAGCACTTCTCCGAGCCGTTCAAGGACAGCACCGGGTACGCGGAGAGCATCGCGCGGCTTTCGAACATGCTGGGCGGCGGAGTGCTCGTGCAGCGGTTCGGCGACCTGATACGCGGTCAGCGCAGCACCCCCTCGCGCATAGAGGAGAGCTTCGTGACGCCGACGCTGAGCGCGACGCCGGGCGACCTCAGTCTCGTCATGCCCAAGCGGATACTGGACGGAATAATCGAGATGATATACGCGCTCGACAAGATAGCTCCCGGCACCGCGAACGGCGACACGCTGCTGTACGGCGTGGAGGTCAAGTTCTACAACGTCGAGGTCGAGATAGACAATACGCTCCAGACGAGGCATCACGGGCTGTATGTCATAGGCGATTGCAGCGGCGTGACACACTCGCTTGCACACGCTTCGGCGAGCGGCGTGTTTGTGGCGCGACAGATAGCGCAGGAGGCGTAAACGCCGGTCTGCGACAGAAAAATTTTGGCGCAAAAAAAGAGGGTTTGGCGGGTTCGCGGCGTATCTAGGTAAATAGAGAGAGGATGTGGTTTGCGATGACGCTCCGCGAGCGGACCGAGCAGAACGAGAGGATGATACTCGCGCCGTACGCGACCCATGCCTGCCGCTCGTCCGGGAGGGCGCGGGCGGAGTCGGAGTGCGACCTGCGCACCTGTTTTCAGCGGGACGTAGACCGGGTGATACACTGCCCGGCGTTTCGCCGTCTGAAACGAAAGACCCAGGTGTTCCTCAGCCCGGAGGGGGACCATTACCGCACCCGTCTTACGCATACGCTCGAAGTGCAGCGGATCTCGCGGACGATAGCACGGGCGCTGCGCCTCAATGAGGATCTCACCGAAGCCATCGCGCTTGCGCACGACCTTGGTCACACGCCGTTCGGGCACGCCGGGGAATACGCGCTTGCGGAGGTGGTGCCCGGAGGGTTCCGCCATAACGAGCAGTCGGTGCGGGTAGTGGAGCATCTCGAGAAGGCGGGCGCGGGGCTGAACCTCTGCCGCGAGGTGGTGGACGGTATCCTGTGCCACACCGGAGGGCAGGAGGCGGAGACGCCGGAGGGAAGGATAATCCGGTTTGCCGACCGGATTGCATACATAAACCACGACATAGACGACGCGATCCGTGCGGGGATCCTGCACGCGGGCGACATTCCTGCGCGGCTGCGGGAGCTGCTCGGCGAGACGTACGGCGAGCGGATAGACACGCTCGTGCGCGACGTGATAAATTCGAGCGTGGCGGACACCATTGCGATGAGCCCGGAGATCGGGGGCGCGATGAACGAGCTGCGCGAGTTCATGTTTGAGCACGTATATCGGAACCCGGTGGCGAAGGGTGAGGAGACGAAGGCGCGCAGTATGCTGCTGCATCTGTACTCGTACCTCACTTCGAACCCGTCTGCGCTTCCTCGCGAGCAGCAGGCTCGGGTGGAGCAGGACGGGGTGGAGCGCGCGGTGTGCGACTACATCGCGGGGATGACCGACAACTATGCGATAGCGCGGTTCAACGAGCTGTTTGTGCCGCGCGGATGGGGTGTTGGTGTCTGATTCGGTAAATTGTGCGATAAAAGCTGCATAACTGCGCCAAATACAGGCAAATATATAGCGAAAGAGCCGAAAAAGAACTGGAAGGGAAGGGAAGGAGGAGCGAATGCTGTTTTCACCGTCCTTTCTGGACGAGCTTGTGGAGCGATCGGACATAGCGGACGTTGTGGGCAGCTATGTCCAGTTGAAGCGCAAGGGGTCGAACATGTTCGGCTTATGTCCGTTTCATTCGGAAAAGACGCCGTCCTTCTCGGTAAACGAGGCGCGCCAGATATACCACTGTTTCGGGTGCGGCGCGGGCGGCGGCGTGATAAGTTTCATAATGCGTATAGAGAACCTCGACTTTTCGGACGCGGTGCGTCTGCTCGCGGCGCGCGCGGGGATGCAGGTGCCGGAAAACGGGGAGGAGGAAAACGCAAAGAGGCGTGCGCGCCTTCTTGAGCTGAACCGCGAGGCGGCGCGGGCGTTCTACCGCGCGCTGAAGTCGGAGTCTGGCGCGCAGGCGCGGGGGTATCTCGCGCGGCGAGGGCTTGCGGCGGGGACGGTGAAGCGGTTCGGGCTCGGCTGGGCTCCCGATTCGTGGGACTGGCTCTTCGCGGAGGTGAAGGGCTTTGAGAAGGGGGAGTTTGTGGACGCGGGACTCGCGAAGGCGGGCAAGAACGGCGGGGTGTACGCGGCGATGCGCGGGCGGGTGATATTCCCAATAATCGACCTCCGCGGAAACGTGATTGGTTTTGGCGGGCGGGTGCTTGACGACTCGCAGCCGAAGTATATAAATTCGCCCGAGACTGCGGTATATTCGAAGAGCCGAAACCTCTTTGCGATGAACATTGCAAAGAATTCAAAGGAGCCGCGGCTGATACTCGCGGAGGGGTATATGGATGTGGTGTCGCTGCACCAGGCGGGGTTTGACAGCGCCGTGGCGTCGCTCGGCACCGCGCTTACCGACGCTCAGGCGCGGCTGATAAAGAAGTACCGCGACGAGGTAGTGATAGCCTACGACATGGACTCGGCGGGCAGGGGCGCGGCGGAGCGCGCAATAGCGCTTCTCGACCGTGCGGGCGTGAAGGTGAAGCTTTTGGAGCTTCCCGGCGCGAAGGACCCGGACGAGTTCATTCAGAAATACGGGGCGGACGCTCTGCGCGATCGTCTCGAGCGTTCGGCGGGGCATGTGGAGTACAGCATAGCCCGGCTGCGCGGGAAGTACGAACTGGACGACAGGGAGCAGAGGGTCGCGTTCCTTGAAGAGGGGGCGAAACTTGTCGGTTCGTTGGACGATCCGATAGAGCGCGCGGTATACGCGGCGCGGATAGCGGAGCTCGGCGGAGTAAAGACCGAGGTCGTGACCGACGCGGCGGAGCGCGCGGCAAAGAAGGAGAACAGGCGGAAAAACCGCGAGGAGCGTCTGCGGGAGACGCGTCCGTCGGTGGCGGTGCAGCCGGATGTGCGGGGACAGCGGTACTCGAACCTGCGCAGCGCCATGGCGGAGGAGGGGATAATCTCCCTCTGTTACGACGCCCCCGAGCTTCTTGGGAAGGTGCGCGCCGAGCTCACGGCGGACGACTTTTCCGCGCCGATACTCGCAGAGATGTTCACTGCGCTCTGCCGTGTTGCAGATGAAAAGCGCCCGGTGACGGCGCTTGAGGAGTACCTGTCGGAGGGCGCGCTGAAGCACCTGGCAAAGCTGCTGATGAGCCGCGACAGGGGCGGGGCGGATGCCCTTGGAGATTACATAGGTGTGGTGAAGGCGGAAGCCGGAAAGCGGACTGCCGGTGACGACATCATGGGCGAGTGGGAACGTCAGAAAAAGAATAAGAACAGCGGAGTGTGATGGTATGAGCGCATCTATCGAAGATAAGAAGAATCTTCTCAAAGAGCTTATTGAAAAGGGAAAGCGGAACAACCGCCTCTCTTCGCACGAGATAAGCGCGGTGGCGGACGAGCTCCAGCTCGACGCATCGCAGATCGATAAACTCTACGACACGTTGGAAAGCCTGTCGATAGAGGTCTATGTGGAGGACGACCAGGACGAGATAGAGGTGCTCGAGAAGGTGGACGACGACGTCCCCACCGAGGACCTCAGCACGATAGAAAAGATCCCGGAGGACGAGATAGAGGATACCGACTCCCTTGCGGACAGCTTCAAGACTGATGACCCGGTGCGCATGTACCTCAAGGAGATAGGGAAGGTCGGGCTGCTCACCCCAGAAGAGGAGATAGACCTCGCCATGAAGATGCGCGAGGGGTTCGACGCACAGGACAAGCTGGAGGCGCTCGAGAAGTTCAGGCGGGGCGAGCCGATAATGAAGCGCCGTCACCGCTATATCGACGACATAGACTTCGAGTGCGCGATAAGGGGCGACGATGATGAGGAGGATGACGAGGACACCGACGACCTCATAGACAGCATTGCCGAGGAGATGGAGAGCGACGACGACCATGACAGCGAAGTGGACGAGGTGGATGGCGACATCTATGCGCCGGTACGCCGCCAGCGCATAGAGATAGAGCGGGACACTGAGCTTGAGGCGGAGCTCGCCCAGCTCACCGAGGAGGACGAGAAGATCCTCCGCGAGAAGGTGAAGGTGGGCGACAAGGCAAAAAAGAAGCTTGCCGAAGCGAACCTCCGTCTCGTCGTGAGCATTGCGAAGAGGTATGTCGGGCGCGGAATGCTCTTCCTCGACCTCATCCAGGAGGGCAACCTCGGTCTGATAAAAGCGGTCGAGAAGTTCGACTACACCAAGGGCTACAAGTTCTCCACCTACGCGACGTGGTGGATAAGGCAGGCAATCACCCGCGCCATCGCCGACCAGGCGCGCACCATACGCATACCGGTGCACATGGTGGAGACTATAAACAAGGTCATCCGTGTGAGCCGCCAGCTCCTCCAGGAGCTCGGGCACGACCCGCAGCCGGAGGAGATCGCGGAGGAGATGGGTATGCCGGTCGACAAGGTGCGCGAGATAATGAAGATAGCGCAGGAGCCGGTCTCGCTCGAGACCCCGATAGACGAGGAGGAGGACAGCCACCTCGGCTCCGTCATCCCGGACGAGGACGCAAGCGAGCCCGCGGAAGCGGCGTCGTTCATGCTGCTCAAGGAGCAGATAGTGGACGTGCTGAGCACGCTCACCCCCCGCGAGGAGAAGGTGCTTAAGCTCCGCTTCGGCATCGAGGACGGACGCACCCGCACGCTTGAGGAGGTCGGAAAGGAATTTCGCGTCACCCGCGAGCGTATACGTCAGATAGAGGCGAAGGCACTGCGCAAGCTGCGCCACCCGTCGCGCTCAAAAAAATTGAAGGATTTTCTAAACTGATGCATATTTTTAGAAAAATCTGCCTGCCAACGCTGCTCGCGCTGGCACTGATGACCGCTGGATGCTCGTTTGACGGATTTAATGAGACTGTTGCGCCCTCCTCAGCCGTCACTCAGTCTGCTGAGCAGGACGCCGGTGTCAATGAGTCCCCGTCACACTTGCCCGCGACCCCGGAGGAGACGCCGCTCCCTTCACCGCAGGCGACCGATGCCCTCGACGGGCTTGAGGTCACGTTTGCGGGGGAGGAGTTGCCGGTCATGTCGTACAACCTTGAGGTGTACGGATTTGCCGACGCAAAGGACGACCCGATGGAGGAGGGCAGCGTCCGGCTGCTCGCGGTGGAGGACTTCGTGCCGCAGTTCGCGACTACACCGAAGAGCTGGGAGCTTGTCTACCTCGACCGTGAGGGGCACCCGGTCCAGCCGGAAGAGGACGGAGCCGCGGTTACGAGTTTCGTCATAACCGCGAACTACGACGAGCAGCGACTCAGCGGCGAGGTGAGGTACTCGGCGGCGGTAGAGATTGTCCCGTCGGCGTCCCTCGTCCCCAACTCGCAGGAGGCTCCGCAGGGCGGAGTTTTGGTCGCAGAGGTCGCGGACGCGGTCGGATATGCCGAGTACTCGGTGTACCTGCCACACCTCGACCACACCGTTCCGGTCTGGAAGGTGAACGGGCGCTCGTTTGCGATATTGCCGACCGGAATGGCGGGAGCCACCGGCGCTCAGCGCGCCGAGCTGATGTGCGCGGTAGACGGCGGGGAGGCGGAGAAGGTGTCCGAGGTGAGCTTCACCGTCACCGAGACCGCTTACGAGCGGCAGGATCTCGTCACGAGCGGCGAGACCCAGTCGCTGTACACCTCCGACAACCTGTCAAGCGACAACGAAAAAGTGCGCGCCGCGCGCTCGGTCTCCAATCCCGAGCCGTATTTCACCGGGACGTTCGACATGCCGCTCGAGGGCACGCGAACGACCGAGTTCGGTATGCAGCGGTACGTCGAGGGTTCGCTCCAGTCGCGGCACTCAGGTTACGACATCGCAGCCGCTGCCGGTACCGAGATCCGTGCGCCGGAGGCGGGAGTGGTCACGTTTGCGGATGAGCTCATCGTAAACGGGAACACTGTTGTCATAGACCACGGGCTGAGCGTATTCACAAGCTTTTCGCATATGAGCGAGATCGTTGTGGAAAACGGCGATTTCGTTGAAAAGGGAGCGGTCATAGGGTATGTCGGTTCGACCGGGTACTCCACCGGTCCGCACCTACACTACACGGTCGTTATCTCGGGGTACTATGTTGACCCGGCGGTGACGCAGGACGCGGCGGTGTTTTCTGCAATTTCCGGAAAGGAGACCGCTGTGCTTGCCGAGTAGTGGAGGATATAAAAGGATTTATACGGTGCCCGTCCGCGTTAATGCGGGGGCGCCGTTTTTTTATAAAAAAATTTCCTCTTCGCCCTGCGGCGGCTGTAATTGTCACGGTAAATGCGAGCGGGCTCGGAAATATTATTTCTGCGCGGAGAATGCGCGGAAAGGAAGTGGCAGTTATTACGCAACGATTTTTGAGGCGGTACCTGCTGCGCGGCGTCATGTTTGTGCTTGCGGCGGCGCTCGTCACCGGCGGTGTGACGGCGAGCGCGGCACAGGATGAATCCGGGCAGCGGGTGCTCGTGCCTCTTGGAAGTACGGCGGGAATACGGATGTTTGCGGACGGCGTGCTCGTGGTCGGCATATGCCCGGTCGACTCGGGCGGAACGCAAGTGAGCCCGGCGGAGAGCGCGGGCATCGCGGTAGGGGACAGAATCCTTGAAATAAATTCGGTGAAAGTCGAGTCGGCTGAGCAACTGAGGCAGCTCGTCGGGTCGTGCGAAACGGTCGAGGTCACCCTTGAACGTGACGGAAAACAGATGACCGTGACCGCAGAACCGGCGCCGAGCGCCGACTCGGGTGAGAGGAAGCTCGGTGCATGGGTGCGGGACAGCATTGCCGGCATAGGTACGCTGACCTATTATGACCCCGAAACCGGTGCTGTCGGCGCGCTGGGACACGGCGTGACCGATTCGGACACCAAGTCGCTCATGCCGATATCGAGCGGCAGCCTTGTACACTCGAGTGTTGACGCGGTGCGGAAAGGTACTCCGGGAAGCCCCGGCGAGCTCCAGGGCAGCTTTGCCAGTGAGTATGGCACCATCATCGCGAACACCGAGCGCGGAGTGTTCGGTTACGTCGATACCGGCGACCTGACCACCTCGCAGCAGGCGCTTCCGGTCGCTTCGACCGACGAGATAGTCGAGGGGGATGCGGTGATACTGTCCTCGGTGCAGGGCGAGCAGGTGCGTGAGTACTCGGTGAAGATACTGCGCGTGTACGCCGACGGCTCGCACGCGCCGCGTGACATGCTCATCGAGGTGACCGCCCCCGACCTCCTCGAAGCTACCGGCGGCATTGTGCAGGGCATGAGCGGAAGCCCGGTCATCCAGAACGGTAAACTCATTGGCGCGGTCACTCATGTTCTGATAAACGACCCCACACGCGGTTACGCGATAAGCATGGATAGTATGCTGGAATACGCGGACAGCCTGACATAAACGCTGTCCGCAGTTTACACTGGATTGAAAGGGCGGCTCTGCCGTCCTTTCAATCCAGTTTCTCAAAAAAACCTATTCGACAAACTAGCGGGAGTTTTTGCCTTTAATTGTTAAAAAATCTGTCATCATTAAACGCAATGGGACTTTTTCGCCCCTCGCTCTCCGCTCGCTGCTCTGCTGCGCAGCTTTCTGCACAGCTTCTCAACAGTACGTGCCGAAAGTGCGGTTATAACGCAATTTCGACTTTTGGAGAAGAGTGTCAATCACGCGCGAAATGTGATGCAGTTTGTAACAAAAAAGTAAAATTGGTGGAAAGGTTTATTGAAAAATCTTGTGTGATTCTATTGCATGCAGATGCAAAATGTGATAAATTGTCTTTGCGAACAAAAATGTGTGGGATCGTTGATTCGGAAATCTGAGTGTAAAAGGGTGATTATGTGGTGATTGACAGAACAGAGGATAAGCCTGTGCGGCTTGTTATCGCAGAGGCAGGGGGCGACTTTCGGGAGATGCTTCTCGACAGGTTTGCAAACGAGAGATGGGTCAAGGTGATAGGTTCAACTTCGAATGGTGGCGAGCTTTGCCGCATAGTCGAAAGTGAAAAGCCTGACCTCGTGCTCACCGACATCGTTCTTGAAGAGATGAACGGACTTGCGGCGCTGCAAAGGATTTCGCAGATGGAGTGCAAGCCGATAATAGTTATAATGAGCGCGTTTCTCAATGAACGCACGCTGCGCGAGGCAAGTGAGGCTGGGGCGACCTTCTTCGTGCAGAAGCCGTTCGATTCGGATGATCTCATGGAGCAGCTCAAGCGGCTTGCCTCCGAGCACTCGTCCGGCTCGCAGACCGAGTTTGCAAAGCGCAGGAGCATGAGCCTCGAAGAGCGGGTGACCGGTATGCTGCACGACATCGGCGTGCCCGCGCATATCAAGGGTTACAACTACGTCCGCTGCGCCATCGTCCTTGCCACCGAGGACCCTGAGATGATAAACGCGGTCACGAAGCTCCTCTATCCGGCGGTCGCAAAGACCTTCGCGACCACTCCGTCCCGTGTCGAGCGCGCTATCCGTCACGCAATAGAGGTCGCGTGGGACCGCGGCGACATCGACACGTTGCAGCGCTACTTCGGCTACACAGTTTCCAATGCGAAGGGGAAACCTACCAACTCTGAATTTATTGCAATGATCGCGGACAACCTGCGTATGAAGTATTACCGCAGAGAGGAAGCGCTCATCGGCTGAACATCGGCGTCCACCCACGCTTAACGGGTGGGCGCTTTTTTTGCCTTCACGCTTGCAGTCGGAGAGAGTATCGGTTACAATATCATTGTACCATTTATATTATGTTCGTGCTCCCTATGAACATGTAAAAACAGGAGGTGTTATCTGTGCAGGAAGTGAAACTCGGACGTACCGGGCTCGTCGTGCCTAAAAACAGCTTCGGGGCGCTCCCTATACAGCGCGTTGGGATGGCTGAGGCGGTTTACCTGCTCCAGAAGGCGTTTTATAACGGATTTACATATTTTGACACGGCTCGCGCATACACCGACAGCGAGAAGAAGCTGGGTGAGGCGTTCAAACACACGCGCAGCCGAATAATAATAAGCACAAAGACCGGTTCGTCCACGGCGGACGGGTTCTGGCGCGACCTTGAGACGAGCCTCGAACAGCTCGGCACCGACTATATCGACATATACCAGTTCCACAATCCGGCGTTCTGCCCCAAGCCGGGCGACG
>CALXFK010000002.1 GCA_944387575.1 uncultured Clostridia bacterium
AGAGCGCCACCATCTCATCCTTGCGCCCGCCGAATGCGTCGTCAAGGTGACCGTTGAGCGTCTTTTCGTCCCACTTGTTCTTGATGGAGTCGCCTATCTTCCGGTCGAAATTGTTCGAACTCTCACCGAGCACCGAGCCGACGAGCATCGGGACTGAGAGGCTCTCCTTGCGCCACCCGAAGTCGAGCGGGTGACCCATGTAGTACTTCCCGTCGGGGAGCGGAGACCAGCCGACGTTTCCGCCGTCCATGCGGATGGTGTAGATTGCTTTCATGGTCGCCTGGGCGAGGTCATACCAGTCGACGTCCTCAATTTTTGCGACGTCAGCCACAGATATCCCGAGCTCTTCAAGGATGAGAGAGGCGGCTCTCTGGTTGTCTCTGCGGCGGCGTTCTACGGCTTCCGGTCCGCCCTCTCCGGTGGGACCGCCCGACTCGATTATCGCGCGGTGGTACAGACCGTCGGCTGCCGGGGTCTGGGTGAGCGCGACGACCTTGCCGCCGCCGCCCGACTGTCCGAATATCGTCACGTTGTCCGGGTCTCCACCGAAGTTCTCGATGTTCTCGTGTATCCACTTCAATGCCATGACCATGTCGGCAAGACCGACCTGGGAGGACTGTGCGTACTGCTCGCCGTACTGGGACAGGTCGAGGTAGCCGAGCACGTTGAGTCGGTGGTTGAGCGAGACCACGACCACGTCCCCAAACTCGGAGAGGTTCTCGCCGTCATAGGAGAGGAGCTCGACCGACGAGCCGGAGAACCAGCCGCCGCCGTGTATCCAGACCATGACAGGACGCTTCGCCTTCTTGTCGAGACTCTGGGTCCAGATGTTCAGATACTGGCAGTGCTCATTCTGCGGGTAAAAGAAGTGCGGCACGTTGAACTGGTCGTGCGGAACCGGTGTGTTCAGCTCGCTGCACACGAACCCGTACTGGAACGCCTCCTTGACGCCCTCCCACGGCTCGACCTCGGTGGGCATATGGAAACGCTTTGCGTTTGCGTATTTTACTCCGCGGAAAATATATGTCGAATCTATCTTCAAGCCTCTGAGCTTGCCGTATTTGGTCTCGGCGACCGGGTCGTCATATGTGCAGATGACCTGATTGTGCAATTTCTTCATGTACATACCGTTCCACCTCCTTACAGACTCTGCCGGGGTCCGCCGCCGAAGGTCGTTTCGGGCGCGCGGCTGTTGCTGCCCATTATCGGTTTGTCGGGCAGCAGACTGATGAGCTCATCATCGTGATGGAACTCCTGCCTGGTCCTGACATCGAAAATCATACAGGCACCGTTCTCCTTTGTCGCCGCGTCCCAGGTAGCCATTCCCACGTGATTCGGATCGCCGGTGTATGCAAACGCCACCCATGCCCCGGTCATCTGGTCCTGAAGGTCCTCCGAAACTCCGGGGATGTAGGACGCCTCGAGGTAGCAGGCGTTGTGGAACATATATGCCTCCTCGGCGTTGTGCCACGGGATGGTGCCCGAGTTGAGCGGGCATTCAAGGTTGAAAAGCCAGTTGTATGCGGGGGCGCAGCCCTCCTCAAAGCGCTTGAAGCAGTAGTCGCGCGCGGCGATGCGACCGCCCTTGTTTGTGAATATTGCGTCAACGACCTTTGCCCTGGGATACGCCTTGCGCTGTGCGTCCTTGACCGCCTGGGCGTTTTCACCGAAACGCTCGTCAAAGAGCCTGTTTACGAGTGCCTCGTCCCATTCGTTCTTCGAACCGGGGGCGTACACCTGGTTGTAGTTCTGGTCGAATTCGCCGAGGACCGAACCGACAAGCATCGGTATCTTCTTGGTCTCCTCCCTGAACGGGTTGGTGAGACCGGAGCCGTAGTAGTAGTCCATGTCCTTTACCGGAGACCAGCCGACCCCGAGCTCCTTCGACGCCTTCTGTGCCGCGCGGGCAAGTATGTAATACGGAACAGTCTCTATTTCGTGAATGGTCTCCTGTGTGAGCCCGAGTTCAGCCGCGACCGCGCGACCGAGAGCCTTTGACCGCTCGGGAAGGAGATCCTTTGAACCGGTCATGAGACCGGACTGGATGACCGCCCTGTGGTAGAGTCCGTCCGCCGCGGGTGTCTGGATAAGCGCGTTGACCTTGCCGCCGCCGCCCGACTGACCCATTATCGTGACGTTGCCCGGGTCGCCGCCGAATGCGTCGATGTTGTCGTGTATCCACTGAAGCGCCGCAACAAGGTCTGCCTGACCGAGGTTGCCGGTGTAGCGGTATTCCTCGCCGAAGTCGGACAGGTCGAGATAACCTATGCAGTTGAGCCGGTGGTTGAGCGAGACCACCACCACGTCTCCGAAATCGCACAGCTCCATGCCGTCATACGCATAGAGCTCTATCGATGAGCCGGTGGAAAAGCCACCGCCGTGGATCCACACCATTACCGGGCGCTTTACGCCCTTCTCAATGTGCTTAGTCCAGATGTTCAGATAGAGGCAGTCCTCGTCCTGAATGTAGTGATAATGCGGCACATTGTACTCGTCGTGCGCAATAGGCGTGTGGATTTCCTTGCACACAGGTCCGTAGATGATTGCCTCCTTCGTCCCTTCCCAGGGCTGTACCGGCTGAGGCATGTGGAAACGCTTGGCGGTAGCATACTGTACGCCGCGGAAGAGAAATACCCCTTCCTCCCACAGACCGCGAAGTTTGCCGCCCTTCGTCTCCACCACCGGATAGTCCGGGTTCGTGATGACAGATCTGGTAAGTTTTCTTGGATACATGCTCACCGTTCCTTCCCTTTTCTATTTGAAAAAACCGCGAAATTATGCTATAAATTTTCGTCAAGTTTTTTCGTTTATTTTAAACACATTTATTTTATAATTTAAAGAACTGTTTGTCAAGAGCTGAAGCGGTCGTATTTTAACGGGAGATCGTGCGGGGAGAGAGTGATGCGGAGAGGGTTTTGCTGCTGTGGCTGCGTTGACTTTGAAAACCGATATGTTTATAATCAGAGTCAGTGTACATGGCATGAGGGAGGACGTTGTATGGCGACGCTGAAGGATATAGCAGACCATGCGGGGCTTTCGCTTACTACGGTGAGCCGCGTTCTGAATAACCGTGGGTATATCAGTGAAGAGACGCGCCGCCGAGTGTACGCTGCAATGGAGGAGCTGAACTATCACTTCGACAAAAGTGCGAGCGTTATCCGCCGAAAACATTCAAAAAACATAGGGATAATTCTCCCGGAGGCGGGGGAGTTCAATTATATGATACTGAGTGCGGTGGAGCACTGCTGCTATGAATACGGATACAATGTCATGGTGTGCGTGTCTAAAAACGAGGTGGAGCGCGAGAGGTCGTTTGCCGCGATGCTTCGGGCAAACAAGGTCGCCGGAATGATACTGCGCAGCAGCACGCAGGATATATCCGCATTCAAAATGCTCGATCTGCCTGTTGTCGCAATAGAGCGCGGGAAGCACGAGGGTGTGGTTTCGGTCAGCTGTGACAATTACGGCGGAGGAGAGATGGCGACAAGGCACCTCATAGAGTGCGGGTGTCGGAAACTGGCGTATGTTGGCAGTTTTATAGATCTGGACAAGGTTGGAAACCAGCGCCTGGATGCGTTTAGAAGTATTTGCAGAGAGGCGGGAGTTGAGTGCTACGTCGCGAAAAATCGGGAAGGGATAGCCGATCCGTGCGAAGTGCTCGAAAAATTTCCCGAGGTTGACGGGATATTTGCTTCGGGAGATATGACCGCAGTCCAGAGTCTTATAACGGTGATGAGGTACGGTCGGAAAGTGCCGGAAGATGTAAAAATAGTCGGGTTTGACGAGACGACCTTTACAAAGCATGTCGCCCCGGAGCTTACCGCGGTGGTCCAGCCGATAGAGGACATGGGGCGATGCGCGGTCCGCCTTATAATAGATATGCTTGAGGGCAGGAAAGTAGCAATGCACACCGTCCTGCCGGTATCGCTAAATGTGCGTGGAAGTACGGTTGCCTGCCGTTGGGGCAGCGGATGAATGGAAAATGTGAATATGCTGTATGACGCGCGTCACAAATGTGTGACGCGCGTCTTCTTTTTTGATAGTTTTTGTGCACTTAAATTGGTTAATGTACCGGTTTTTATTACAATTAGTGAACAAATAGTTGACTGATGTGAAAAATATTATACTGTATATAACAAATAATGCGGGTGCGCCGATATGCCTTGTGGGTGTGTCCGGGGTTTTGGAAAGAAAGGAGAAAAAATATGCGCAAAAGGATCAGAATGCTTGCACTGCTCATGGTGGTATTGCTTATTGCGGCAGCGGTTGCGGGATGTTCGGGCGGGACTGAGGGTGACGTTTCGTCGTTGTCCACTTCGCCGTCGTCCCAGCCGTCAAATGACGGCGAAGACCCTGCGGCAAGCCCGGAGGGTGACGGCGGGGACAGCGCGTTGCCGATAGCCGACGGCGGCTCTTTTGAATTGTGGTATTGTTTTTCGCTTGCAAATACGGTCATAACCACGTATAACGACAGCGCGGTTTTCCAGGAGCTTGAGCGGAGGACGGGCGTCCGCGTTGAGTTCATTCATCCGTCGTTCGTTGACTACGGTGTGACGGCGTTTCGGCTTTTGTTGGCTTCGCAGGACTATCCCGACGCATTTTTTACGTCCACATCCATGTGGACCCTCGGGCTTGACTCGTATATAGAGGACGACGTGATAATAGCTCTCAACGACCTCATTGAGCAGTATGCACCGAACGTAACCCGTTATCTCAACATGGACGAGTATTTGCGGAAGGATTCGACGACCGACGCCGGGTATATTGCGGGATTCCCGCAGATACAGTACCAGACGGTGCCGGGGGCGACCTCCGGACCGGTCTTGCGCAAGGATATAATGGACAACCTCGGACTCGAAATTCCGGAGACGTACAGCGAGCTGCACGACGTGATAGCGGCGATAAATGAGATGAACGGCATGACATTTGCGTACGTCTATGACGACATGGCGCTCGACGGGCTTCTTTCGGGGTACAATGTCTGCGGTGATTTCATGTATAATGCAGACGGCAAAGTCGTGTATACCCGTATCCAGGACGGATGGCGAGATTACCTGAGTATGCTAAATTCGTGGTACGAGGAAGGCATAATAGACCCCAACTTCATGATGAACACCAATTTTACCGCAACCATAGAACTTCTCTCCACCGACAAAGCACTCGGCTCGAGCAATTCTTTTGCGGCGTACATAGGCGCGACGCTTGCGGAGGGGGTCGCGACAGACGCCAACCTGAATCTTGTGCCGATACCGTACCCGAAGGTGAACGCGGGCGACCAGATACACGCGGGGACGAACAACAGTTACACGAGGAACTACGGGTTCCGTTCAGCGTACCAGATATCCGGCGTTGCCGAAGACCCCGAGCTGATAACCCGCTGGTTCGACTATATGTATACCGATGAGGGAATATTGCTTACAAACTATGGCTTTGAGGGCGAGACCTTCGAGTATGATGAGAACGGCAAACCGGTTTGGACTGCCCTCATTTACAAAAATCCCGACGGTCTCAATGTAGAAGAGACCCAGCAGCTCTACCTGTGGCACTTCCCACCGTTCTCCGACTTTGACAAGGAAACGAGGACGTATGTGTATGAGGAACAGCGTGAGGCTGGTTCGATATGGTTTGACACCGACCTGATATATGCGCTCCCAACCGGGTTCAGCTTCACACAGGAAGAGGGTACGCGCTACTCGGCGATTTATAACGATATAGACACCTATGCAAATGAAATGATGCTTGGGTTCATAGCTGGTCAGTCAGATGTGAACGATGACAGCGTGTGGGATGCATATGTGTCTCAGGTAGAGTCGATGAACATTGACGAAGTGATTGACATTCTTGAGTCGGCATATGCCAGATATTATGCTCGCTAAAGTTAAATGAAATGAGGTGAAATTCATGGAAAAGATTCATATGCGCAGCAGGATGTTTCCTGATCTTACGAACTGGGAGGTCGAGCAGTACCTGAAGAGAAACGACCTGATAATTATCCCGGTGGCAAACTGCGAGGTTCACGGAGAG
>CALXFK010000003.1 GCA_944387575.1 uncultured Clostridia bacterium
CCGTTGACCTCACACCAAAACTTGAGGTTCTTCATCTCCTTCCAGTCAAGCTGGTTTGCAGGACGCTGGTCGGGCGGGGTCATAGCGTTGTTGTTGCTGACAAAGGACACGAACGCCGGCACAAAAGTCTCGTAATCCTTCAGTTTGCCATTCTCGTCGAAGAACTGCTCCGCCGGTGCCGGACCAGCCGCCTCGCCAATGCCCGCAAGCATCGACCCGCACGAGAGAGCAAACTGCATCGTCATCAGGTCGCCCATCGACATTCCCTGCATGAATATGCGGCGCTCGTCTATGTTATAACGACTCTTCAGGTCATCTATCATCGCTATCATTTCTCGAATCGAGAAATCGTCGCGCGACACATGTATATTAAATGCAAACGACGGACGTTTGCCCGGCTCGATCTTTGGAGGCGCCCACGCAGCCTTGTTCATATCCGGATAGAGAACTATAAAGCCCTCACGGTCAGCAACGTAGCACCATGAGGTCGCGTAGCACTGACCCCAGCCGCTCTGCCCGCCGCCATGTCTCGAAATAACCAGAGGCACCGGCTTCGATCCGTCGTAGCTGTCAGGCACATACTCGCCCCATGAGCTCTCAATCCCGTCCACAAGGACTTTGCGCACATCAGTGTAGTTTTTGGGCATCACATGCGAATTCTGGTCATACCCATGCTTTATATTGAGTATTTCGCCGTCGGGATGGCGGACGTTGCTATCCCCTTCAAAGCTGTGTCCGGCAGGAATAAATATCTTATTCTCCATATATTCGCCTCCAAAACCTAAAACTTTGTGCACATGACATAAAAATTCACCGAATTGATGTGTCCATTATATCATTGCCCCAGTTTCCTGCACAACGCCACAAACGCGACATACGCACTGCAATTTTCGGACATTTTTTATTTTGCACTCCTGCTTTCGCCTCTAAAAGCATTGACATGCCTCTGACTGAGTGCTATCCTTGAATGTAGGTTCGGCACTGCGTGCAGTGCGTTTCACCCGTGTGAGAGGAGAAAAGGCTGTATGGCTAAATTTGACTTCTCGAGTAACGAGTTTCAGATTTTTCGTGATTACAAGGCTATGTATTTGTTTTTTATGAACAGAAACATAGACATTTCAGTGCCGCACAACACGCCCGAGCTGATCGACCTATGCCGCATATATCAGCGCGAGACAGGAAACTTCAGGGTACGAGTCCCCACCGCCGTTCCGCGCGACAGTAAAACGATGTTTACCGCAGCGGAGAACAAAATTTTCCGACCGCGGTTCGACATTCAGATAAACTTTCACGGAAACTACTATCCGGTTCCTCCGCATGCGCACGAGTATTTCGAGCTGCTGATAAACACGAAGGGCAACAGCCGCGTGTTCTTCGGCGATGAAGAGGTGCCGCTCGCACCCGGCGACCTGCTAATGATCCCACCGTACGTCGGGCATACGAACATGGTGTTCACCGACGAGTGTAAGATGTTTAGCATGTCGGTGCGCCTGTCCACAATTCGCACGCGCTTTCCAACACTCTTCATGAGCGAACACCTGCTTTCCAACTTTTTCGGGAAAATGTATGGCACATCGGACGAGCCGCACTGCCTTATTTTCCACACACGCGACTACTTTCTCGGCGAAAATCTTCTCGCCGACATTTACAACGAGTATGTCAACCCGAGTGAATACTCTCGCGAGCTTCTTAACCTACTCACCGCCGAATTCTTTTTCACCCTACTGCGCCAGTATTCGTCCGATGCGCGGGAGCTAGTTTTCGCCAATTCCCGCCCTCAGATAGAGACGCTCATCACGCAATACATACGCGAACATCCGGATTCAGTTTCTCTGTCCGAGCTCAGCCGCCGCTTCTCGTACAGCGAACGCCAGATATCCAGACTTATCCATAGCAGCACCGGTATGAGTTACTCGCAGCTTGTCCGAAAGATACGCATGGAGGCTATCGGGGAGCTCGTGAGCAACCCCTGTCTTCCTATCGAACAGATAATTGCGGACAGCGGAGTCTCCTCCCCTAGCTACTTCTATAAGACCTTCCGCTCCTACTTTGGCATGACGCCCCGCGAATACCGCGAGCGTTCACAGGCGGGTGCATACAGATAGGCGCCGCCCCGGTATCAAAACTCAAATCACGTCACAACATTAGTCTCCGTTTCCAGGCACGGAGACTATTTATTTTGCTTATTTTACCATTTAAATGAAACATTCAAAAAACCGCAGTTGAAATCTCCAAATTGTTGACCGCATTTCGATTCCGATATATAATAAAGGAAATATAGCACATAAATTTCATATTTCACAAACATTATGGAGGAAAATACAATGGAATCAAAGTTTGTTTCCACAAGGGCAATGCGATTTCGCTGGATAAACGCACAGTGCTTTGAATTCGTCATGTCCAACGGGAAGACGCTGCTGACCGATCCCTATTTCGACGACCCGGAGCGCTTTCAGCCGGGGCGCGGAATGTCTCTTATGAATTTCAATGTCGGCGACATCGAGGCTGCCGACTATGTGTTCGTAAACCACACGCACGGCGACCATATCAAAAATCTCCAGGATGTCTGCGACCGCTTTCACCCCATCGTAATCTGTCACAGCGCAGTCGCAATGGAGCTCGCCCGCACTCACGATATACCGCTCACGTCCATATATCCCGTTGATTTCAACGGCAGATACTATTTTGACGGATTTATGCTCGACACTTACCACGGCACTCACCACGCCTCCCCTTTCGGGTACAGTGCAAGTAAGATGGGCAGTGACGACGAATTGAATGCGATGGGCAGCATTTTCAACGTGAATTTTATACTGCATACGCCGGAGGGTATGCGTGTCGCGTTTATCGGCGGCAACGACGACGGAATGACCGAGCGTTTCCGCGAGATCCGTCCGAACCTGCTGATTCGCAACAAAATGGGATCGTCCCGCGACTTTGAGCGCGTAGCCGAGAGATTTGCAGAGATATTCGCCCGTTCCAACACACAGTTGCTTATACCAATGCACTGCGAGACATGGGCAAACGAGCGCCCTGAGTTTTTAAATCAGGTAATCGCCGACATGAACGCGATAATGGAGGAAAAACATCTGATTGGACGCGTCGCTCTGCTCGAGCGCACGCGATGGTACGGTCTGGATCTCACAATTACCGAGCTTTAAAGTCGGGCGCTCCGCTCAGCAGATACATAACAAAAACCCCGCAAGCCTCAAGGCTTGCGGGGTTTAACTTATGGTGGACACTAACGGAATCGAACCGCTGACCCTCTGCACGTCAAGCAGATGCTCTACCAGCTGAGCTAAGTGTCCGTCTTGTGCGGTGCGATAGTTATTATACCATACTGACGCATAATGTCAAGAGTTTTTTTTGAAGTAATATAAAAAAGTCGCATCCACGCGAAATGCCGAAAAAATGAACCGCGCCGCCCACCCGCAATAGCGGGCGGCGCGGTCCCATAGGGGGATACAGCGCGAAGGGAGACATCCGTCTCCCTTCGTGTGTAGGCAATTAGTACATGCCGCCCATATCCGGAGCGGGAGCAGCCGGTGCCGGCGGCTCAGGCTTGTCGGCGACAAGGCTCTCGGTAGTGAGCACCATCGCGGCGATCGAGCTTGCGTTCTCGATGGTGGTCCTGGTGACCTTCGCCGGATCGACTATACCAGCCTCTATCATGTTGCAGTAGACCTCGTTATACGCATCATAGCCGTAGCCAATCTTGCCCGACTCCTTGATCTTCTCAAGGATGACCGAGCCGTCGACGCCAGCGTTCTCGGCTATCTG
>CALXFK010000004.1 GCA_944387575.1 uncultured Clostridia bacterium
GGAAGGTGCTGCGGTTTATTTTCCCAAAATAATGGTTCACTTTTGCCGCCGCCGTGGTATAATAACCGCAAAGCGGTTATTAAACTTGGATTCAAGCCGTTTTTCTCGTCCCTTGCGGGACAACCGAAAAACATGGCGCATTATGTCATTCCGGCTTTGCCGTAATGACATAATAACCGCAAAGCGGTTATTATTACTTCAATTCAAGCCGTTTTTCTCCCCTGGACCTGTGTGAAGGCTCGTTTGACCCGGTCCGATTTTAAAAATGTTTACAATATTGCCGCTTGGTTGGCGGTATGTTACAAAATTAAATGATTTTTCCGTGAAAGGATTATATTATATGTTTGGACGCGATATAGGTATGGACCTTGGAACCGCCAGCGTGCTCGTGTTTGTCAAGGGACGTGGGGTGGTGCTGCGCGAGCCGTCGGTGGTCGCGCTCGACAAGAATACTGGGAAGCTGCTCAAGGTTGGCACCGATGCACAGCTCATGCTCGGACGAACTCCGGGCAACATTGTGGCGATACGTCCGCTGCGCGAGGGGGTCATAAGCGATTATGACATGACCGAGCGTATGATACGCGAGTTCCTCAAGAAGCTCATAGGGTTCAGGCTGTTCAAGCCTCGCCTTGTGGTGTGCGTGCCTAGCGGGATAACCGAGGTCGAGGAGCGTGCGGTCATCGACGCCGGGATACAGGCGGGGGCGCGCCGCGTCTACCTCATTGAGGAGCCGGTGGCGGCGGCGATTGGCGCCGGTATCGACATTGCCAAACCGGAAGGGCATATGATAATAGATATAGGCGGAGGAACGACCGACATTGCGGTAATTTCGCTCAGCGGAATAGTGGAAAGCACCTCCATCAAGATAGCTGGAGACCTGTTTGACGAGGCGGTCATCAAGTATATCCGCCGCAAGCATAACGTACTCATAGGTGAGCGCACGGCAGAGGAACTGAAAATAAACATCGGCTGCGTATACCCGCGCGACGAGGAGAAGGTCGCCGAGATAAAGGGGCGCGACCTGATGACAGGGCTTCCCCGCGTGTTCACCGTCAACTCTACCGAGATGCTCGAGGCGTTTGAAGAGGTTTCGAGCCGCATAATCGAGGCGGTCCATTCGGTACTTGAGCGCACTCCGCCCGAGCTTGTGAGCGATATTTCAACAAACGGCATAGTTATGACCGGCGGCGGCAGTCTCGTGTGGGGATTCGACAGGCTGGTGAGCGAAAAGACCGGCATAGAGACGCATGTTGCGGACGATGCGATAAGCTGTGTCGCATACGGGACCGGAAAATGCCTGGAGGAGATAAACGACATGCAGGACGGGACGGTCAACCTGTCCAGACGCAAACA
Source organism: uncultured Clostridia bacterium (assembly GCA_944387575.1). Classification (GTDB taxonomy): domain Bacteria; phylum Bacillota; class Clostridia; order Oscillospirales; family JAAYOS01; genus CALXFK01. The sequence continues at coordinate 1,354 of CALXFK010000004.1, forward strand.
GATGGGCTGAACCCTGCGCTTCTGCGGCGCGGGCGGCAATAAAGCAGCCGCGCCGCGCGCGGCGGAAAGGGGAATTATGAAATTAGGAATGATAAGCAAGCCGGAGGCAGCGAGTTTCGACCATGCAAAGAAGCTCGGTCTTGAGTTTGTCGAGTTCGACTGCAACGACCCGACCTCAATGTTCGGTCTCGAGGGCGGCGTGCAGGGCAACCCAGCGGTGGATGCATATGCGCTGCGGGCTCTCGCGCCGGTGTTCTCGGAGGCGATCGAACGCACCGGCATCACTATTGGCGCTCTTGGACGTTGGGGCAGCCATGTCTATGACGAGCACGGCAAGATAAAGCAGGAAGAGTTTGGTCATGTCACGCAGCTTCTCGATCTCTGCGCCGACCTCAATATTCCTGTGTACTGCGTCAGCGCGACCTCCAATCCCGCGCTCTCGCTCTATCAGAATATCACCGCGGTCATCGACTACTTCAAGCGGGTCGTGGACTATGCTTCGAAGGCAGGGACCACGGTAGCGGTGGTCAACTGCTCGATGGGCGGAAACTTTGTGCGCCGACCCGAGATGTGGGACATCGTGCTTCCCGAGGTGCCCGGTCTTAAGATCAAGTATGACCCGTCGCACAGCTTCATCCACGGCGGACCGGATGGTGCATACAAAGAGGAGACGCTCGCTTACGGAGACCGGTTTGGATATGTCCACATAAAGGGTGTGCTCCGTGGCAAGGGCGGTGGCATGAACGGCGGGCTCTTCGAGTTTATGCAGCTCGGCGGAAAGGCGGCGGAGATCGCGCGCGAGAAGATGTCGGAAGGCATGCGCCTCAGCGACAGTCCCCCGGCAGGATTTGACATGATCGACTGGCCGTTCTTTATGGCTGCGCTCTATAAAAACGGGTACGACGGGATGCTCTCGCTTGAGCCGTATTCCCGTACCTGGAGCGGTGACCTTGCGGACAAGGGAATAAAGTTCAGCGCAGACTACATACGTCAGTTCATACTGTGATCGTGATTTGTAATGCGCCATAAAGACGTATTTTGGAGGGGGGACCGGTCTGGGTCCCCCCTCTCCCTCTCGGCATGGCGGGGAAATGTGTTAGGGTGCGTCTGGAGGGCTTGCGCAAAAGTCGTGATGAAAGCGGTTGCATTTTGAAGAGCAATACATTTTTTTAAATTAAAGGAAAGTAATTGTTGCGCGACCTGCTGCGTCCTGTTATAATACATTTATGCGGCGGTTATGTACCGGACCTGGCGCTGCGGAAGCGGGCGGGGCGGGGTGGACCGCATGAAATATAGCTGTACATTCGCGAAAACCGGGGAACGGTCGGTGAGACCGGCTCCCAAAATATTCCGAAGTATCGAAAGGAGAAAAGTAATGGACGTAAAGGAGAGGCTGCTCGCCCTCAAAGAGTGGGCTGAGAAGGATGCGACCGAGTGCATGTTCCCGTTCTGGACAAGCGACTACATAAAGGACCATGAGCATGGCGGTTATTATGGTACGGTCACGCTCGACATGGAGCGCAAGAACGATATCGACCGTTCACTCGTTCTTTACGGGCGTATGGTGTACGCGTTCTCCAACGCATACAGAGTTTTTGGCAAGCCTGAGTACCTCGAAAGCGCGAAGTACACTTTCGACTATCTCATAGACAAGTTCTATGACCCGGAGTTTGGCGGCGCGTACAGCAGCGTTGACACCGAGGGCAACCCTGTCAATACCGACAAGTCGGTTTATAGCGAGGCGTTCTTCGTCATGGCGTGCGCTGCGTACTATAATGCGTGCAAGGACGAGAAGGCGCTGAAGCTTGGTATGGACACCTTTAAGCTGATAGAGGCGACCAAGACCGCTCCCGCTACCTATTTCAGCGCGATAACCCGCGACTGGAAGGAGCAGAAGAAGCAGACCGGTCGCATAATTTTCCCGGAGGGCACCATAGTCTTCCCGCACCATCTCTGCCAGGCGTATGAGCAGCTTTTCCGTGCGACCGGCGCCCCCGAGGTGAGGGACAGCCTGCGCGATCTCGCTCTCTTCCTCATCGGACCCGGATTCGACAGGGAGAATAGCTGCTTTACCACCTTTGTCGATAAGGACGGCAAGCGCGTCGGCACCCGCCAGAGCCTCGGTCACGACTGCGAGATAAGCTACCTTGCGATGGACGTCGCAGAGGCTGTGGGTGATAGCGAGATAATAGCCAAAATGAAAGAGACATGCACTATCGTTCTCAATAGGGTACTTGAGATCGGCTTTGACAAGTGGCACAGCCTTTACAACTCGTACAACATTGAGACCGGCGAGAAGGAGAAGAGTCACGTCTGGTGGGCACAGGCAGAGGCGGCGAACGCCATGATATTCGGATACAGCCTCACCGGCGACGAGCGCTTCCTCGACGCCTGCGAGAAGCAGGTCGACTATATCGAGAAGTACTTTGTCAACCGCGAGCACGGCGACTGGTACAGCAATATCATTGTTGACGAAGAGGGCTGGCGGATAGTGGACGGTTCGCACGGCTTTGACAAGCTCAACGCCGGCAAGTGCCCGTTCCACAACTCGCACATGTGTTTCGATATAATCCGTCGGGTGGACGAGATCCTTGCCCGGTAAACTGAAATTGCGTATACGGGCGGCGCGTAAAGTGCCGCCCATATAAACCAAACAACAGACCAAAGGAGACCAAAATTATGAAGATGCTAATCGGAGGCAAGTGGGTGGATGCGTCGGACGGCGCAGTGCGTAACGTCGTAAACCCCGCCACCGGAGAGGTTGTGGATACCGTCCCCTCCGCCACCAAGGAGGACGTTGAGCGCGCGATAGCGCTCGCGGTCGAAGGGCAGAAGGAGTGGAACGCATATCCGCTCCACAAGAAGCTCGCGATATTCGAGAAGTACGCCTCGCTTGTCGAGGAGAACACCGAGCGCATTTCTAAGGTCATGTGCGAGGAGGGCGGCAAGCCGATAGAGCAGTGCCGCACCGAGGTTGCCGCTAATGCCGCGATCTTCCGCATCTATGCCTCCGCCGCCAATACTTTCTATGGGCATTCCCTGCCCTTCAATGCCGAGGTCCGCTCGCAGGGCGATGTCGCGTTCACCATCCATGAGCCGCTCGGAGTGTTTGCATGCATAGTACCGTTCAACTATCCGTTTGAGCTTGCCGCGCACAAGACCGCTCCGATGCTCGTCACCGGCAATGCCGTTGTGCTCAAGCCGGCGAGCAACACTCCCCGCAGCGCGCTCATTCTCTGCGAGCTGCTGCTTGAGGCGGGTATCCCCGCCAATGCGATAAGCTGCATCACCGGCGCCGGCGGAAAGGTCGGCAACTGGATGGCGAGCGACCCGCGCGTTGCGGCGGTGAGCTTCACCGGCAGCACGAGCGTTGGTATCGACCTTGCGAAGATCTGCGCTTGCGACCTGCGCCGCGTTTCGCTCGAGCTGGGCGGAAACGACGCTCTGATAATCTTTGACGACTGCGACTTTGAGCAGGCTATCTCCGAGACCATTTCCGGTCGTATCGGCAACGCCGGTCAGACCTGCTGCGCCTCCAAGCGCTTTATTGTCCAGAACGGCATCCGTGAGAAGTTCATAAGCGAGCTTGTCAGCCGCCTGTCCAAGGTTAAGATGGGCGACCCGTCCGACCCGACCGTCGAGCTCGGTCCGGTCATTAGCGAGGGTGCTGCCATCGACGCCGAGAAGCAGATAAAGGAAGCGGTTGAGCAGGGCGCCGTGCTTCGCTGCGGCGGCGAGCGCCGCGGCGCGTTCCTCACTCCCACCGTCCTCGAGATACCGAAGGACAAGAAGATCGACATCTCGCACAATGAGGAGGTCTTTGCTCCGGTGTGGCCGGTCATCGGTTTTGATACCGTCGATGAGGCTATCGAGATAGCGAACGACACCATTTACGGTCTCTCCTCCGGCGTCATGACCTCGAATATGAAGACTGCGATGAAGGTCGCTACTTCTGTCCAGGCGGGCGCGTGCATAATCGGCGGCAGCGGAAACTACCGTCTTGCGCATCAGCCGTTCGGCGGATACAAGTACTCCGGACTCGGACGCGAGGGCGCGGTGTGCACGCTCGAAGAGATGACCCAGCAGAAGCTCATCTCGTTCAAGGGCGTTCTCAACGACTGAGGTGAAAAATGGAACGGAACATCTTTGACGACCTGTACCGCATAGGTATAGTGCCTGTTGTCGCTCTTCCCTCTCCGGACTGCGCGGTGCCGCTTGCGCGCGCGCTGAAGGACGGTCTTATCCCCTGCGCGGAGATAACCTTCCGCACTGAGGGTGCGGCGGATGGGATTGCAGCCGTGCGTGCCGCCGAGCCGGATGTGCTTGTCGGCGCGGGTACGGTGCTCACCACCGCTCAGGCGGAGAGCGCGATAGCCGCGGGCGCGCAGTTTATTGTTGCGCCTGGTCTCAATCCGGATGTGGTCGCCTGCGCACAGGAGCACGGTATCCCGGCACTTCCCGGTGTCGCGACCCCGACCGAGATAGAGAAGGCTATGCAGCTCGGTCTGAATACGCTTAAGTTCTTCCCCGCCGAGCAGGCGGGTGGCTGCGGGTACCTCAAGGCTCTCGCGGGCCCGTACCGTCAGGTGCGTTTCCTGCCGACCGGAGGCATAAATGCGGCGAATATCGCGAACTATCTCGCACTGCCGAGCGTTATCGCGTGCGGCGGCAGCTGGATGGTGCCGGGCGCGCTGATGAGCGCGGGCAGGTATGACGAGATAACCCGGCTCTGCCGCGAGGCGGTGCGCGCGGCGCTCGGTCTGCGGCTTGCGCATGTCGGCATCAGCTCGCCGAGTGCGGAAGCGGCACTCGGCGGCGCGGCGGCGCTCGAGGGGCTGCTTGGGCTTGAGAAGATAGAGAATTCCGCTTCGGTGTTCTCGGATGTCGCAGTCGAGTGGATGAAGGGCTGCGGACGCGGAGAGTACGGTCACATTGGGTTCCATGTGTCGAATATGGAGCGTGCAGTGGCTTGGCTCGAGCGCCGTGGGGTCGAGTACCTGCCCGAGACCTTTAAGCGCGGCGAGAACGGGAAATACGGCGCAGTCTATCTGCGCGACACGGTGGGCGGCTTTGCGCTACACCTCACCGACGACTGAACGATTATCTAAAATTATCGCCGCCCACGCGGATCTGCGCGGGCGGCGGCATTGTGTAAAGGTAACGGAAGGAGCAGAAAAATGAAAGTTGTAACTTTTGGCGAGCTTATGCTGCGCCTTGAACCGGCGGGGTATACCCGCTTCCGCCAGGCGGAGAGCTTCGGAGCGACCTATGGCGGCGGCGAGGCGAACGTGGCGGTCTCGCTTGCGAACTTCGGTGTAGACGCCTCGTTTGTCACAAAACTTCCGAATAACGAGCTCGGGCTTGCGGCTCGCGACTCGCTGCGCCGCTGGGGTGTCGACGTGTCGAACATAGTCTGGGGCGGAAACCGTCTCGGCATATACTTCCTTGAAAAGGGTGCATCGCAGCGCGCTTCGAAGGTGCTCTACGACCGCGCCGGTTCCGCAATAGCCACCGCAAAGCCGGAGGAGTTCGACTGGAAGAAGGCGTTCGACGGAGCGGACTGGTTCCACTTCACCGGCATCACTCCCGCCCTCTCGGCTGACGCCGCCGAGGCGTGCCTGCAGGCGTGCCGCGCGGCAAAGGAGCTCGGTCTCACCGTCTCCTGCGACCTCAACTACCGTAAGAACCTCTGGAGCCGTGAAGAGGCTGGTCGCATAATGACCGGGCTCATGGAGTACGTCGACATCTGCATAGCAAACGAGGAGGACGCCGCCGACGTGTTCGGCATCCGCGCGGAGAACACCGATGTCTCGGCGGGTCAGGTCTCGGAGGCTGGTTACGAGCAGGTCGCGCGCCAGCTCGCGGAGCGCTTCGGATTCAAGATGGTCGCCATCACTCTGCGCGGCTCAATCTCGGCAAGCGACAACATCTGGCGTGCAATGCTGTTCGATGGTCAGAACTGCCTGCTCTCCCGTCAGTACCAGGTACATATAGTGGACCGCGTCGGCGGCGGGGACAGCTTTGGAGCCGGTCTCATCTACGGGCTCGGCACAGGACGCACGCCGCAGGCGGCGCTCGAGTTTGCGGTGGCTGCGAGCTGCCTCAAGCACACCATCGAGGGCGACTACAACTGCGTCAGCGTCGAGGAGGCGGACCGCCTCGCGGGCGGCGACGCATCCGGGCGCGTCCAGCGGTAACGATTATTCGCAGTGCAGCCTCTCGCACCGCTCACCTATGCGAAGACGAAGCGATTCAAAGTCGTCAAATGCATCCGGGCGGCGCGAGGGGTCGCGCAGCAGTGCCGCCGGGTGAAAGGTCGCCATTATGAGCGTTTCTCCCCGCTCATACCACTGACCGTGCTGCCGCGTGATGGCAAATCCCTTGTCTATCATCCGTTTCGCCGCGATCCTGCCGAGGCAGACGATCAGCTTTGGGCGGATGAGCTCGAGCTGGCGGTCGAGCCAACCGGCGCATGCGTCCTGCTCTGCGGGCAGCGGGTCACGGTTCTGTGGAGGACGGCACTTGACTATGTTTGCTATGTATATCTGGTTGCGCTGCAGCCCTATCATCTCGAGCATACCGTCGAGAAGCTGACCGGAGCGACCAACGAACGGTTCACCTAGCTCGTCCTCGTTTGCGCCCGGTCCTTCGCCTATGAATAAAAGCTCACTTTGTGGGTCGCCGACGCCGAAAACGACGTTTTTTCGCGTCTGCCAAAGCGGACAGGCGCGGCAGGAAAGACAATTATTGCGTAAAATTTCCCATTCGCTCATATTTTCCTCCGTGCTGAATATGTTTGTGTAATAATAACACACTGTTCACCTTTTTGAAAGTGCAAAAATCGAACTTTTTTGCGAAAATACTCATTTTTGCGAAACGGCAAAAAACGGTTGCATTTTCTCGGGGAATATGTTAAATTATTCATAAGCTTAGACTACAAAAATTTAAATGGGGGGTCGTTGTACATATGAAGCAGCGCAGTATTGGTCTATGCATAGTTCTCTCGATTGTTACCTGCGGCATCTACGGCATCTACTGGATGGTAGTGCTCAATGACGAGGTAAACGCACTGTCCGGCAAGCAGGGGGCGACAAGCGGCGGAACAGTAGTTCTTCTCTCTATCATCACTTGCGGAATCTATGGACTGTATTGGATGTACAAGATGGGTGAAGGCATTGAGGTTATTCACGAGGCTCATGGGGACGCCCGTGGAAGCGCTCCGGTGCTCTATCTTGTCCTGTCACTGTTTGGTCTCGGTATTGTAAGCTATGCTCTCATGCAGAGCGAGCTGAATAAGTATCTGCCCGCCTAAGCTCGAGCAGGCTAACAGTGCAAAAAACAAATGACCCGCGAGTTATCGCGGGTCATTTTGCATCTGTAAAAACAAAGCTGTGCGGTGGGGTGAGCCCCGCACTCTCCCGCCCGTTGATTATGGGGGGCTATTCGACGGATTTTAGTGACTCGGTCATGCTCACGTTCCGCAGACGGCGGTGCATTGCGAGGCTCACCGCAAGCGAGAACAGGCAGGTCAGACCCGCGCTGAGGATATAACTGAGTACCGATATGTCGCGCCCGAACATGATAGAGTCTATCTCGGTGGTCTCGATGACGAACATTGCGAGCATCCAGCCGAGCACAAGCCCGATAAGCGATCCTGCGACGGTGAGCACGATGTTCTCCCTGAAGATGTACATTGAGACCTCCCGGTCGTAGAAGCCGAGAACTTTCAGCGTTGCTATCTCCCGGATACGTTCGGTAATATTTATGTTTGTCAGGTTGTACAGCACCACGAACGCGAGAAGTCCCGCCGATACTATGAGCACCATTATTATAATTGAGAACACGCCAAGCACATCATCGAGCGCGCTGCGCATCGACCTGCTGAGACTCACTGCGAGCGCGCCGTCGCTCAAAAGGTTCTCGGCAAGCGTACTCTCGGGATCCTCATCAAGGGTGTAGTTGAGAAGCATACAGTTGGGTTCAAAGGTCTCTCCGGTCGCGGTCTCGTAGCACTCGCGGGACATGTATATGTAGTGCGAGATGTAGTTTTCGACAATAGCGGTCACCGTTACCTCGAAGTCGTCTCCCGTGCTGCTGCCTATGCGAAGGCGGTCGCCCACTTTCACGCCGGTCATGTGCGCGAGCTTTTCAGTTATTACCGCTCCATCTCCTGAGGTGGGCAGGGAGTACTTTTCATCGCTGATCCGTTCGTGGAGATCAATAAACGGATCTATATCACAGTTTTCCGCTACGAGCAGCGAGACTTCAATGGAATCCTCCTCGCCGAAGGCGGTACAGGTCTTCTGGAACGCCGCAAGCGATTGCGCGCCCGGGTCTGCGGCTGTCGCCGCCGAAACCACGTCCGGAACCGCATCCTCTCCGCCGTCGAGAACGACGAGCGCGTCATAGAGCCAGACCTTTTCGTATTGCGTTGTGATTATGCCGCTTATCGAGTCGCGCAGACCGAATCCGGCGACCATCAGCGCGGTGCACCCCGCAACTCCTACTATGGTCATTATCATCCGCTTCTTGTAGCGCGCAATGTTTCGTACCGATACCTTGCTGGTGAAGTCGAGGCGCCGCCACAGCACACCGACCCGCTCGAGCAGCACCCGCTTGCCTGCGGGCGGTGACTTTGGGCGCATCAGTGTCGCGGGGAGGGTGCGGGTGTCGGTGTAGCATGCTCCGAATACCGTCACTGCTACAACGCCTAGTGCCGCGAGTATGCTCGGAAGCGCTATCGACCAACGGAATGGCGCAAGCGCACTGCCGGTGGAGTACATTATTCCGTAACATGCGATTATTATCCGCGGGAAGAGCTGGAACCCGATAACTATGCCGATTACCGAGCCAAACAGAGTTGCGGAGAGCGCATATACCATGTTTTTCAGCACTATGTGAGCGTTGGTGTAGCCGAGTGCGAGAAGGGTTCCGGTCTGTGTGCGCTCCTCGTCAACCATCCGGGTCATTGTGGTGAGCGACACGAGCGCTGCGACAGCGAGAAAGAACACCGGAAAGACCTTTGCGATATTTCGTATCCGGTCTGCGTTGTCGTTGTACTCCGAGTATGCCGGGTTTTCGTTGCGGTCGTAGACGAGCCACTCGGGCGGCTCGAGCTCTGCAAGCTCCTGCCTGCCGTTTTCGAGCTCGGTCTGGGCGTTTTCAAGTTCGAGCTGCGCGTCCGCCGCCTGTTTTTCGCCGTCTTCAAAAGCGGCGAGGTTGTTGTTGTACTCGGCAAGCCCGTCCTCGTATTCCTGCCGCGCAGATTCAAGCGCAGACTGTGCCTGGTCGAGCTGCCGCTCGCCGTCCGCAAGCTGGTCCATACCGCTCTGCCACTCGGCGCGCTTTGCCGCAAGTTCTTCCGTGCGGGCTGCGAGTGCGTCCACACCGCTCTGGTACTGCTTGAGACCTGCGGCATACTCAGCTTCCCCTGAGTCCAGCTCCGTTTTTGCCGCATCAAGCTGCGCCGCTGCTGCGTCCAGCTCCGCCTGGTTTGCCTCGATTTGCTCGCGGGAACTGTCGAGCTGCTCCCGCATCTGCGTGAGTAATACCGCCGCTGCGTCGAGCTCGGCTTTCTGCTCCGCGAGCGCCGCCTCACCGTATACCGCGACCGCCTGTTCATACTGCGCAAGCGCTGTGTTGTAGGCGGAAAGTCCCGCAGAATACTCGCTCTCACCGGATTGGAGAGCTTCTTTCGCGGATGAAAGCGCTTCGGCTCCGCTCTGGTACTGTGCAAGCCCTGCGGCGTACTCCGCCTGACCGGCATCGAGCTCGCTGCGTGCGCTCTCAAGCTGTGCGCGTGAGGAATCGAGTTCGTCCTGCGCGGCAGCGAGTGCCTGTTCACCCTCGTCGAGCGCTGCGCCGCCCTGTTCAAGCGTTTCGCGGGACTGCTCGAGCGTGCTTCGCGATGCGTCCAGCTCCGCCTGACCGTCGTCTATTTTCGCCTTTGCCTGCGCAAGGGTATCCGCCGCGTCCGCTAGTTCGGCGCGACCGCTCTCCAGCTCCTCGAGGTTCTCCGCTAGTTCGGCACGACCGTCCGCAAGCTCGCGTTCCCCATCGGCAAGTTCGCTCTCCGCCGACGCCACTTCGACCGAGTAGCGGTCATACGCGAGCGTTTCGGAAATGGTTTCGAGTTCGCCGCATATCTCCTCGGCGAGCGCATCATACTCGTCCGAGTAACTCGAGAGAGAGGTGAGTTCCGGGTAGATAATGTACAGTTCGGTGTAGTAGTCGGCAGTAAAGTTCTCTGCTGGCAGAAGCAGGAACCGGCTTATACTGCCGTCTCCAATGTTGGTGCTCCCGTATTCGGTCGCGGAGATGAAGAGTGGAGAGACTACCGCCCCCACGATCGTGTACTCGGTGCGCGCAAACCCGTCCGGTTCTCCGTCACCGTCCGATATAAGTGTGACCGTGCAGCCGATGTCATCCTCTGCGTATGGGGAGTAGTTGATAAGGCACTCATCGGGACTCTCCGGAAGCCGCCCCAGTTTGAGCGTGGGGACGTTGTACTGCTGGTCCGCGCTCCAAGAGAACACGCGCGAAACAACCGTCTCGTTCTGACCAAGTTCGACGATGAGGTCGCTGAATTGAGATGTGAAAAGCTCGGCATCCCGCCCCTGCTCCTCAAGCGACTGGCGCAGAGCGGTCACATCCTGTTCGCTGAAGCCCCAAGTGGACAGGAGCCGGAAGTCGGCGAGTCTGACCGAGTCGTAGTACGCGTCGGCGGAGTCTGTCATGTCCGGCGCGGTGGCGCGGACACCGGCGAAAAATCCAACACCGAGCGCAATTATTGCGAATATTGACAGATACCGGCTCAGCGAATTGCGTACCTGCCGGAAAACAATTTTTGTAAAAGCCTTCATAGCATCTCGCACCGCCTACCACTCAAGCGATCCCACCGGAGCGGGGTCCGGGTTCAGTAGCACTTCCTGAACCCGCCCGGAGCGCATGCGGATGACTCTGTCGGCTATCGGGGTGATAGCCGAGTTGTGCGTGACGATTATTATCGTCATCTTCTCGCGGCGGCAGGTCTCCTGGAGCAGCGCGAGCACCAGTTTCCCGGTCTCGTAGTCGAGCGCGCCGGTCGGTTCGTCACAGAGCAGGAGCTTTGGTCTGCCCGCAAGCGCGCGGGCTATCGCCACCCGCTGCTGCTCTCCGCCGGAGAGCTGTGCCGGAAAGTTTTCAAGCCGCCCCGCAAGTCCGACCTCCGCGAGTATCTCGTCGGCGGATACCGCGTCCGGCGAGAGCTGCGCCGCGAGTTCAACATTCTCCCTCGCGGTAAGCCCGGATATCAAATTGTAGAACTGGAACACGAAACCAACGTCCCGACGCCGGTACTCTATCAGCTGCCGCCGCGTGAAACTGTCCACCCGCCGCCCGTCGAACTCTATTACCCCTGAATCGCACACATCCATCCCTCCGAGCAGGTTCAACATGGTCGTCTTGCCTGAACCGGACGGACCTACGATTATCGCAAGCTCCCCCTTCTCGACGTCGAAAGACACGCCGTCGGCTGCGCGTATCTCTCCTTCTCCGACGCCGTAGTGCTTGTGTACATCACGCAATGAAATAAAACTCAAACACTGCACCTCCGAATCGGCGGCGGTTACACCGCCACCAGAATGAAATCAGTTATAATGTACTACTAAAATGTGGACGCAAAATTAACACACAAAAACTTTTGGTGAACAAAGCGATGAAAGTCTCCGCTTTTTTGCCTCCTAAATCAGTAAGCTTTACTATATTGACAAAGCAGAATTTGGGCACTATACTAAACGTGTCTCATATGAAACAACTATTGCTGTTGCGGAGTTGAAAGTTATGCTCACTCAGAGGCAGGCGGACAGCCTGGCACATGCGGCGGTATTCCGTGATTGCGGAGAGCTTCCGCGCTGGTTTTTGGAGAAGCTGGAGGTGTGCCGGTTTGACGCAGGGGAGGCTATTTCACCGGGCGGGGACGGCGGCGCCTGCGTACTGCTACGAGGAAAGGCGGCGGCGCGCGGGGAGAGCGGGGTCGCGTTGAACTTCTTTGAAGAGGGGAGTTTTTTCGGCGTGGCATCGCTGTTCGGGGGCGCGGAGTATGTCTCGACGGTGCGTGCCGAGAGCGCGTGCGAGGTAGTTTTTGTCGGAGAGAAGGAGCTTGAGAGGCTGTTTGCCGAGTGTCCGGCGGCGGCGCTGAGCTACATCCGGTTTCTGAGCGGGCGTATACGTTTTTTGAACTCCAAGATAGCGGCGTTCACCGCGCCGAGTGCGGCGGAGGCTCTGCTTGTGTGGGCAAGGGAGAATGCGGCGGACGGCGTTGCGGTTGCCGGGCGCGGATGGTCTGCGCTGGCGCGGACGCTCGGGATTGGTCGCGCCTCGCTGTATCGGGCGATGGATGAGCTTGAGCAAAGCGGTCGCGCAGTGCGCGAGGGGGAACGTGGTCTCCGTCTTGTGGCGTGCCCCGGCGGCTCGGGCTCGAACGAACAAAGGAAATGAGGTATATATTTATGAAGAAGCTTGTGTCACTGCTGCTTGCGGCTATGATGGTGTTCTCGCTTGCCGCATGTTCAAACAGCCCTGCGGAGAACTCTGCCACCCCCACGCCCACCCCCGACGTAACTGCGACGCCCGAGGCTACCCCTGAGGCGACCCCCGAGGCGACCGAAACCGACGATGTAACTATCCGTGTCGCCGCACTCAAGGGACCGACCGCGATCGGGCTTATCCAGGTGATAGACGCGCAGCCGGAGAATGTGGAGTTCACCCTCGCCGCTGCGGCGGACGAGATAACCGGCACGATAATAAACGGCGGGTTCGACATAGCGTGCGTGCCAACCAACCTCGCCGCAAACCTCTATGAAAAGACCGACGGCGAGTGGAAGCTCGCGGCGCTGAACACTCTCGGCGTGCTCTATGTTCTGGACACCGGGGACAGCATAAATTCGGTCGCCGACCTCGAGGGCAAGACCATCTGGTCGAGCGGCAAGGGTTCGATTCCCGAGTATGCGATAAACTATATCCTCGAGAAGAACGGCGTTAGCGCGACCGTCGAGTACGCGACCGAGCATGCCGAGGTTGCCACCCTCCTCTCAACCGGAGAGGCGGAGGTTGCGGTGCTGCCCCAGCCGTTTGTCACAAGCGTGCTCATGCAGAACGAGAATGTCCGTGTCGCGCTTGACGTCACAGAGGAGTGGAACAAGGCGAGCGGCGGCGACGGCGGTCTGACGATGGGCTGCGTGATAGTGCGTTCCGAGTTTGCCGAGCAGCACCCGCAGGCGCTTGCCGACTTCTTTGCGGATTACGCCGCGTCGGTCGACTTTGTGTGCGACCCCGCGAACCTGTCCGAGGCTGCCCAGATGGTGGTGGACGCCGAGATCATTGCAAGCGCGCCGGTTGCCGAGGCTGCAATACCGGAGTGCAACATCGTGTTTGTCACCGGAGACGAGATGAAGCAGACCGCGAGCGGATTTTTTGAGGTGCTCTATGACGCCAACCCGCAGTCGATAGGCGGAGTGGTGCCGGATGACGGCATCTACCTCTACGTGGAATAAACTGTGGCAAGAGTAAGGCAGAATTCACGAAATAACGATACCGCCGTGCGGACCCATGAGGTCCGCACGGCAGTTCTGCGTGGAGCCGTTGTAGCGGCGGTATGGCTTGTGGTGTGGGAGCTCGGTTCGCTTGCGATAGGTCACGAGCTGCTGCTCCCATCCCCCGTATCGGTGGCGCGCAGCCTCGCGCGGATGGTGGTGACCGGTGAGTTCTGGTCGTCGATTGCACGCAGCATGTCCCGTATCCTGCTCGGGTACGCGATGGGAGCGGTCGGCGGGATAGCCCTCGGGGTTCTCACCTCGCGGTGGCGGGCGGCAGCCGCGTTTTTTGCCCCGGCGATGAGCGCGGTAAAGGCGACGCCGGTCGCGTCGTTCGTGATACTGCTGCTCGCGTGGATCCGCGGAGCCAACCTGTCGATAGCGGTGTCCACGCTGATGGTGCTGCCCCTCGTGTGGCAGGCGACGCACACCGGGCTCGGAGCCGCCGACCCTCAGCTCCTCGAAATGGCGCGCGCGTTCGGCATTGGACGGATAAAGGTGCTGCGGTATATCGTGCTCCCGCCGATGAAGCAGCAGGTGCTTGCGGCGCTCAGGACAGCGCTGGGGTTTGCGTGGAAGGCGGGTGTCGCGGGAGAGGTCATCGCGGTCCCGTCCGGGACGATAGGGATGCACCTGTACAATGCAAAGGTGTACCTCGAAATGCCGGACATGTTCGCGTGGACGGCGGTAATAGTGCTGACGTCGGTGCTGCTCGAGAAACTGCTCGTATTCCTTTCTCGGGGAGGTGAGCGGAAAAAATGAGCATAGTGTTCAACAATGTGAGTTTTGCATACGGCAGAAAGAAAATATTCGAAAATTTTTCGCTTGACATCGCGGACGGGGAGACGGTGGTGTTCACCGGACCGAGCGGTTGCGGGAAGACTACGCTTCTCCGGCTCGCGTCCGGGCTGATACGACCGCAGCACGGCGAGGTGCGCGGCTGCCCGCCGACGGTGAGCTTCGTGTTCCAGGAGAACCGGCTGATACCCACGCTGACCGCACGCGAGAATGTCGCGCTCGTCGGCGGGGATGCGGAGAAGATACTCGATGAGCTGGCGCTCGGAAGTGAACTTGACACGCTGCCGGGAGAATTGTCCGGGGGGATGGCGCGCCGGGTCGCGCTCGCCCGGGCGCTTGCACACGACTCTCCGCTTCTCGTGCTCGACGAACCGTTTACCGGGTTTGACGCGGCGCTTGTCGAACGCGCCGCCGAGTGTATCCGCCGCCGCGCCGCGGGGCGGACGGTGCTCGCGGTGACCCACTCGCCGCGCGAGGCGGAGCTGCTCGGCGCGCGGGAGGTGAAAATAGAGAAGCTGGAGCGGAAATAAACGACCGCCCCCGCCGATAAGGCGGGGGCGGTTTCGGTATAAGCAGTGGGCGCCTACCTGTCCGCGCGCGCCCCGCGCTTTTTATGGTAAATCAGCGCCGCCGCGCCGCACGCGACCACGACTGCGCCCGCCGCAGCGTACAGCCAGACGCCGCCGTCCGCGCCGTCCAGCGCGTCCACGTCCACAATATGCGACGGAACAAACCCGGAGTAATCCGCAGAATAGCCGGAGACTAAAAATTCGTCCTCGGCATACCCGCGCTCCCGGCGGTACTCCGCATTCGCCCGCCTCGCTTCAAGCGCCCTCTCGGAGACATGCTTTGCATAGTCCGCGGGCTCGAAGTATACCGGCGCTGCGCTTGCGCTCCCGGAAAATACGGCGTCCTCGGGCAGCGGGCTCTCGGGGTCTGAGCGCAGCGTCATAACCTCGACCGACCCGTCCACTGCAAAGGTCGCGTATTCCCCCGTGCCGGGAGCAGTTGCGTACTTTGTTCCGCTGCACCCGAGGATGGCGAACCCTGCGCTCTCGAGCGCCCGCGCGTAGCTTGCGCTGAGCACCGACGTCCCGGTGGTGTAGTATTCGCCGCCGTTATACTTTACCGCCTGAAATACCAGCGCCGGCTCCCCGCCGATATGCCCCACAAAGAGATATCTGGTGCGCCCCGACGATTCGGCCTCGAAAATATCAAAAATTGAGTCTATTTTCTCGATATCTTCCTCGTCCATCTCGGCCGCCTCATCCTTGATGCTCAGTATCAGGTAGCCGCCGCCATATGTAAACTCTCCCGAGGGCAGACCTGGCTCAAGCGACCTCATGCTCCGGATATAGTCGTCCGCATTTTCCTCAAGAAATTCCAATATGTCGTCAGGCACGCCCTCGTCGACAGGCAAGATCAGACCGGCTTCTGCCGCCGCAGCGCCGGGAGAGTCCTCCGCAAATGCCGGCGATGCAAGCGGAAATGCAAGCAGAAGCGCCAGCGCCGCTACCAATATCTTTCGCATACTGTTACCCGCCTTGCCGTTATAGCTTATATACTTCATTCATATAAATTTGACCTGTACACATCTCCGGCATATAAATTATATGCTTCAAAAGGTGCTTACCGGAAAGTTTAACTTGCGCGCCTGCCGCTGCTTGGCAGATAGCCAAGTTCCAACGTACCTTATACATCCAACTTGATTGTACATAATGTCGAAAACTGTGTCAATATATTTGGACTTTGGGGCATTACAGCCAAAACTTCCGCTAACCGCCGAGTTCTTCGGCGATGAAGGCGCGGATCGCCTCCGCTGCCGCGTCCACCTCCGCGCGGAACGCGGACGCGGAGATGCGCTGCGCGCCCTGCCCGAGCACAATGAGCTGTTCAAGTCCGTCCGACGTCGCCACACGCACCCGGCGGTGTGACGCGAGCGAGTGGGTCACCCGTTCGATATACATGTCGGCGGTCTCTGCCTCGCGGGTGTACACCACATTTATATTGTGTACACGCTCGACCGAGCCCCGCCCGTCCTGGACGCGGTATGCGTCGAAAACCACGATGAGTTCACAGCGGCGGACCCCGCGGTAGTTGCAGAGCATGTCGATGAGCTGTGCCCGCGCCACCTCGAGACTGTCACGGGCGAGCGCCGAGAGGTCGTCCCAGGCGAATATGATGTTGTAGCCGTCGACGAGCAGGTACTCGGTATCCTCCGTCCGCTCGCGCGGAGCGTAGGAGGCGGAGGGGGTGGT
>CALXFK010000005.1 GCA_944387575.1 uncultured Clostridia bacterium
GAACGGCGCATCAAGATGATCGACAAGGCGATTGAGGAGCTGTTTGAGGCAAATATCTCCGGCAAGGTCAGCGACGAGCGTTTTGTAAAGATGACGGACAATTACGAAAAAGAGCAGAAGGAGCTGCTGGAGCTTGTGGCTGACGGCAATAAAAAATTGCAGGATGCAGAGCAAAACAAGGTGGATTTGAAGCTGCTGATGAAGGCACTTCGGGATTACACGGACATCCGGCAGCTCACCCCTGAGATCGTCAATGCGCTGATACGGCGTATCGAAGTCCACAGCAAGGACAAGAAAACAAAAAAGGTGAAGGTGGACATTTACTTTACTGCCGTCGGACTGTTCACCCCGCCGACGGAACAGGAGCTGCAGATGGCGATGGAGGAGATACGCCGAAACCCGCAGCAGTTCGGAATTTCTGCATAAAGCAGAACACGGTGCAGCCCTTATTTTCAGGGCTACACCGTATCCTACATAATTACTTCGCTATGGGTCTGCGCCCAAAGTCGTGCCGTTTTTTGTGCCGTATTCGGGCTCACACGTTCCAGATGAGTCGTGCGTACTCCGCAACACTGCGGTCCGCTGCAAAATAACCGGACGCCGCAATGTTCGCAAGCGCCATCTTCGACCACTTTACAGTGTCGGCATAAGTCTCGCGTGCGAGTTTCTGCGCGGCGCAGTAGCTCTCGAAATCCGCAAAGAGTCGATAGGTGTCGTCGAACAACAGCGACCGAGCCACATCTCCGAAGCTCTCCCCGCCAAATCCTGCGGTTATTCGGTCAACAGCTGCGCGCAGCTCGGGTATCCGATTGTACCAGTCCAGCGGACGGTACCCGGACTTGGTGAGGTTCTCCGCCTCCTCCGCGGACATGCCGAAGATGAACATGTTCTCTTTTCCGACCTCTCGGCACATCTCGACGTTTGCGCCGTCCATCGTTCCGATGGTGAGTGCGCCGTTTATCATAAACTTCATGTTTCCGGTGCCGCTCGCCTCCTTGCCCGCAAGCGATATCTGCTCGGAGAGGTCGGTCGCCGGCATCAGCCGCTCGGCGACCGAGACGCGGTAGTTCTCGATAAACGCTATGCGCAGCCGGTCGTTTGTCGCGGGGTCGGCGTTGATCTCTTCAGCAGCGGCATTGATGAGCTTGATTATACGCTTTGCCATGTGGTAGCCGGGCGCCGCCTTTGCGCCGAATATGAAGCTCTGCGGGGCGATGTCTATCGTGCCGTTTTTCAGCCCATCATAGAGCATTATGACGTGGAGCATGTTCAGAAGCTGGCGCTTGTACTCGTGGAGCCGCTTTGCCTGAACGTCGAACATCGAGTTCGGGTCGAGTGCGACGCCGCAGTTCTCGCGTATGAGCTTCGCGGCGGTCTGCTTATTTTTAAGTTTGATCTCGGAGAGCTGTCCGAGTACCGCCTCGTCCGACGAATACTTCGAAAGCTTTGAGAGCTCGGACGCATCGGTCTGCCAACCCTCGCCAATGAGCCCGGTTATCATCCCGGCAAGCAGCGGGTTCGCCTGACCGAGCCAGCGCCGGTGATCTATCCCATTAGTCACGTTCACGAACTTCTGCGGGTACATCCGGTAGGCATACGCGAATACCTTGTTCTTCAGTATCTCGGTGTGCAGTGCGCTGACGCCGTTAACCGAGCGGCAGGCGGCTATGCAGATATTTGCCATACGCACCTGTCCGTCATACAGAATCGAGAGCTCACGCTTAGCATTCTGGTCATCACCGAACACGCCCTCGACCGTCCTCTCGAAGCGGTTGTGTATTTCGAGAATAATGTCGTATATCCGAGGCAGAAGGGTGCGCACAAGCTGCATCGGCCAGCACTCGAGCGCCTCGGCAAGCACAGTGTGATTGGTGTACGCGACCGAGTTTGAGACCATCCGCCACGCCTCATCCCATCCAAGACCGTGCTCGTCCATGAATATCCTCATGAGCTCCGGGATGACGACGGTGGGGTGGGTGTCGTTTATCTGGATTATATGCTTCTCGTCGAAGTTTTCGAGCGTCCCGTACTGTTGGAGATGCTTACGCACGATGTCCTGTGCGGTCGCGCTCACGAAGAAGTACTGCTGGCGCAGACGGAGCATCTTTCCTTCGTAGTGGTTGTCCTCCGGGTAGAGGAGCTTGGTTATGACCTCCGCCATTGCACGAGCTTCGACCGCCCGCAGGTATTTGCCCTGCGAGAAGAGGTCCATGTCCACTTCGGTTACCGGCTGCGCCGTCCAGAGGCGCAGCCGGTTGACGTTTGCGCAGTTGTAACCACCAATGAGCATATCGGCGGGCACGGCGCGCACCTCGGTCGAGTCGATATAACGCGGGACCATCCGGTCCTCACGCCACTCATAGTCGACCTTCCCTCCGAACCGGACAATGCATACGTCCTCCGGCTCACGAAGGAGCCAAATGTCGTCGATATCCAGCCACTTGTCGGGCAGCTCCTGTTGCTCGCAATCGATTATTTTCTGCTTGAATATCCCATACTCATACAAAATGGAGTATCCAGTCGCCTTATATCCCCCGGTGGTCATAGCCTCGAGATAGCACGCGGCAAGCCGTCCCAGTCCACCGTTGCCGAGCGCGGCATCCGGCTCGACCTCAAAGAACTCCGCAGGGTCGAACCCCAGCTCCCTCAGCGCGTCCTCAATTATCCCGAGGATACTGAGATTGTATGCATTCTTCTCGAGCGAACGCCCAATAAGGAACTCAAGCGACAGATAGTGGACCTGCCGCTCGCCATTCTTTTCCGCAAGCCTATCCGAGTCCACCATGCGCGCCGCAAGAATATCGCGTATCACAAGCGCGCACGCCTTAAATATATTTACCGCACTCGCCTCCTTCGGATCGCTTCCGAAGGTGCGGCGCAGCTTGTCGTTTACCTCCGCGACTATTTCGTCGCGTACCAAAGCATATCTTGATGTATTCATACTGATCCGCCCCTGCTGTAAATTCGTCGGAACACTCCGGCGTGAGCATAACCGCACAAAGCACTTTTGCATCGGTCGCCTGTCGGCTGATGTGTTACATCTTATTATATAGCAAAATGGAAAAATGTACACTGGCTTGTACGAAATATTTTCAATAATATCGAGCTCAATTTTTGGCATAATGTCACATGCGCAGCGCCATTTAACCCTGTGCGCCCCTAGTTTGCGGATTGTTTGCAACAATTCTTTTGATTTTTAGAAATTGTATAAACTGCTTTTAATTAGAAATAAATGGATGTAAGTTCAATTTTCTGGCTACATTATGTGTCTTTCCTCTTGACATATGTGCTATAATTAGATAATCTATTTACCGTATGCGTGTGCAAATTTTACGATGCTATGACGATTTCGCAAAATGAGCACCGCCTCACAGTGTCCCATCCCGCGCCGTAATAGCGTCATGGGAAGGGCGCGCACAAATTTAAAGGGGTTAAAGTCATGATCGAAGTCACCAACCTCACAAAGGTGTACGGCGACAAACGGGGAGTCACCGACATATCCTTCCGCATAGACGCGGGAGAAATAGTCGGCTTCCTGGGGCCGAACGGCGCCGGTAAAAGCACCACCATGAACATCATCACCGGCTATCTCTCCGCCACGAGCGGTACGGCAAAGATCGCCGGCATCGATGTACTTGAAGATCCGATATCCGCAAAGCGCCATATCGGGTACCTTCCCGAGCTTCCTCCGCTCTATCTGGACATGACTGTCAAGGAGTATCTTGGCTTTGTCTACGAGCTGAAGCGAGCCAAAGACCGCGTGAAAAACCGCGCGAGCCATATCTCCGAGATATGCGA
>CALXFK010000006.1 GCA_944387575.1 uncultured Clostridia bacterium
CTCCTCCTTGCGGTAGCGGAACTTGGAAATGCCTGCGGCTTCCTCAAATATTTCGCGCCGGTCCCCACTCTTGACCGACAGTATCTCATCGATGCGCCCCTGCCCGATTATCGAGTACCCATCCCGACCGAGCCCGGTATCCATAAACAGCTCATGTATGTCGCGCAGCCGCACCTGCGAACGGTTGATGTAGTACTCACTCTCGCCTGAGCGATAGTAACGACGGGTGACCATTACCTCCGCGGCATTTATCGGGAGCGCAGAGTCGGAGTTGTCGAGTATGAGCGATACCTCCGCAAACCCTACCGGTGCGCGTTTCTCGCTTCCGCCAAATATGACATCCTCCATCTTCGCGCCGCGCAGCGTGCGTGTCGACTGTTCGCCGAGGACCCAGCGTATCGCGTCTGCAATATTAGATTTTCCACTGCCGTTAGGACCGACCACCGCACTCATCATGCGGTCGAATGTCAAAACGGTCTTGTCCGCAAAAGACTTGAATCCCTGCAGTTCGAGCGCTTTAAGATACACCCGGCATCCTCACTTTCATCTGTATTTACAGGACATATCATGCAAGCCGCACCTCATAACCGGCAAGTGACACATCCTCCCGTACGCGCACACGCGCAAGCCGGAACTCTGCGCAGAGCGCCTCCACGTTCCGCCTGTGCTGACCGACCGCCGCGCTGCCCCTCCCCTTCGGGACCAGAAACGTGACCTCAGCTCCCGCTTTTGGTGCTGCGGCACGTAGCCGCTCACGCATCCTGCGCAGCAGTATCACCGAGCGCGTCATCTCCCCGAGCGCCGGGTGGTACGCCCCCGCAAGCGCCTCTCCGCCAGAAAGATCCTCTGTCGGATTCAAGCCGATACGGATGACGCGTATCCCGTGCAGCTCAAAGTATTCGAGCGGTCCCGCCGCAAGCTCGGCAGCGCGCTCCGGCGTGAGCGGCTGATATTTACCGTCCCGCCACATCCGTTCAAGCCCGGTCCCGCGCACCACCACAACCGGGTATATCCTCGCGCCGTCCGGTCCAAGCGCCGCAACTTTGCGTGCATTTTCCATCGGCGTCTCATCTGTCTCTCCGGGCAGTCCTATCATCATTTGCAGCACGAGCGAAAGTCCGGCGTCCTTTATCATCCCCGAAGCACGGACCGTATCCGCAAATGTATGACCCCGCGCGCTGAGCGCCAGCACCTCATCGTCGCAGGACTGGGCACCTATTTCCACCGTCTTTACGCCATAATTTTTCAGCAATTCAAGGATTCCCGGACTTATGCAATCCGGGCGGGTGGACACCCGTATACCGCAGAGCCGTCCGTCTCTCACAAACGGTTCTGCGGCACGCAGGTAGCCTGTCATTTTTTCGTATCCTATTGCGGTAAAACTCCCACCGTAGAACGCGAGCTCCGCTCCGTCCCCGCAGAGAGTGAGCGCACGCTCGATCATCCCCGCGACCTCGTCCTCGGACGGCTCGTGTGGCGCCGCTATCGAACGCTGGTTACAGAACACACAGTCCTGCGGGCAGCCGAGGTGCGGGATAAAAATCGGTATTATCCGATCACTCATACGCTGCCCCCCAATTTCTCATATGCAGAACGGGCTGCCGCCCTCTCCGCCTCCTTCTTGGAATGACCGCTGCCGCGCCCCGCCGGTTCTCCGTTTATCAGCGCTTCCATCTCGAAACTCTTGTCGTGATCCGGTCCGCTCTCGCCAATGAGACGGTATGTCAGTGTACTAACGCCGTCGCGCTGCACCAGTTCCTGTAGCACGGTCTTATAGTCCGCTACATCCGCCGCGAGCTCATCCACATTCGCCGTAAGCAGGATATTGTCACGTATGAACCGTTTCGCAATATCCAGTCCACCGTCGAGGTACAACGCTCCTATAATAGCCTCCATGACATCGCAGAGCAGCGAAGGTCGCTTCTCACCGCGCGCCGCACGCTCGCCCTTCCCGAGCAGAATGAGCTCGCCTATGCCGAGTTTCCGCGCGGTCGATGCAAGATTTGCCTCGCACACCAGCGCGGCGCGCATGCGGGTGAGCTCTCCCTCTGGGTGCTGACCCTCCGCATAGAGGTACTCCGCAGCCGCAAACCCGAGGATCGCATCTCCGAGAAACTCGAGGCGCTCATAGCTCTGTATGCCGTGTTCGTTTGCATACGAACTGTGCGTAAGAGCTACGCGGGGCAGCGAGTCGTCTCGAAAACTGTACCCCAATATTTTTTCGAGCGTCTTTACGCCAGACGCACCGCATTCGTCCATACAGCCCTCCAATTTGCCGGGAAAGTAAAATCGCTCCGCTGGTGCGGAGCGGGCAAAACCTCTGCAATCGCCTGAACTCCACTTCTGTGCCGACAAATACAGCAGAGGTATTTACCTTGCCCACCCGCCTGCCTCCCGGCGGGTGGGTGGGCATACTTATTCAATCACTTAATCAGCTATTTTCGAAGAAATCAGATCCACAACATCGCCTATGGTGCGAAGACCCTCCAGCGCATCTTCATCAATATCGCCTATCTCGAACTCCGTCTCTATCGACATCGTAAGCTCGACTATATCCAGCGAATCCGCGCCCAGCGTCTCCTCAAAGCTCGTATCTCTATTCAAGGTGTCAGCGTCAACCCCAAACTGATCGGCCACGAGTTCTATCACCTTCTCGTATACCACATCCTCACCTCCCCCACATCCTGGTCAAGTTAGATAATATTCAAGAAAATCGGTGTTGTCAATAGTATTTCTAAAATTAGGCGTTTTCCGTTTGATCGGTGGGCTGCTGCGCATGCATTTTCATCTGTTCAACATTTTCGGAGATCTTCCCGATAACTCCGCTATCTGCATACCTCACAGCGCCCGCGATGGCTGAACTGACCGCGCCACGCTTCGCCGAGCCGTGTATTTTGTACACCGGCTTCGAGATACCGAGCAGCGGCGCGCCGCCGAACGCATTGTAGTCAAGGTGTGTCTTGACCTCGCTCATATCCTTGCGGATCATCAGACCAGCAATCTTGTTTTTCGCGCTCGATGTGAAGAGGTCCTTCAATATCCTGTAAAACGCCAGACCCATCCCCTCAAGCCCCTTCAGAAGGATGTTGCCCGAGTACCCGTCGCAGATGACCACGTCGGCAAGACCGCTCATAACATCGCGCGCCTCAATGTTACCTACAAAATTAAGCATCCCGTCCTCCGACGCCTTTTTGAGGAGCTGATATGTCTCGCGCTGCAGTGCGGTTCCTTTCGATTCCTCGGTTCCGATATTCAGAAGCGCGACCCTCGGGTTTTTCACGCCCATAGTGAGCTCCATGTACATTCCGCCCATGCATCCGAACTGAAGAAGATATTCCGGAGTACATTCCACGTTCGCGCCACAGTCCATAAGCACCCAGTTTCCCTCGCCTATGCTCGGTATAACGCTCATAAATGCTGCACGCCGTATACCGCGGATCCTCTTAGTTATCAGCGTCGCGCCGCTGAGCAGCGCCCCGGTAGAACCGGCGGAAAGAAATACATCGCCATATCCCTCGCTAAGCATGGCAAGCCCGCGGGCCATAGACGAATTTTTCTTGGTGCGCAGGACATTCGTGGGGTCGTCCTCCATTTCCACGACCTCGGGCGCGTCGCTCACCTCGAGACGCGCGGGCAGGTCGAGTCCCTCATCCGCAAGCACCTGAAGGATCTGCTCACCCCGACCTACGAGGACTATGTTCGCGTCACACTTTTCAAGCGCATCCAGTGCACCGAGAACCAACTCGCGCGGAGCATTGTCCCCTCCCATTACGTCGAGTATTACCTTCATATTCCTACCATTCCTTCCTCTCCTGCCCCGGACGCAGTGCTTTCCGACAGGATAAAGTCGATATATTCAAGGGCACGTCGGCTTATCTGCAAATTCTTGTCCTGCTTTTTGAGCTTGCCGCCCTCCCACTTCTCCATTATTCCGAAGTTTATATTGCTCGGCTGGAACTTCTGCCGGCTGCCTTCCGAACTCTCGGGCAACCCGCTCGCCATCCCGCCGCACGCATAAAGCGCAAGCGCCCCTATCGCCGAACGGTT
This sequence comes from uncultured Clostridia bacterium, assembly GCA_944387575.1. Lineage (GTDB taxonomy): Bacteria > Bacillota > Clostridia > Oscillospirales > JAAYOS01 > CALXFK01. The sequence goes on from CALXFK010000006.1 coordinate 4,048, forward strand.
ACTCAGTTCAAGCGGTGGCAACCCACTCAGCCTGTTTGCAAGATTGATCGCGGCATAGAGACCGCTCGCCGTGGATTCGATATACCCCTCCACACCGGTTATCTGACCCGCAAATATCACTCGGGGATCCTTTCTCGCCCGGTAAAACCTGTCGAGCAGCCGCGGCGAGTCGAGATATGTGTTGCGGTGCATAGCTCCATAGCGCATGAACTCCGCCTTCCGCAGAGCCGGTATCATCCGAAAAACTCGCTTCTGCTCGGGATGCAGCAGATGCGTCTGGAACCCCACGAGATTGTACAGCGTCCCTTCCGCATTGTCCCGGCGAAGCTGCAACACCGCATACGGCCAGCGTCCAGTTGCCGGGTCGGTTATCCCCATCGGCTTCATCGGTCCGTGGCGCAGGGTATCATGACCACGTCTCGCCATGACCTCTACCGGCATACAACCCTCAAACACTCTGCTGTCCTCGAAACCGTGTACCTCCGCCTCCTTCGCAGAGCAGAGCGCCTCCCAAAATGCGTCGTACGTCTCCCGGTCAAGCGGACAATTTATATAGTCGTCCCCGCCTTTGTCGTAGCGGGAGGCGAAGAACGCAGACTCCATATCTATCGAGTCTTTTGAGACTATCGGTGCCGCAGCATCATAGAACGAAAGCGAATATCCGTCTCCAAAAAATTCCGCGATCGCCTCTGCGAGCGGGTCGCTTGTGAGAGGACCGGTCGCGATTATTACATCTCCCTCCGGTATCTCGCACACCTCGCGCTCCACTATTTCAATAAGCGGGTGTGCACGCAGCCTCTCGGTTATTTCTTCCGCGAACCGCACACGATCGACCGCAAGCGCACCACCCGCCTCCACTCTGTGAGCGTCGGCAGCGAGCATTATGAGTGAACCAAACCGGCGCAGCTCCTCCTTGAGAAGCCCAGGAGCATTCGCAAGTCCCGCCGCGCGCAGCGAGTTTGAGCACACGAGCTCCCCGAAAAGGTCGCTTGTATGCGCCGGGGTGCGCTTGTGCGGCTTCATCTCCACAAGCTCCACCTGTATTCCACGGTTCGCAAGCTGCCATGCAGCCTCACTGCCCGCAAGCCCTGCGCCCACGACAGTCACGCGCCTCATTTCGGTACCACTCACTTTTTCGTCCTCTTTGCACTGGTCTTTTTTGCGGCGGAGCTCTTCGAAGAACTCTTTCCCTCCGTCGTATCCGCCGTTTTCTCTGCCTTACCTTCAGCCTCGGTCTGACCTTTATCCGCACTTTTCGCAGAACGGCGGTAACCGCGCTTATCCTCCGGCACGAACTGGTCGCAGGACGGATTCGCGCAGAACGGCTTCCGCTGCCCCCTTCCGGACAGCTTGAACATGGTGTTCCCGCAGGACGGACATATATCCGCCACCGGGACGTCCCACGTCATAAAATCACAGGTCGGGAATTTCTCGCACCCGTAATATGTGTAGTTGTTCTTCGACTTCTTCTTCTGTATCCTTCCGCCGCACTTTGGGCATATCCCCGGCGTAGCCTCGGTTATTGCGCGCGTGTTCTTACACTCCGGATAGCCAGGGCAAGCAAGGAACCGCCCGAATCTGCCCACCTTTATGACCATTTTGCGTCCGCATAGCTCGCAGACCTCGTCGGTCTCCTCGTCCGGGATCTTGATGTGCTCACCCTCGAGGCTCTTCTCGGCATTTTTCAAGTCCTCTTCAAACGAGTCGTAGAACTCGCCGAGCACCTCTTTCCAGGGACGCTTTCCCTCCTCGACCTCGTCAAGCGTCTCCTCCATATGCGAGGTAAACTCGACGTCAACGATCTCCGGGAACTTGTCGATCATGAGCTTGGTCACTACCTCGCCGAGCGGGGTGGGGCGCAGGTTCTTCTGTTCCTTTATTACGTACTCGCGGTCAAGTATCGTACTCACCGATGGAGCATAGGTGGACGGACGACCGACACCCTTTTCCTCCATCGTCTTTATCAGCGTTGCCTCGGTATAGCGCGGGGGCGGCGTGGTAAAATGCTGTTCATCTTTCAGCTCCAACAGCTTCAGGAGTTCGCCCTCCTGTAAAGCCGGGAGCCTTGCAACCTGACTTTCCTCCGGATCGTCGCGTCCCTCTTCATATACCGCCGTATAGCCCGCGAACTTTACACGCTGACTGTTTGCACGGAAAATATATCCGGCGGCGCCGACGTCCACCGTCTGCGTGTCATACACAGCGCTCTCCATCTGACAGGCGAGGAAGCGGCTCCATATCATTTTGTATAGCCGGTACTGATCGGAGGTAAGCGACTTACGTATCTCCTCCGGAACGAGCGTTACGTCGGTCGGACGTATCGCCTCGTGCGCATCCTGCGCTCCCGACTTTGTGCGGTAGACGCGCGCAGATGACGGAATATACTGCTCACCGTATCTCCCGGAAATAAATTCGCGCGCATTGCGTACCGCATCCGCAGAAAGGCGGAGTGAATCGGTACGCATATATGTTATAAGACCGACAGCGCCCTGCCCGGCGATCTCTATGCCCTCGTACAGCATCTGCGCGACCGCCATGGTGCGGCGTGCCTGCATTCCCAGCTTTCGCGACGCCTCCTGCTGGAGCGTGGAGGTATTAAACGGCGGGGGCGGATTTCTCCGCTTCTGTCCGTTTTTTACTGACGACACTTTAAACTCGGCGTCGCGCACCGCGTCCATTACACGCTGTGTGCTCTCCGCATCCGGAAGCTCTATCTTCTTCCCATCCGGACCATACGCCAAAAACGCGGTAAACTTGTGCCCGCTTTTGAGCCCAAGCTCCGCATCAATGCTCCAATACTCTTTCGGTACAAACGCGCGTCGCTCATTTTCGCGGTCGACGACCATGCGCGTGACGACCGACTGCACTCGTCCCGCGCTCAGTCCGCGACGTATCTTCCGCCACAGGAGCGGGCTCAGCTCATAGCCGACTATTCTGTCAAGAATGCGTCGGGTCTGCTGGGCGTCGACCAAGTTCTGGTCTATGCCGCGCGGCTTCTTTATCGATTCGGTAACGACCTTTTTTGATATCTCATTGAACGTGACCCGGTAGACCTTGTCATCCGGTATTCCGAGCAGCTCTTTGAGGTGCCAGCTTATAGCCTCCCCTTCGCGGTCAGGGTCGGTTGCGAGATAGACCCTATCGCTCCGTTCGGCAGCCTCTTTTAGCCTCTTGATTATGTCCTCTTTTCCCTTTATGGGGCGGTAATCGGGGATGAACCCCCCCTCAAAATCTATTCCGATCTTTGACTTGGGCAGGTCGCGCAAATGACCCATCGAGGCCTCCACCTCAAACCCACCGCCAAGATACTTTTCAATTGTTTTCGCTTTGGCAAGCGACTCAACTATCACGAGATCTGACATCTGTTCCTCCTGAAAACCGGTACTGCATACTCAGGCATCGCGTTTCTTTTCAAAGAACTCCCTGACCGGGGCGTAGAGTGCTCCCTCCTGCTTTACCGCTCCCATCAGCTGAAGCATAGTCAGCTCGCTGAGCAGTTCGCGCGCCTCCAAACTGAGGCTTTCGGTGAGATCCTCCGCCGTTCTGGGAGATTCTGCAATAGATAATATAATATCCAACTGCCGTTCTGTAAAGTCTTTTATTTTTTCCCGGTCAACTTTTATACGTTTCTCGGACTCTTTCTGCTCAGTTACCGACTCGGTCTCAGGCTCGGGTCGTGACTGTCCGCCGCGCCATTTCTCACCAGTATCATGCACAGCAAACCGCTGTGTGCTCACATGGGTAAGCAGAGGCTCGTATTCGCACAGTATGTCATTGACGCAGGTTACGAGCTTTGCGGCACTGTCTCGTATCAACAAATTTGTACCCATACTCTCCGGGGCACCAAACGCCCCCGGGACCGCAAACACATCTCTTCCCTGCTCGAGCGCAAGCCGGGCGGTTATCAGCGCACCACTCCGCTTGCCTGCCTGCACTACCAGCACGCCCTTCGATATGCCGCTCATTATACGGTTACGTCTCGGAAAGTTGGACCCGAACGGACGTGTCCCTGGCGGGTACTCACTTATGAGTGCGCCCACTCTCGAAACCTGCTCGTATAGCTTCCTGTTCTCCGCAGGATATACGACGTCACAACCGCAGCCGAGCAGTGCCGACGTTCCGCACCCGGCTTTTAGTGCTCCGACATGCGCGGCGCTGTCGATGCCTTTTGCGATACCGCTCACCACATATGCACCATTTCTAGAAAGTTCGGTGGAGAGCTTCTCCGCAATCCGGCATCCCTCATTTGTACAGCTCCGCGTCCCCACCACCGCAATAGTGACCATCGCGTCGAAGTCCGGCAATCTGCCTTTGTAGTATAGTACCGCCGGAGGGTCGGGAATATTCCGCAGACGCTCCGGGTACGCGGCGTCCTGAATAGTGAGTATCGATATTTGCTTGTTGACGCAGTCCTGCAAAATCCTCTCCGCCCCACCGAAATCACGCCGCATCAGCGAGGATATTTCTCCCGCACTGAGCCAGCCCAGACTCTCAAGCACCTTGCGGTCCGCATTCGCCACCTGTTCCGGTCCACCGAAGGTGTCGATAAGCATGACCACCTTTGCCGGGTTCAACAAGGAATTTGAAGCAAGCCATATCCAGTATTTGAGATTAGCCACGTTCCTTTTCCCCTTCCGCAATCATAAATATGATCTATCTTGTCATTTCCCAAAGCGCAATAACAGCTGCGACCGCTGCGTTTAACGACTCCATCCGACCTGGCATTGGTATGTAGAAACTCTCATCGCATACGGCGAGAACCTCGTCGCTTATACCGCGTCCCTCACTACCTATGACCGGCACTACATCTCCGCTGAGCTCCCTGACCGAAACTGCATCCGCGCGTGGCATAGCGGCGGCGATCCTCCGCCCTCCACATAACCTGCGAAGTTCTTCCGGAGCACACTCCGTCACCGGCACTCTGAACACACCACCCATTGATGCGCGTACTGTCTTGTACGAAAACGGGTCGGCGCAACCTCCGGTCAGCAGTACGCCGCCCATTGCAAATGCAGCCGCCGTGCGTATCACCGTCCCAACGTTGCCGGGATCCTGCACACCGTCGAGCACTATCAGCGTGCCCGTCATTTTTTCGGAATATCCGGGGCGTCTCGCCGAAAACAGTGCCCCCTGTGGCGTTCGCTGAGTCGACACCGACTTAAAAACATCGTCGCTCACTACCTCGACAGACGCTCCTCCAATCAGGTCATAGTCCACCTCACAGCTCTCAGAAACCAGCACCTGGGTAACTTCTATACCGGATCGCACAGCATCATACAATAGTTTAATTCCCTCCGCGGCAAACTCTCCACTCTCCCGGCGCTGCTTCGCGCTCGAAAGCAGACCCGCCATACGTACGACCCGTGAGTTCCGCCTGCTCGTAATCACCATTTCACCTCTGCCTGTCACGGCGTCTGCGCATACACATCCGCCGCCGGTCCCTCCGAAATATTTAGTGCCGCGCCGCAGAACGCGACCCGGCACCCACCGACTATTCTGCCGCAATTATTGCGTTGAGCACCTTTACTGCGGTATCGTAAACCTCGATATACTCCGGGTCGTCCCGCTTTGTATCCCTCCAGCCGCGCAGGCAGAACCAGAAGTGTATATCGTCGCTTGCAAGCAATCTGTCCATGATCGGTATCCCGTTCGCAGGATAGAACACCGCGCTCTCTGTCTCAAAACCATAATCGCTGAGATATTCGAAATAGTCCTCGTCGTAACGCGAGATCATAGTGTCATCGAGAAGATAGAGCACATTCTTCTCCTCCGCCATAAATGTGATGTCAAACGCCTGAAGTACATCCGAATTGCCTCCCGTTCCTGACACCGCATTAGTCCCCGTCGCGCCCGAACCAAGCTGGTCGGTCGATGTATCCACGCTCACCGACGTGATGTATATGTCGAGCACGACATTTACCTCTCCGTCACCGTTGACGTCGCCCACCGTCTCCTCGATAAGCGATTTGAGTTCCGCCGCGTCCTCCTCGCGGAACAGACCGACGGTGGCGATGGTTAGGGTAAAATCGGGGTCTTTCTCCCCGATAAAGTCTGCACACAGGAAAATAACAAAAGCAATCGCCGCAAGAGCAATTATCGACGGCCACATAAAATGCGGACGGAACGAGTTCTCAAACCACTCGGAAAAAGTGCGCTTTGTGTTCATTCCGGCAGCTGCTCTTGCTTCCCGCGCTTCTTGCATCAAGCGTTCGCGCTCTGTTTCTTTCTTAGGCATTTCATTCTCCTTTCGTTTTCAATAGCAGCGGTTTTCAAGCACCTCAAAAACTTCCCTTCAGACTCACAGCGATGCAGAAACATACATTCACAAACACAAACATCTTCCCGAGTCCACCGCATCCTCATAACCCCTGCATTTTTCTCGGAGCAGGCGTAAAATCAAATTTCGTTGACAAGGCAGACTATTTATTCACATTATAACATAGCATTTTGAAAAGGACAAGTATGCTTACCCGGTGTATCCGGTTACTTTTTACAGCAGCAGATATGCAGCGATATTTCCGCCATAAAATCTCCGCATATCACATTTGAGCGCTCACCCGCAGGTGAAACCTCACAAACACAGCTCAACTCGCGACCCTCTCCCGCTACGCTCGACCGTTTCCCGCTTTTGTCGATTATCGTACTTCTCCCAAGAAAATCCGCGTCTATCCCTGCAATTCTCTCACTGCCGATCCTGTTGCAGAGAACAAGCGGCGTCAGATTTTCGATCGCTCGAGTTTGTGAAATTATATAGGTCGTCTCACCTCCGAAGTTAGCCAGGACACAGAGAAGCTCCGCCCCCATTGTTATCTGTTCCCTTGAGATCTCCGGAAACCACAAGTCAAAACAAATCTGCACACCAACCTTGATACCTCCGACATAGAAAATACAGTTATCTGTCCCGCGCTTAAAAAGCTGTTTTTCAAGTGTCGAAAGGTGTATTTTGCGGTATTTTCCAACATATTTTCCACCGCTAACCACCACTGCGGTGTTGTACACATCTTCCCCGTCAAGTTCCGCAACCCCAAATATTATCGCACAACCGTACCTTTTGGAAAACTCCCGCATCCGTTCGGTGGACACCCCACCCGGGACCGGCTCCGCCGCACGAAGAAGTTCATGCTTGCTTTTAAACAGGTATCCACAGAAAGACAGCTCGGGCAGCACTGCAATTTCAAATTCCGAACGCTCAAGGTATCTGCGCACCACTTCATAATTCAGTTCTCGGTCACGCCGCACATCGTACTGTATGTACCCGACTTTCACTGTCATCACCCCATCAGCGCAATTGTTTCTTCAAAAAACATCTCCATCGATTCAAATCGACACTTTTACAATGCAAATATTATGTCATATCGACATTATTTCGTCAGCTATTTCATCCGGTTCTTTCCCGTTCGTGTCTATCTTTATCGTGTCCAGCTTTTCATAGTACGGGATTCTCAATAAGCTTCTCTCAACGACATCAATTTCCCGTTTTCCCGCTTCCACATCTTCCAAGAGCCTTTCTCTCAGTTCCTCCTCCCTACAAACAAGCGAAATAACGTTAATCCGGCAATTTGAACCGTCGATACCACGCAATATCTCATCAATTATGCTCTGCTCATGCATCACCCAACAAAAAATTACGTTCTCATAGGCGGTACAACGTATAAATTGATTCAGTAAGAAGCAAATATTTTGCATTACCATTCTTTTTGTTTCATCCGTTACCTGAAACGGGTGTGCGTCCCAACACCAATCGCCATCCAAAAACACACTGTTGTCCAGTTTCTCCTTTAGTATCCGGCAAACAGTGGACTTTCCCACACCCATTGTGCCACCAACTATGTATATTTTCTTCACCCTTTGCCTCCAAATAGTAACTCTTTGTAAAATGGGCAATCCCCTACGGGGCTGTAAGCTGAATACATATCATTATTGCGTTAATTCTTCTGTTGCATCTCGTAAAACCTTTAGTTTACACCGGTTTCATAATATACAGACTTTGCCCAAAGACTGCGAATAACAGCATAAATAACAGCAAACCTTTACGAAAGAGTATCTGGCGCAGCCGGGGTTTTCAGTCCGGCTGCTGACCGTCGTGAGCTAACCATTTGCAATCTGTTATTTCCATATCGGTAAATACGGCTTTGAATGTTGATTTTTCAGGACTGCATGCATAAACTCCGAATTTAATCTTTCCTGCACCTTCCCACATGTGGCAAATTCTCATTTGAGTGTAATTTGTTCCATCTTTTGAGCATTCAATGCAGTAATCGTCCTCTCTGCGGCTAAAACGATACCACATCGTTTTTATATCAGCAGAAATTGCAGTCGTTGCCCAATCGGAATATCCGTGATTTGTCACCACCGAACCCAGGTGCTGGTATTCCTCATTTTCATATTCAACAGAGCCTTTAATCCAATTTTCACTATCCAGATACATAACGATCCCACATTGGTCAAAACGATGCTTACTATCCGCAAAATCGGTTTTTACAGTAAATGAAAAGAACTTTTCTTCCGTCTCTATTTGAAGCACGGGAGCATTGTCGTTGCGAAAATGATAATATGTCCGCTGCCACAGATCTGTTTGTGGCTCGGTAACGATTTCAATTCTGTCTTTTGTTATTTCGAATTGTTTTGGCGCTCTTGTCCAAACCAGATTTTTCAAATCCATAATTCCCATCCTCTAAAACCGAAAATTAACACTTTACGTATACCGGTCTCTGCGGCAGGCAATAGAACGGATACCCTTGCGCACAATTTGTAAGCCGTGTATTCACCATGAAATGGATAACTACCTTTCTTTCAGTCGTTACCATTATTGTATTAAAAACAAGCCGTTGCTACAAGAAGCGCATATTAACATTGTTTATGTTAGTCACAACTTGTTCCTATATATATTTTCGCAAGTAAATCATATCTATCAGCTTCACACCACCATCATAAATTGGGTGATCATAATTATCAGTAAAGAAGTTCTTAATAATATGAGAACGGGTAAAACCACACTTTTCATAAAACGGGATTGTTGATGGGCCGTCACCCGTTCCGACCTGCAATATCGAATAATCGCCCTGATATTTTTTGATAATAAACTCAATCAATGCTTTACCGTAGCCCTTACCATGAAACTGTGGATCTGTGGCAATATTTTTTATTTCAAGCACTCCCCCACCGACATCTACCACAACACATTCTGCCTTGACTCCATCATCCTCTAAAACATACATTGTCCCATTTGTAAGATATCGGTCTATCATATTTTCCTGTTCATCTGCCAATAATAGCAAATCAAGATATTGCTTTTTACCTTCTTTTACCTCTTTAATATCCATAGTCCGCACCTTATATAATATCGTTTTCTCTTATTCAAAAATGGACAATCCTGCACAGGACTGTCCATTTTTGAATACTGCAAACATTTAATATAACTTTGCGCCTGCCGGAATATGATCGTCAACCATCAGAAGATGAAGCTTTTCTTCGCCTTCTTCGTGGTGTACCGCACTAATCAGCATACCGCAGGAATCAATGCCCATCATTGGACGGGGAGGAAGATTCGTAATCGCAATGCAGGTCTTCCCCACCAGTTCCTCCGGCTCATAGTAGGCGTGAATACCGCTCAAAATAGTCCTATTTTCGCCTGTACCGTCATCCAACGTGAACTTCAAAAGCTTCTTGGATTTCGGCACTGCTTCGCAGCTAAGCACCTTGACTGCTCTGAAATCCGACTTGCTGAAAGTCTCAAAATCCACGAAATCCTTGAACAAAGGCTCGATTTCCACTTTGGAAAAGTCGATCTTTTCGGGTTCAACTTTTGTATTATTTTCAGTGGTTTCAGGAGTATTGTTCCCTGTATCGTTCCCGGAAGTTACATCTTTCAAAGGTTTCATGGTCGGGAAGAGCAAGACGTCCCGTATCGATGCGCTGTTTGTGAAAAGCATTATCATACGGTCAAGACCGAGACCCATTCCACCTGTCGGCGGCATACCGTACTCCATTGCGGTCACGAAGTCCTCATCTATCTCGAACTCGCCCTCTATCGCTTTCTTCATCGCCTGCTCGATGAACCGCTCGCACTGGTCGAGCGGGTCGTTGAGCTCGGTGAATGCGTTTCCGAACTCCCATCCGTTTATAAATATCTCGAACCGCTCGGTAAGGCGCGGGTCATAACTCGTGCGCTTCGCAAGCGGGGATATTTCGACCGGGTAATCGATTATAAATGTCGGCTGAATGAGCTTGTCCTCGGCAAACGCCTCGAAAAACAAGCTAAGTATATCGCCGCGCTTGTGCTCGTCCTCGTAATGGACACCCTTCTCGTCCGCAGCGCGCTTTGCCTCCTCGTCGGTCTCGATGCTGTCAAAATCAACGCCTGCATATTCGCGCACCGCTTCGGTCATCGTCATACGGCGCCAGGGCGTCTTGAGGTCTATATCCACACCGCGATAGTTTAGCTTTCCATCCGGGCATAGCTCGGCTGCAACCGCCGAAAATAGACCCTCGCAGAGCTCCATCATGCCGTGGTAATCGGTGTACGCCTGGTACATTTCGAAACCGGTAAATTCGGGGTTGTGACGTATATCCATCCCCTCGTTGCGGAACACGCGCCCCATCTCATACACCCGCTCAAAACCGCCGATTATGAGTCTCTTGAGGTGAAGCTCAAGCTCAACGCGCATAACCATATCGATGTCGAGCGTGTTGTGATGAGTATGGAACGGACGCGCAGCGGCGTTTGTCGCATGATTGTGCAGCACCGGGGTCTCCACGCGCATAAATCCGCGGCGGACCATCTCTGCGTTGAGAATATCTATTATGCGCGACCGCTTTACAAACGTGTCGCGGACTTCGCGGTTCATTATCAGATCGAGATAGCGCATACGATAGCGCAGGTCAGGATCTTTAAGTCCGTGGAACTTCTCGGGCAGCGGGCGCAGCGATTTTGCAAGCAGCTTGAAACTCTTGGCACGCACGGTTATCTCACCGCTCTTGGTTTTGAATACCTCGCCCTCGAATCCAACGATATCGGCAATATCCACCTTTTTAAAATAGGCGTACTCCTGCTCCCCGACCTCGTCCTGCCTGACGTACACCTGAATGTCGCCCTCGCCGTCGGCAAGGTTGCAGAAGCAGGCGCGACCCATTCCACGCTTGCTCATAATTCTACCTGCGACCTTCACTATCCGTCCCTCATAGGACTCGTAATTTGCCTTTATATCCGTTGAATGTGCATCCTGCTCAAAGGTCTTTTCAGCAAACGGATCTCGCCCATCCTGCACAAGCTCTGCAAGCTTGTCCCTGCGTATCTGCAAAAGCTCACTTACCTGAGCCTCGCTCTGCTCTGTCATCGTCCATCCTCCGCTTTCTTTCTATTTTAGGAACGGGAAATAGCCAGTATTTCGACCTGCATCTGCCCCGCAGGAGCCTCGTATGTCACTACGTCTCCCTCCTTGGCACCGACAAGTGCACGCCCAAGCGGGCTCTCGTCGGATATGCGACCGGCACGCGGGTCAGCCTCTTTCGAACCGACCATCTTGTACTTGTACTCCTTACCGTTGGCGAGCATCTTGACCTGCACCTCGCAGCCAATGTCCACATGTTCGGTAGCGTCCCCGTCCTCTATTATGACGGCGTGCGCTATTATCTCCTCGAGTTCAGCAATGCGACTGTACAGCTTTCCCTGCTCGGTCTTTGCCTCATCATACTCGCTGTTCTCGCTGAGGTCTCCGAATGAACGCGCTACCTTTATCTGCTCCGCGACTTCACGCTCGCGGACTGTGCGCGCATGATTGAGTTCCTCCTCATACTCGTGAAGGCGCTCCTTCGTAAGCTTATATGTCTTGATGCCGTTAGCAGCCATCTTATTCACCCTTTCACGCCCACATTTGTGGGCAACACCTATCAAATTTTGCGTATACCGGATCTGCCGGCACTTTCATTATCCAATATTGTATCATTATAGATTCTCGTGTCGGTCTTGTCAACACAATTTATTGCCGTTATTGCCACCGTCTGTGCCCAGCAGTTGCACTATCCGCACGTTTTTCGGCGCAAGTTCGCGCTGCGCATAAAGCGCCGCCGCGATCTCCACCGGACGGAATCCACTCGGACAGAACTCTTCCGGCGGACGTATATCCGCCGAGGTATAGCTCTCTGGCGGAAGACCTGGCAGCTCGCCGCACAGAGAGACGGCAACAGAGTTCGGTCCTGCAGAAAATCCGTTTCTCGGCGGCTCGAACAGAAGGTGCAACTCTGCCTCCGCAGCCACCCCCTCCGCGCAGACCGCCGCGACCCCGTACTGCGCATACAGTACATCTGCACACCGCTCCGAATCCTCCCGCAGCATCAGCGCTATGCTCCGCGACCGCGGTGAAAGCAGCGCTACCGCCTCCGCGACCTCCCGTGTCAACCTATTGGCATATACCGCGGCAAGCTCACACTCCCTGCTCCCAATCGCGGTGAGCGCCATCCGCCCCGCAAGTGCGCGCATAAGCGGACGCACATCCGGCTCGCGCAGACCGAGCACCCTCAACAGCGCGCTAGAATGCTCTCCGAAGCTCTCCGCACATATGCCGGTCCCGCAGGACAGTTCCGCAAGCACCGACGCCATCCGCGCAAGTCTCCGCGCCGCACCCGTGTCCCCCTGTATGTCCCGGCGGCACACGGTCGTTTTCAGCGCATGTACCCTCCGAAGTCCCCCGCTACCCTCGATCTCTATCGCCGGTCTTCCGCGCAGCCTGAACCGTCCCGCCGCTTTTTCCTCACCCTCATATATCAGCACAAACATACCGACATTCTATGCCGGCACCATGCCGTTCAGTCCTGTTTCTTCTTTGCCTGTTTTATCGAGAGCGATATACGTTTGCGCTGTGCCTCGACCGACAGCACGACCACCTCAACAACGTCTCCCACCGACAGAATCTCGGACGGGTGCCTAATGAACCGATCCGCTATCTCCGATATATGGACGAGCCCGTCCTGGTGTACCCCGATATCGACAAACGCGCCGAAATCTATGACGTTTCTTACCGTGCCGGTGAGCCTCATGCCGGGCTGGAGATCGTTTATATCCATCACGTCGGTGCGCAGTATCGGCGCAGGAAGTTCGTCTCGCGGGTCTCTTCCCGGCTTCATCAGCTCGCGCACGATATCCTCAAGAGTCTCCCTGCCGACTCCGCACTCCTCTGCGGCGCGCGCCGTCCCGTATTTTTTCACCTTTGCGGGGAGATCTCCGATTCCACCGTTCGAGACGTCCTGCAGAGTGTACCCCACAAGCCCGAGCAGCTTCTCCGCGGCGGCGCAGCTCTCCGGATGCACGCCCGTGTTGTCCAGCACATACCCACTCTCCGGCACCCTTATAAACCCCGCGCACTGCTCAAACGCCCTCGGTCCGAGCTTCGGCACTTTCAGCAGCTGCCTTCGGGCGCTGAACGCCCCGTTCTCCTCCCGGTAAGCGACGATATTTTTCGCGGTGGCAGCGGTGAGACCGGACACATATTTCAAAAGCGACGGCGACGCGGTGTTCACGTCCACGCCGACCGCGTTTACGCAGTCCTCGACCACTCCCGCAAGCGCCTCATCCAACCGCTTCTGAGGCATGTCGTGCTGATACTGCCCGACGCCTATCGACTTCGGGTCTATTTTGACGAGCTCGGCAAGCGGATCCTGTAACCTGCGCGCTATCGAAACCGCGCTGCGCAGGTTCACGTCAAACTGCGGAAACTCCTCCGCGGCAAGCTTCGACGCGGAATAGACCGATGCGCCAGCCTCATTTACCACCATATACGACACACCGCCGCCTATCCGGCGTATCATCTCCGCCACCATCTGCTCGGTCTCCCGCGACGCCGTGCCGTTTCCGATAGCGATGTGCTCCACACGGTGTTTCTTTATGAGCGAGGAGAGCTTTGCTATCGCCTCCTCCTTCTGGCGCTCACCAAACGTTGGATACACAACCGCAGTATCAAGCACCCTGCCGGTCGCGTCCACCACCGCGACCTTGCAGCCATTGCGATATCCAGGGTCAAGACCCATCGTGACATGACCTTTCACCGGCGGCTGCATCAGAAGCGGGCGCAGGTTTATAACAAAGTTGTGTATCGCTCCCTCCGAAGCCGCCTCGGTGAGCGCCGCGCGGAGTTCGCGTTCAAGCGAAGGTTTTATCAGACGACTCCATGCGTCCTCCCCGGCAGCGCGTACGAAGCGCCCGGTCTCCCTATCGTTTTTCACCGTCGCCTTCCATATCGTCTCGAGCGCATCCTGCTCGTCGTTTACTATCGAGACCTTGAGGAAACCCTCCTTTTCCCCGCGGTTCAGCGCGAGGACCTGGTGCCCCTGCAATTTTTTGAGCGGCGAGTTGAATCCATAATAAGTGCGGTATACCGAGTCCTCCTCCTTGTCAGCCTCAGAGGATATGGATGCCCTCGCCTGTGCGCGCTCGCGAAGAGTCCCGCGTATCTCTGCCGAATCGCTTATCCACTCAGATATTATGTCCGCAGCCCCCGCGAGCGCAGCGGCGGTGTCCGCGACCTCTAGATCGCCGCTCACATACGGCGTGGCAAGACTCTCGAGCGGCTCGGTCTGCGAAGACTGTTCGAAAATCGCTGCCGCAAGAGGTTCAAGTCCGCGCTCCTTTGCCACGGTGGCACGAGTGCGCCGTTTCTGCTTGTACGGGCGGTAAATGTCCTCTAGCACCGCAAGGGTCTCCGCCGCGTCTATATCCTTTTCGAGCTCGGGCGTGAGCTTTTCCTGCGCCGCAATCGACCGCTTTATCTCCTCCCGCCGCTCGTCCAACCCGCGCAAATATTTAAGTCGATCGGCAAGCGCGCGCAGCGCCGTATCGTCCATCGCTCCGTGCGACTCTTTGCGATACCGGGCAATAAACGGTATGGTATTTCCCTCATCGATCAGCTTTATCACGTTTTCCACATGCGTCTCGCTCTTGCCGAGCTCTCGAGCAATTATCGCAGCAATACTTTCCATATATTTTCTCCATACGTTTGCATCCAGTTATTTGCACCGACGCTTTGCACCGTGCAGGCAACAGTTCAATTTAACGACAGCCGGAGCCCGCATGTCAAGAGAAAATTTGCTTACGCACGAAATCGGCGAAATTACGGCTTGAAACATTCGCCTCACGGTGGTAAAATACATTATCTACTAGACTAACCTTTAAACCGTACAAGGGAGAGATATTTTAAATGTCCGGACACAGCAAATGGCACAACATACAGGCAAAGAAGAGCAAGACCGATACGCAGCGCGCAAAAATCTTCACAAAGCTTACGCGTGAGATAATCGTCGCAGTGCGCGAAGGCGGTGCAAACCCCGCCTCGAACAGCAAGCTCAGCGCGATAATCACCAAGGCGAAAGCTGCCAACGTGCCCAACGAAAACCTCAAACGCGTCATTGAAAAAGCCGCCGGCGGCGGAGACAGCGCAAACTACGAGTCGATAACCTACGAGGGATACGGTCCGAGCGGCGTTGCAGTGATAGTCGAAGCCATGACCGACAACCGCAACCGCACCGCATCCGAAGTTCGCCACGCATTCGACAAGTTCGGCGGCAACCTCGGCGCAACTGGATGCGTGAGCTGGTCGTTCGACCGCAAAGGAGTCATTGTCATAGACGCAGAGGATCGCGACGAGGATCAGGTCATGAGCGACGCGATAGAGTCTGGTGCAGATGAGTTCGAGGCTGCGGAGGACACCTTCGAGATCACCTGCTCGCCTGATGACTTCCCCGCAGTCAGCAGTGCTCTTGAAGGTCTCGGATACACCTTTCTCAGCGCCCAGGTCGAGATGGTACCGCAGACATATGTTACCCTCTCCGACGAGGACGACCTAAAAAACATGCAGAAACTCCTCGACCAGCTTGAGGACAACGACGATGTCCAGGAGGTCTGGCACAACTGGGAGAATGCTGAATAAACAGGCTATCGGCATCTATTTTTCGGTTTCCGCAGTAAATTCCGGTTGTATTTTTATCCCGCCTGCGCTATAATAGCCTTAAGGTCAGTTAGCAGTACAGTTAAGTAAAACAGCATGCTATCAAGAAAGGAAGATATGACTATGAAGAGTGGTTTCAAAGTACTTCTCGGTTTTGCAGCGGGCGCAGCTACCGGTTATCTCATTTCTAAAAATTCAGACAAACTTGCAGCATACTTCGACGAGCTCTGCTACAAGATCGATGACCTTCGCGACCAGTTTGCCGACTACCGTTGCCGTCACGAGTGCGACTGCATGGACGAATGCTGTGAGTGTGGCGACGAGTGCGAGTGCGGATGCACCGACGAAGAAGAGTCTGAAGAGGACGATTCGGTCGTCGAGGATGTCATCGAACCCTCCGAGGAAGAGAACGATCAGTAATTCATCAGCACTGAAAAGATAGAGAGGTTTCGCCATGAGAAAAATTATGGGAGGTGGCTGTATGTTTCGAAAAATAGATAAAAGCAGCGTCATCAACGGCTTCAAAAAGTCGCTTTACTCACCGTGGTTAAATGCCACCTGCTTTTTCCTTGGCGCGCTAGTCGGCGTGATAGCCGGATTTGCTATCTCGTCCGCGAAAAACGGCGACACGAATAACTACTATTGCAGTCAACCGGAGGACGAATACGACGAATACGATGAGGACGACAACGACGAGGAGGAAGACGAATAAGTCCTCTTCTGATACGTCTGCCTGATATCTGTCGTTTTCCGCAGCAATACGATGCCAAATAATTAAAACAGGCGCTCCCCGCCAAAAAGGGGAGCGCCTGTTTGTTTACTGAAGAAATGGGACGTGGTCAGCAGAAGCGGTGCCGATGTCTTACACGTACGCCTTGAGGAACTCGCCGGTGACTCGGATGACCTCGGGAGTCCAGAAGAACTGACCGTGGTTCGCACCGCGGACCTTATAGAAGTCGACGCGCTTGCCGCACTCACGCAGCTTGTCGTACATGAACACGCTCTGCTCAAACGGAACGGTGGCATCCACGTCGCCGTGCATGAGCAGGAACGGCGGGTATTCGTTCTCCTTGTTTATATAGGTGACCGGGCTCATACGTGCAACAGCGGTCGGGTCCTTGACGCCCTCGTCTCCGAGGATGTGATTGAACAGATAAGGACGTGCAAACTTTCCACCCTCGAGGAATGGGCTGAACTCGGAGCATCCGTAATAAGCGACGCACGCGCAGACCGCGCTCGACTCCTCCGGATAGAGGTCGTCGTCGAATTCCTTAGTCCAGCCGGTTGAACCGACCATGAGAGAGGTGTGCCCGCCCGAACTGTCGCCCCAGACAGCGATACGGGTCGGGTCGATGCCGAAGGTCTCGGAGTTGTGACGCAGGAAGCGGATAGCCGCCTTGACGTCGGACACGAACGCCGGGAAGGGCGCGATGTTGGTCGGACGGTACTCAACCGATGCGACCACAAAGCCCAGGCGCGCGATATCTATGAGCATAGGAAGAGTCTGGTAGCAGTCCTGCTTACCCCATGCGGAACCCTGGATGAACACGACGCAGGGCATACGCAGAC
>CALXFK010000007.1 GCA_944387575.1 uncultured Clostridia bacterium
TTCCCCTCCCGTCCGAATTTTCCTTTTCTCCGCAAAGCAAATAGTGACCGGGCGACACCTCCACAAGCTCTCCCTCCCGCTCAAACTCCTCGGCGCGGAACGCCGTGAGCTCCCGTCCACGTTCGAGCGCGGGGTCGGGGATGGGTACCGCCGCGAGCAGCGCCCGGGTATACGGGTGGAGCGGGTTTGAAAACAGCTCCC
The DNA here is from genome assembly GCA_944387575.1 of uncultured Clostridia bacterium. GTDB lineage: Bacteria > Bacillota > Clostridia > Oscillospirales > JAAYOS01 > CALXFK01. Next base: position 202 of record CALXFK010000007.1, read on the forward strand.
CAGTCGCTCCAAGCTCGACGACCCTGCCGCGATACATCACCGCGACCCGTTGACAGAGAAATTCCACCATCGTAAGGTCGTGCGCTATGAACAGAAACGTGAACCCCTGCTCCCGCTGCAACCTCCGGAACAGGTTGACTATCTGCGCCTGAATAGACACGTCGAGCGACGCCACCGGCTCGTCCGCCACCACAAACTCGGGCGAGACCGACAATGCCCGCGCAATCGCCACCCTCTGCCGCTGACCGCCGGACAACTCTCCGGGGTAACAGTCGAGATACCCCCGGTCAAGCCCAACGCGCTCCAGCTGCCGCTCCGCGTCCGCGCGGTAACTTCCGAACGCCGGCGGGACGCGGTTTATTCTCAGCGGCTCGGCTACAATGTCGCACACCTTCATGCGCGGGTTCAGGCTCGAGGCGGAGTCCTGAAATATAAGTTGCCGCGAGAGCTGCAACATGCGCCTGTTCGCGCGAAACTCAGCGCGGCGGCACACGTCCGCGCCACGGTACAGGATTTCTCCGGAGGTCGGACGGATTACGTTCATTATACACCGCGCAAGCGTAGACTTCCCGGATCCGGATTCGCCCACAAGACCGAATATCTCCCCGCGCTTTATTCCGAATGAGACCCGATCCACCGCCTTCAGCGCGTGCTTCCGCGAGAGCGGGAACAGGTGCGTAAGCCCGCGAAGCTCGATAAGCGTCTCGCCACCATCCGCGCTCGCCCCGCCAGTCTCCCCGGCGTTCGCCCCGGCGGTCTCCCCAACGCTCGCCCCGGCGGTCTCCCCGTCAGTCGCCCCGGCAGCCTGCGAAACCGCCGCGCGTATTTCGGGCGCGCGTATCTCCGGCGCGCGCGGGTCAAGAAGCCAGGTCGCCGCCATGTGCGTGTCGCTCACCCGGAACATCGGCGGCTCGAGCCGGTAGTCTATCCCGAGCGCATACTCGTTGCGGCAGGCGAATGCGTCGCCCGGCGGCGGGTCGATGAGAGTCGGTGGCATACCCGGGATTGTTGGAAGCGTGTCCCTCCCCCGTCCGAGCGCGGGAAGCGAGCGCAAAAGCCCCCACGTGTACGGGTGACGCGGTCGGTAAAAAATATCCTCAACCGTCCCGATCTCAACAATCTTCCCCGCGTACATCACCGCGACCCTGTCCGCGACCCGCGCCACCACCCCGAGGTCGTGGCTTACAAACACAGTCGCCGTGCCCAGTCTACGCTGTATGTCGCGCAGCAGGTCGAGTATCTGCGCCTGGACAGTCACATCAAGCGAGGTGGTCGGTTCGTCGGCAAACAGTATGTCCGGATCTCCCGCAAGTGCGATAGCAAGTACGCTCCGCTGCCTCATCCCGCCCGAAAAGCTGTGCGGGCAGAGCTTCATGCGCTCTTCCGCCCGCTCTATACCCACAAGCTCCATAAGCTCAATTACCCGCCGGCGCAGCGCGTCGCGGCAGATGCGTGGGGAGTGCACCCGCACCGCCTCCGCTATCTGCTCACCCACCGGCATCGTCGGGTCGAGCGCGGTGAGCGGGTCCTGAAACACCATCGAAAACAGCTTCCCTCGCAGTCTGCGCATCTCGCGCTCGCCAAGCACAGTTATGTCCGCGCCGTTGAGGCGGATACTCCCGCCCTTTATCCGCGCCGTTCGTGGAAGCAGCTTCATTATGCTGCGGCAGAGCACGCTCTTGCCGCAGCCCGACTCGCCGACAATCGCGAGCGTCTCCCCCGCCTTCAGCGAGAAACTCACCCCCCGCACCGCCTGCACCTCACCCGCCCCGGTAAAGAAACTCACCGACAGGTTATCCACTTCCAGAAGCTCAGCCATATGCCCTCCACCGGCGCAAAACACCGTAAAATCAGGTTTTCCCCGCACCTTTACGGCGCGGGGTATAATGCGGCAGCGCCGCCGGTTGAAACCGGCGGCGCACCGGTCGCAGCGCATCCATTAGTCCGCTATACTCCACTCGTGTATGTTCCAGAAAATACCGACACCGTGGTGACCGAGCACCGTGTCCGCTGCAATCCCCTGAACCTTCGAGTTTACTACATAGTTTGCGTCTATGTAACAGATAAACGCGAACGGCGGGTCGTTTGCAAGCTCCTGCTGGAACAGCGCGTAATACTCCGCGCGCTCCTCAGTGTCCGAGGTCTGGCGCGCGAGGGTCAAGTACTCGTCCACCTTCTCGTTCGAGTAACCCGAGTAGTTCGCGCCCTTGCCGGTGCCGAACACCTTGTATGTGTGGTCATCCGCGTCAAACGGGCTGCCCCACCCGATGAGGCACGCCATCTGCCCCGCCCAGTCCATCTGCGCGGGAATCTCGACGGTGCAGTTTATCCCGACCTCGCGGAGCTGCTGCGCTGCCGCCTGCGCAATGTCGATGCGGTCCTGCTCGCCGGACATGACACTTATCACGAAGCCTATCTCCTCGCCATCCCGCTCGTAGTAACCGTTCGAGCCGAGGGTACACCCGGCGGCTTCGAGAATCTCACGTGCGCGCTCGGGGTCGTAGTCGTACCGCTCGACGTTTTCATTGTTATAGATGTTCTGCTGCAGTGGTCCGTACGCCGGCATACCCTGCCCGAGCAGCACCGCGTCTATTATCGCCTCTCGGTCTATCGCGCAGCATATCGCGGGGATAATGTCGCGGTTTTCGGTCCAGTATTCGTTCTGGAAGTTGAATAGGATGCCACGGTAGTCGGCGGTGGTCATGTCATAGCGCACAAAGCCGTCGCTTTCCGCAAAGTTTTGTGCGTTCTTGGGGTCGAGCAGAGCCATGTCAAGCTCTCCAGTCTCGAGCTGTATCGCCTGAGCGTTGTCGTCAGTGACAATCTTGAATATGACCCGCTCTATACCAGGCGTTCCGAGGTAGTACTCCTCGTTTCTCACAAGCACTATCGACTGCCCTACGTCCCAGCTCTCGAGCTTGTACGGACCGGTTCCCACGGGGTTGCGGAAAAAGTCGGACTCCTGCATGTCCTCCCCCGCAAGCAGGTGCTCGGGGAGCACCGCCATGGTCATGTACTCGAGAAACGCGACGTTCGGCGCAGACAGCCTGAATGCTATCGTGAGCTCGTCCATCACCTCTATCTCCTCGACGTCCTCGTAGTTCGGCGCGTTTTCCGAGCCGTTTTCCGGGTCCATTATCGCCTCGATAGTGAACTTCACATCCTCCGCCCCGAACGGCTCGCCGTCATGCCACTTCACGCCCTCGCGGATATAGAAGGTGTAGGTGTAGGTCTCCTCGTCGTAGTCCCACCGCTCGGCGAGTCCGGGGACAATCTGGTTTTCGCCGTCGTGCGCGGTAAGTCCGTTGAACAGAAGCAGGTTTATCTCGCAGTGCTCGTCCATCGCGGGGTTTATCCGTGTATAGTCGCTTGAACCGTATACGAGGGTGGACGGCTCGGTGGTCTGTCCCCCGCCCGACGCGGATGGCGAAACGGTAGCGTTCTGCCCATCTCCTCCACCGCCGCACCCTGCAAGCGCGGCAATCATTGCTACCACAACAAAAAGTACAATTATTTTCCTCATACAGTTTTCCTTTCTTGCGGGTCACAGTCTGACGTCCCACTTAACTTTGGCTGCGGCGCCACCAGTGCTACAATAATTTGTTTTTCATCTTCGCACAAGCCCCGTGGGGGGATTAAATTTGCAGAAAATTTTTGCCGTGAGTGAAAATTGCAATTTAATTAAAAATGCTGTACCATTTCTGTAAGAATCCTGTGGGAATGCTGTGTATATGGGTGAGAGGAGGTAAAAACATGGAGGACAGCGCAATCATACAGCTCTACTGGGACAGGGACGAGCGCGCCGTCTCCGCGACCGCCGAGAGGTACGGCGGATACTGTACCGCCATCGCCCTGAACATTCTCGGAAGCAGGGAGGACGCGGAGGAGTGCGTGAGCGACACGTTTCTTCGCGCGTGGAATTCGATTCCGCCGCACCGCCCAGCCGTGCTCTCCGCATTTCTTGGTAAAATAACACGGAACCTGTCACTCAACCGCTACCGCCGCAACACTGCCGCGAAACGTGGAGGCGGCGAGATCACACTCGCGCTTGATGAGCTCGCCGAGTGTGTACCTGGGGGAACACCGCCTGACCGCGAGCTCGAACACCGTGATCTCGTCCGCGCGATAGACGAGTTCCTGAGCAGGCTCAGACCGGTCGAGCGCGCGATGTTCGTATGTCGGTACTGGTACTTCGACGGCATAGGCGACATATCCGCACGCTTTGCAAAAAGCGAGAACAGCGTCTCGGTCTCGCTCCATCGCACCCGCTTGAAGCTACATGATTTTCTCACCAAAAGGGGGTTTTTCGAGTGAATAAACAGAATTTCTGCGACATCTTCGGAGAGATCGACGAGAGGTATATTGTCGAGGCGCATGCAATACACGCCTCCGCAAAACACACAGTTCAGACGCGGCGGTGGTTTGCAGCGGCGGCGTGTCTCTGTGTGCTTACAGTTTTCGCGGCGTTCGCCGTGCCACTCGTGTCGCGCACTCTCCCCGGCGGCGCGCAGCCGCACATCGACGAGCCATTTTTCAGCACTCCTGCCACCACCGGCGCGCCCTCTGTCACGCCCTCCGACGCGCCCGTCCCAGCAGACAGAATCGCGGTAAACAGACCGGACGAGCTTGTGAGCGCCGACATCGACTGCTACACGCTGCACCCCGAGCCCACCCCCGACGGGCAGCTCGCCGAACTGGACGGTTTTTCGGAGAACACCGGCATCGACTACCGGCAGTTCCTCTCGGTATTTCCCGAAAGATGGACGCAGCGGGGCGCCTATATGCTGTTCGCGCCCGCCGCTTTGGGGGCTGACGGCGAGAAGGAGTACCGGCTGCACGACTATGTGTTCGGCTTCGACACCGAGGGCGGCGGTAGCATAACCGTCTCGCTCTGCACGTTTGAGGCACCGCTGAGAGATACGTACATCATGTGCGACGACCCGGAGCCGTCCGAGATAGGCGGCGCGACGGCGTATATTTACAGCGACGGCGTATATTTCGTGGCGCAGTTCGAGGCGGGCGCTCTGTACTTCGACCTCTCGGGCGACGCGCTCGCGCTCGACGAGCTTACCGGGCTCATCTCTAGCCTGGTAACGCTTGCCGCCGAATAGTCCTGCACTCCGCTGTACAACCGCGCAGTTTTGTGGTAATATGGTGGCGGTTCGCGCGATTTGTACGCGGTTTTGAGCGCGGACACTTCTTTTCCGTGACCGACAGGCGGTGTAACTCATGTACAGGATTCTTATAGTTGAGGACGACCCGACAATATCCTCCGCCATCGAGGATATGACGCGGGCGTGGGCGCTCGACGCGCGGCAGGTAAAGGACTTCCGCGCCGTGATGAGCGACTTTGCGGAGTACGACCCGCACCTCGTCCTGCTCGATATCTCGCTTCCGTTCTTCAACGGGTACTACTGGTGCGGCGAGATTCGGAAGGTGTCGAAGGTCCCGATAATATTCATCTCCTCCGCCTCCGACAACATGAACATAGTCATGGCGATAAACATGGGAGGCGACGGCTTCATCGCAAAGCCGTTCGACCAGGGCGTGCTGATGGCGAAGATAAACGCGATGCTCCGCCGCACCTACGACTTTGCGCCCGCCGTGCCGGTGCTCGAGCACCGGGGCGCGCTTCTGAACACCGGCGACAACACCCTCACCTACGACGGCAAGCTTATCGACCTCACAAAAAACGAGTACCGCATACTCTTCTCGCTCATGGAGAGCAAGGGGAAGGTGGTGAGCCGCGAGAAGCTGATGGAGCGGCTCTGGGAGACCGACAGCTTCGTCGACGAGAACACGCTCACCGTCAACGTCGGGCGGCTCCGCCGGAAACTGGACGCGGCGGGGCTTTCAAACTTCATCACCACGAAGTTCGGCGTCGGCTATCTAGTCGAGTGAGGGGGCGCGCGGGATGAAAACCTGCTTTTTGAAGACATACCTGCGCAGCCGGGCGCGGGTAATCACCCTCTCAGTCGTGTCAGCGGCTGTATTTCTTCTGACCTTTTACCTCTATGAGCTTCCGCTCGGGGCAGTGCTCTATCCGCTCGCGGTCTGCGCAGTGTTCGCTGTCATATTCGCCGCGTTCGACCTCCGGCGCGCAAGGCTGAGGCACAACGAGCTCACCAGGCTCTGCCGCATGCCCGGCGCGCTCATAGAGCGGATGCCCGAGCCACGGTCGCTCGACGACCTCGACTACCAGGCGATAATAGCTTCGCTGCAGCAAGAGCAGAAGCAGCTCGCCACCGACACGAGCTTACGGTACAGCGACATGGTGGACTACTACACCATCTGGGCGCACCAGATAAAGACGCCGATCGCGGCTATGCGGCTCATCCTCCAGAACGAGGACACCCCCGCCGGTCGCCAGCTCTCCGACGAGCTCCAGCGCATAGAGCAGTATGTCGAGATGGTGCTCGCGTTCATGCGGCTCGACTCTGGCTCAAGCGACTACCTGTTCCGCGAGCAGGAGCTCGACCCGATAGTTCGCGAGGCTGTAAAGAAGTTTTCCGGGCAGTTCATCCGCAAGAAGCTCCGGCTCTATTACGAGCCGCTGCACGCAAGAGTGCTCACCGACGAGAAATGGCTGGCGTTCGTAATCGAGCAGGTGCTGTCAAACGCCGTCAAATACACGAACTCCGGCGGCGTGACCATCGAGCTTGAGGCGCCGCTCACCCTCTGCATACGCGACACCGGCATCGGTATTGCGCCGGAGGACCTGCCCCGCGTGTTCGAGAAGAGCTACACCGGGTACAACGGTCGAAGCGACAAGAAGGCGAGCGGCATCGGGCTTTACCTCTGCCGCCGGGTCTGCACAAACCTCGGTCACCGCATCGAATTAAGCTCCTCGCTCGAACTCGGCACCGCGGTGCGCATACACCTCGAGCGGGATGAGCTGGAGGTGGAGTGAGCGCGACCTTGCCGCGCGGTCCACTTCTTACAAAACCGTAAGGAATTCTGGGGAAAATGTAAGCCGAAAGAATGGCGATGCATTTTCCCTTTTTGCTACAATGACACTGCAAACGGAAGGAGGAATGACCTATCAGTATTTTGGAAGTTGACGCGGTGAAAAAGGTATATACCACCCGCTTCGGAGGAAACCAGGTTCAGGCGCTCTCCGGCGTGTCCTTCAAGGTGGAGGAGGGGGAGTATGTCGCGATAATGGGCGAGTCCGGCTCGGGCAAGACCACCCTTCTCAACATACTCGCGGCGCTCGACAAGCCGACCACCGGCAGCGTCCGGCTGGACGGCAGGGACCTCTCTAAAATTCGGGAGTCAGAGATATCCGCGTTCCGCCGGGACAATCTCGGCTTTGTGTTCCAGGAGTTCAACCTGCTCGACACCTTCTCACTCGAGGACAACATCTACCTGCCACTTGTGCTGTCAGGTAGGAAGCCGTCCGAGATGAAAAAGCGCATCGTCCCGATAGCGCAGCAGCTCGGCATCGAGCAGATACTCAAAAAGTACCCATATGAGGTGTCCGGCGGTCAGAAGCAGCGCGCGGCAGTCGCGCGGGCACTCATCACAAACCCCCGCCTCATACTCGCCGACGAACCGACCGGTGCGCTCGACTCAAAGTCTACCGACGAGCTTCTCCGGCTTTTCGGCAGCATAAATCGCGGCGGGCAGACGATACTCATGGTGACCCACTCGGTGAAGGCAGCAAGTCACGCAAGCCGCGTGATGTTCATAAAAGACGGTGAGGTATACCACCAGCTCTACCGAGGCGGCAGCACCGAGCTCGAGCTGTACCAAAAAATCTCGGACACACTTACAGTGCTTGCGACAGGCGGTGAACCGCTGTGAAACTTGGGCTCTACCGCA
>CALXFK010000008.1 GCA_944387575.1 uncultured Clostridia bacterium
ATGGAGTATCTGATTGGAGAGATACTCGCCTGATTTTGTTACCTGTCGCACGGGTTTCGCGGGTATGGTCAAATGATTGGGAGGTCGACCAGAGGCGAATACCGTCGAGGTAAATAATTATTTTGCGCAGATTTGCGCGGAAAGAAGGAGCTATGAAAAAGCTGTTAGCACTGCTTCTGGTGCTCATTCTTGCAGTTGGTCTCTTTGCGGGCTGCTCGAATGAAAGTGATGAGGACAATGGCGGCGATAACACCGCTACTGCCACACCCAGCGCCGGAAACGAGGACACTGATCCCGTCGAGACGGATGAGCCCACCGAGGTTACTTATCCGCTGACCGACGGTGCCACCTTCGAATGCTGGTGGCCGACCAACCTCGCGGAAATTGTTCAGGACTACAACGAGACTCCGATTTTCCAATACCTTGAAGAGAAGACCGGCGTGCATCTTGAGTTCCAGAATCCCACCGCTGAGGCTGCGACAGAGGGATACAACCTGCTGCTCGTCTCGGATGACATGCCCGATTTCGTCCGTCAGATCTACATCTACCACACCCGTGGTTATGACGATGCGATTGACTCCGGCTGGTATCTTGACCAGATGGACTACATGCAGTGGACTCCGAACCTCCAGTCTCGCCTTGAGGCTGATACCGAGGCATACCATCAGGCTCTGACCGATTCGGGTTATCTCTGCGGATTCCCGATGATAATGAGTGAGGCATGCCCGTGGGTCAACGGCATGATGATCCGTCAGGACTGGCTGGATAAGGTTGGCATGGAAATACCGAGGACCATAGACGAGGTCGAGGAAGTACTCATTGCCTTCCGTGACAACATCAGCACCAACGAGGGCGGTCTGTACATGACCAACACCAGCTTCACCGGTCTTGAGCGTTCGTTCGACATGGTCAGCGACTTTGGCGCGGACGGATACAACAGCTTCATCCAGAAGGACGGCGTCGTTTATGCCAGCATTCTGGAGGAGGGCTATCGTGATTACATATTCACCATGGCCGACTGGTATTCCAAGGGACTCATCAGCCCCGACTTCATCAACCAGACTTCCTACATCTCGATAGGCAACATGAGCGGACGTCTCAACGGCGAGTTCGGACTTTCGTTCGACTGCTTCGTCTACCTTGATGACCAGAACGTCGAGGGTCAGAAGGTCGATCCGGACTATAACTACGTCCCGATTCCGTTCCCGACCAAGGATGAGAACAGCACCGTCCACACTCTCCCCGGACATCGTCTCGTATGGCAGGGCGCGCTCGGCATCTCCACTTCGTGCGAGGATATAGAGCTTGCTTGCCGTTACTGGGACTACCTCTACTCCGATGAGGGCAGCACTTACGCCAACTTCGGCGAAGAGGGCGTGACCATGGAGATAGGCGAGGACGGACTGCCGCACCTCAACGACTTCGCAAAGAACCATCCGGACATGAACCTCAACGCAGTTGAGAACTACTACATGTTCCTCGACGGTCCGTTCTATCGCATTGGCTATCGTGAGTACGACGCAATATCCGAAAACGAGCTCACCTGCGGCGACGCATGGACTATCGGCGACTACGAGTACACTCTCCCGGACAACATCACTCTCACTACTGAAGAGGGCAACCTGAAGGCCAATCTGATGAGCGACATCAGCTCCTTCGCACAGGAGAATCAGGTTCAGTTCATCACCGGCGTCCGCCCGCTCAGCGAGTTTGATGCTTATATCGAACAGGTCAAGTCCATGGGTATTGATCAGGTCACCGCTATTTATCAGGCGGCTCTCGACCGTTACAATAACCGTGCAGACCTTATTCAGTAAGTTGTTGGCTGACTAAAGCTAAGCCACGATTTCTTGGAGTTTTGAGCGTACGGTTTCCGTGCGCTCAAAACTCATAAAAAAGAATAACCAAATTTTGGGGTGTGAGTGTTCTGCGTAAGTGCAGATTTTTAGTTGTTTTTAGAGACTAATTGCGGAAATGTCAATTTATCCTGCGTTTAGTGCGGGAGATTGTTTATATAAATTCGGGTGCTTATATGGTTTTCTACCGTTTCGGCGGAGATATATTTTTAGTAGGAGATGATGCAGATGGAAACTTTAAGCTACAACACCTTTGGAGACAAGCTGCGCTTTTTTGGGCGTTGTTATCGTGATGATAACCGCAAAGAAGTCTGGTTTGACTGGACCCTGAGCGGTTTTGAGGTCATGTTTGACGGTGCACAACTCACCGCCGACTTCTCTGTCATAGCTGAGCTTCCGAGCATGCAGGGACCGGGCGTGGAGCAGAAGCCAGAGTGTCCCTGTATTGGTGTGGTAGTGGATGATGAGACTGAGCCGTCACAGCGTATTGAGCTGACTGAGGATGGAAAGTACACCCTGTTCAGCGGCGAAGCTGGAACGCACCGTGTGCGTGTGTACAAGCTGTCCGAGGGTATGCGTGGACAGAACGGCGTGGCGGCGCTCAGCACCGACGGCAAGTTCTGCGAGCTTCCCGATGCCGGTAAAGTCCTGAAGATAGAGTTCGTTGGCGATTCGATAACCTGCGGTTTTGGAAATGAGGCTACCGATCCTCGTGCACCGTTCCGCACCCGTGAGGAGAACGGCTGGCTTACATATGCGGGGATCGCCGCGCGTAAGCTTGGTGCCGAGGCGAGCTGTATTTGCGTGTCTGGTATTGCGGTGACGAATGCGAAGCTGCCGATGCAGTTCTCACTCGGGCTTCCGACAATGGAGGAGCTTTACGAGTACACCGACGGCATATATGAGGAGAAGCGTGGCATGGAGCGGACCGAGAAATGGGACTTCAAAGCCAATCCGCGCGATGTGGTCGTAATAAACCTGGGCACTAACGACTACTCGCCGATACGCTTTACCACCGAAATGGAGCGTAAGATGGTGGAGCAGGAGCACTTCAAGGAGCATTACCGCACGTTTGTTGAGACCGTCCGCCGCTGCAACGGACCGGATACCTGGATCTGCTGCTGCCTTGGACCGATGTCGCACTATATGTTTGACCTCATTCGCGAGGCGGTCAATGACTATACTGCCGCTACCGGAGATCCGAAGGTCGTGTGTTTCAAGTTTGATATGATAAATCAGATGTTTGACGGGATTGGCGGTCTTGACCATCCGTCGCTGAAGACGCATGAAAAGATGTCGGACGAGCTTGTCTGGCTTATACAGGAGAAGTGCATAAAGAAGTAAAGTAAGAAGACGAATTGTACCGCGCAAGGTTGCGCTTTTGGGAGGTGTGTGAAATGCTTGCTGTATCATTGATACCGGAATCCTGCGCTTGTGGGTGTGGAGAGCTTGTCCAGCATGCGATAAGCTTTATTGAGCAGAATTACAGACGGGATATCAGCCGCGCTGAGGTCGCGGGATATGTACATATAACGCCGAACTACCTTTCAAAACTGTTTTGCCGCGAAGTCGGTATGTCGCTTCGCGAATATATAAACATATGCCGTATCCATGAGGCGTGGAAGCAGCTCGCCGAGACTGACGAGCCGATAAGCAGGATTGCTCTGGATGTTGGCTTTGAAAACATTTCATATTTCTCCACCGTTTTTCGCCGCCACTGTGGTGTAAGCCCGGTGGAGTGGCGCAGCGCGGTGACCGCAAAGTAATGCGGGATATTGCATATATCCACTTGCATGAAAACGCAAAGTTTTATATAATTGTGGTATGAGCTGTGCTTTGGGAGCTGCTCATTTTGAGCAGCTCCACTAATTTGTGGAAGGAGATTGAAAGATGCTGCGAAAAGAGTTTGAGCGCGTCACCCCCGAGTCGGTGGGCGTGCCGAGTGGAGCTATAATGAGGCTGCTCGACAAGCTTGAAAGCGGATATACCGAGCCGCATGGTCTGATGATAATGCGTCACGGCAAGGTCTGTGCCGAGGGCTGGTGGAGTCCGTATGCGCCGGGTATCCGTCACGGTCTTCAGTCGCACACCAAGACGTATGCGGCAACGGCGGTGGGAATTGCGTACACCGAGGGTATATTGAAGCTCGACGAGAGAATTATCGATATATTCCCGGACGAAGCTCCCGCAAACCCGTCCGAGAACCTCAAAAAGCTCACCGTTCATCACGTTCTCTGCATGGGCTGCGGCATGGATGAGATGCCCCGCCCGACCGAGAATTGGATCCGCGACTTCCTCGCAATTCCGGTCAACCACGAGCCGGGCACTACATATATGTACAACAGCACCGGTTCTACGCTGCTCGGAGCAATAGTCCGCAAGAAGACTGGGCTCGGTCTCCACGAGTACCTCAAGCCACGTCTCTTCCAAAAGATAGGCATTGACCCGGACAACCTCCGCTGGTACTGCATGCCGGACGGCATGGAGATAGGCGGCGGTGGTCTGCTCGCGACCACCGAGGACAATCTGCGACTGATGAAATTGTATGCAGACGGAGGCGTTTGGGAAGGCGAGAGGATACTCGCCGAGGACTATGTCAAACTCGCCACCACTCTCCAGAACGAATCGGCGACCGAGGAGAAGGTCAACCCGCCCGCGAAGGACAACTTTGTGGGCTATGGATACCAAATCTGGATGTGTCGTCCGAAGGGCGTATACCGGGCTGACGGAGCTATGGGACAATTCACTATCGTTGTGCCGAACCTCGATATGATAATCGCCATAACCGAGAATGCAAACGGCATGACCGGAGGAGAAGGTCCGCAGCATACTCTCGACATTATGTGGGAGTTCCTCGACGAGATACCTGAGGGTCCTGATGCGATAGCCGAGAATGCAGACGAATGCGGTGCGCTTACCCGCAGGCTCGGTCTGCTTGCGCTCAAAAAGCCTCCGTATGCACCGTATAGTGCGATGCGCGATGAGATATCCGGAAAGGTATACCAGATCACCGAAGGTAATCTCAGCTTTGGCGATACCAGCGGAATTTTCATGGGCGGAGCAAAGCCTCCGGAGGGCATTGAGTCCTTCCACATTGACTTCATTGGCTGCATATGCAACATGCGTTATATGCAGGAGGGCAAGGAGGTCATACTCACCACCGCGCTCGATGGCGGTCGTGCGGAGAATTATATAGGCAGAGGCGCGGTCAAACGTGTGCTATCGAGCGGCGCCTGGGTAGAGCCGAATGTGTTCGAGCTACGCCTGCGCTGGATCGAGACCTGCCATGAACGCTGCTACCGCTTCTGCTTTGATGGTGAAAATGTGACGATAGAGCCGGATATGGCACGTTCGCCGTTCGCAAAGCCGACCGGTCCGATAAAGGCAAAGCTCAAAAAATAAAATTCGAATTCGATCGAAAGGACAAACAAATAAATGAAACTCAAACCTGCAATTGTTTTCGGGGAAAATATGGTCCTTCAGCGCAACAAGCCGATAGTCATCTGGGGTGAGTGCGCAGGGGGAGATTTTATAACGGTTACTCTCGGCAGCGCGAGCGCAAGCTGTGAGTCGTCGCGCGGTAAGTGGCGTGTAACCCTGCCTCCGCAGGACGCCTGCGAAGTGGTCGAGCTCAGCATAAGCTCTGCCAGCACCGGAGAGCGTATAATATTCTCCAATGTTGCCATTGGCGAGGTCTGGCTTGCCGGCGGTCAGTCGAACATGGAGTTCCTATACAAGTACGATGTCGAAGCGGCGGATATTATCCCGACCGCGAACGACCCGATGCTCCGCTTTTTCGACATGCCCGAGGTAACCTATCCCGGTCACTACGACCTCGGTTACTTTGAGCATTACGGATTCTGGCGTGAGTGGAGACCTGAGGATGCTCCTTGGTTCTCGGCTGTCGGGTATTACTTTGCCCGCAAGCTTCGTGAGAAGCTCGGCGTGCCGGTTGGTATCCTTGGCTGCAACTATGGCGGCACCGTGTCCTCTGCGTGGACCGATCTTGAGACCCTGAAGGCAACTCCCGAGCTCAGCCCTGTGCTCGAGGCGTATGAGAAGGGTTTTGCCGAGCTCGACATGAAGGAGTACGAGCGCGCCGTTGAGGCAAACACGTTGCGTGACCCCGAAATAATGCAGCCGATGCTGGACAAGCTGATGATGGGCGAGAAGCCGGAGTTTCCGCCGATGAACCGCGACAAGAATGCTCCCAAGCCGATATTCGCGTACATGGGACCGAAGAGCCAGAATTCGCCCGCAGTTCTCTATGAGAATATGTTAAAGGCTGTTATGCCGTACACCATCCGCGGATTTATCTGGTATCAGGGCGAGAGCGACGAGGACCACGGCTGGGCGTCCTTCTATGACAAGTCGATATCCGCGATGATCGGCAGCTGGCGCAAGGGCTGGGGCGAGGAGCTCCCGTTCCTGCAGGTCATGCTTGCTCCGTTTGATGGTTGGGGAATGGCCAAGGCGAAGGAGTATCCGCTGCTCCGGAAGATGCAGCACAAGGTCTGCGGAGAACTGCCGCAGGTGTACTGCGCGTGCATCATGGATGCGGGCGACGCCGAGAATATCCATCCGCGCCGCAAGCGCCCGGCTGGCGAGCGCCTTGCTCTTATAGCGAAGAAGTACGTCTACGGCGAGACCGACATTGAGGCGCTGAGCCCGGATGCGGAGAGTGCTGCGTTTGACGGCGGCAAGGTCGTCATCACCATGAAGAATACCGCTGGAGGACTTGTTGCCGACGGTCCGGTAAAGACGCTGCGTGCGTTTGTTGATGGAAACGAAGTCGAGGCGACCGGTATTGCGCAGGGAGACAAAATAATTGTCGAGTCCTCCGCGTTTGCCTCCGCTTCCGAGGTCGAGATCCGTTTTGCGGAGGAGAACTACTGCGAGCCGAACCTCACCGGCGGCACCGGTCTTCCCGCTTATCCTTTCACTATCACTGCCAAGAAGTAATTAACTGTTTGTCTGGATCACACATTTTTAGACATCTCGTGCAACCGGAAAACAACCGTGTTTTCCGATCGTGCGTATGTTCGGATCGGCAGAAAATAAGCGGTACACGAGTACCGCTTATTTTTTTACCATTTTTTTAGTCCTGCGGTGCGTTCTTTGCATTTCTTAGCGAGACGTGGTAAAATGTGAGTAGTAATGCCACGCGAAAGTAAGGAGGGAATGCGTATGTATAGAAAGGCGACGTCGGAGGACTGCATACATATATATAATCTGATATGCGAACTTGAGCAGAAGCAGCTCCCGTTAGATAAATTCACCGACATTTATAACCGCAAATTGAACAATGACAATTACTATTACATGGTGTGCGAGCGGGACGGTGAGGTCATAGCCGCGCTGACAATGCGTTACGAGGAGCAGCTACACCACGCAGAGCGGATAGCAGAGATAGTGGAATTCATAGTTGCGCCCAAGAGACGCGACCACGGTGTAGGCGGAGAGATGTTTGATCGCGCATGCGAGGTCGCAAGAGAGGCTGGCTGCGCACAGCTCGAGGCGTCGAGCAATCAGCTTCGAAACGACGCCAACCGGTTCTATATCCGGAATGGTATGCACAATTTTCATTACAAGTTCTCGATGCGGCTTGTCGACGAGGATCCGTCAGAAAACGCTATCGGCGTATAGAAGTGTAATGAGAAAGGCGAAACGGGTAAACCGTTTCGCCTTTTGTATGTCGATGTGAAATTACTTGTGCTGGAGCGCCATCCACTGCCAGAGAGAGACCGGCATTCCATCCTGGAACACTCTCGTGCCGTCCATGTCGTATATGCAGAAGTCGTTGTAGACGTGAACCCATGAGAAGTGACCGAAGTACTCGTACGGACGACCCTGCTCATCCTTGAAGAGACCCGACTGGTCGATGACACGGTCGAACAGGGTAGCGTGGATGTTTTTCCCGCCGGCAGCCTTGAGTCGCTTATAGGTGGGAAGTATCGTACGGTCGGGAGCAACGGTGCCGTCGTTTGCGGAGTGAACAAACCAGATGGGTATGTCCTTTATCTTCTCGATGTCCTCATCCGAGATGGTGTTGTCCCAGAGTGCCTCGCAGACAGGGTACGCAGCCGCGAAGAAGTCGGGATGGTCAATTATCATACGCATGGTCATAAAACCGCCATTCGAGCAGCCTCCGAGGTATATGCGTGAACGGTCAATGTCCGGGTGAGAATCGATAAACTCGGTTATACACGCCATGAGCGCATCACTGTATTTGCTCTTGCCGGTGTTCATAAAGTTCGGGTCGCTACGGTCGAGACCGGCATCCATCCACATGGTTGGAGCTTGAGGCGCTATAACGTACGCTGCACCGCCGAGCTTGCGCTGTATGTCCGGTCCGGAGAGCGCGACTACCTTGTTCCCTGTGTACGCTATGGTCGGGTCGGTGCCGCCTTCACCTGCGCCGTGCAACCATATCACGAGCGGTACCTTGTCAGGAATTTTTATCGCTGGGCGGAAGGGAGAGGGGTTTGCGGCGGCGGCTCTTAGCCCCTCAAAGTCGGGAGTGAAGTAGCCGTAGCCTAGTGGCAGGGGGGCATAGTGGGACACGTCGTTCTTCCAGCCCTTGAGCTGCTCGCAGATGTCTCCCGCAAACTCGTCAAAAACCATGCCGGTGATTGGAATTTCGCCGGGGATCTCCTTTATCTGGGTGACGCGGTAGTCGCTACGGACAAACTCGTTCATCATTCCAAACGAAGCCTGAGCATATCCAAGCGGATATACCGGACCGTAAGGCATCTCACATGCGATCTTCTTTGAGGAGTACACCTTTGCGCCCGAGTCGTCGCAGGGGTAAATGGCGGATATTGCTCGATATCCCTTCGAGGGGTATATTCTCGGACCCATCCATGTCTTTGATGCCATGAACAGCTCACCGGTGCGCGGGTTTTTGCGCTCGACGTACACATTAAATACGTCAGGCGTGAGCGCGTCGGCGCGGATCTCCTCCGGCGCCTCAAGGATAAGCTTGGTTATGTACGGTCCATTGTCTGTGACCACGGTGACGGTTGAGTACTTGTACATTTGTCTTCCCCTTTCAGCTATGTGCTGCGCCGCAAATGCGGACGCAGAAAATTCTTAAACATATATTAACACAATTACAGACGGTTGACAACAAAAAAACAAGAGGTCCCGAAGAACTGAAATCCTTAGGAACCTCTTGCGTTATATCAATTGTCGGGGCGCTGGAGAAATGCGCGCGTCTTTGGGCTGCGCGGCGAGCCGAATACCTGTTCCGGCGTTCCCTCCTCCTCGATGACGCCGTCTGCCATGAATATGACGTGGTCGGCGACCGAGCTTGCGAAGTTCATCTCGTGGGTGACCACTATCATAGTTCGGTCGGAGGAGATAAGCCCGCGTATCACCTTCAGGACTTCTATGGTGAGCTCCGGGTCGAGTGCGCTTGTTGGTTCGTCGAAGCAGAGTATGTCGGGATTGAGCGCGAGAGCGCGTGCTATCGCAACCCGCTGCTGCTGCCCGCCGGACAGTTCGCAGGGATAGTTAGCATACTTTGCCTCTAACCCGACCCGTTTCAACAGTGCACGCGCCTGTTCGTCGATCTCATCGAGCCGGCGGCGCCGCTCTGCACGTGACAGGTGTCCCTCGTCGCGCAGGAGGAGTTCTTTTGCGAGGGTGACGTTGCGCAGTACCGAATACTGCGGGAACAGATTGAACGACTGGAACACAAGCCCGAACCGAAGCCTGCGAGCACGGAGCTCACTGTCGCTGATACGGCGGTCGTTCTGCGCGTCGAACAGCGTGTCGCCGCCGAGGCGTATCGTACCGCCATCTGCGGTTTCAAGAAAGTTCAGGCAGCGAAGGAGGGTGGTTTTGCCGCTGCCGGATGATCCGATAATAGCGAGGACCTGTCCGCGCTCCATAGTGAAGCTGATGCCTTTGAGAACCTCGGTGTCGCCGAAGCTCTTGGTTATGTTGCTGACCTCAAGAAATGACATGTTTCCGCACCCCTTTTAGCCGTTGTAGTACGAGAGCTTCTTCTCGCACCAGCCGAGAAGAAGCGTGAGTCCGCCGTTGAACAGAAGATAAAACACGCCTGTGTAGAACAGCGGCCATATCAGTGCGTAGCCGGATACAATGTCCTGCGCGGAACGGATGACTTCACCGACCGATATTATACGCGCAAGGGAAGTGTCCTTGACAAGCGTTATTATCTCGTTGGACATCGGAGGGAGGATACGCTTTATGACCTGCATGAGCACGACGCGAAAAAATATCTGCGTCTTTGTCATACCGAGCACCTGACCCGCCTCGTACTGACCCTTGGGGATGCTCTCGATTCCGCCACGGTATATCTCGGAAAAGTAGCACGCATAGTTTATAATGAATGCTATTATGACCGCCGCCATACGCGACTGGAACGGCATTTTGAATATGAGACCGGGCACATAGAACACAACCAGCACCTGGAGCATCAGCGGTGTGCCGCGTATCACCCATATGAAGGCGCGCGTGATGATGCGCACTATCGGTATGCGACTCTTTGAGCCAAGACAGACCAGAAGCCCGAGCGGGACCGCCGCCAACAGCGTCACCGCGAAGAGAATGAATGTCGTCTTGAATCCATCGAGCAGCGCGAGCGTTACCTGTAAGAAGGACATAAAATTGTTTCCTTATCAGAGTGCAAACGTATGACGGGTGGCGTCATACGTTTGCAGAATGTTACAATATTTCGAATACTTTGACCAAATCACAGACCAAGCTGGTCGACAAGGTCGTACTTCTCGGCGATCTCGTTGAGAGTGCCGTTGTCCGCGAGAGCCTGTATTGCCTCGTTGAAAGCCTCGACCGTCTTGGGGCTGTCCTTGCGGAAGCCGATGGCGTATTCCTCGCTTGTGAGGTCAGCGTCGACGATCATAAGGTCCGCATAGTCGGTCCCCTCCCCAATGGATGCCTTCGCCATAACGTAGTCGATCACGCCGACGTCAACACTTCCGCTCTTGACCTCAAGCA
This sequence comes from uncultured Clostridia bacterium, assembly GCA_944387575.1. Classification (GTDB taxonomy): domain Bacteria; phylum Bacillota; class Clostridia; order Oscillospirales; family JAAYOS01; genus CALXFK01. The sequence continues at coordinate 10,842 of CALXFK010000008.1, forward strand.
GAACGTCCGACTGGTAGGGCATGGGAGTGTAATCGCAGGTGGAGAGGACCTCGTCCGCAAGGATCGCGGTCTCGCCGGCACTCTCGCCCTCTGCGGCAATTTTGACCCCACCCATCGACGCGACGTCCGGGTACTTCTCAGCGTCTTCGGCACGGATTATCGGGACCTGCTTATTGATTATGTAGGAGAGACTGAAGTCAACGTTCTCGCGGCGCTCATCGTTGATGGTAAATCCGTTCCAGATGCAGTCGATATTACGTGAGTTGAGCTCCATTTCCTTTGTGTCCCAGTCGATGACCTGGAACTTTGCCTCAAGCCCGAGGTAGTCGCACACAGCCTGGGCAAACTCGGTGTCAAAGCCGATAAGAGTAGTTCCGTCTTCGTCGTAGTAGTTCATGGGCGCGTAAATGGTGATTCCTATGATGAGCTCGCCCTTGTCCTCTATGTACTCGTAGTCGGTCTTTTCGGATGAGGAGCATCCGGCGAGGAGTGCTGCCATGCATATAAGAGCCAGCAGCAGTGCAAAAATGCGTTTCATAAATCTTAACCTTCCTTTAAATTTTATGCGGTTGTTTATCGTGCTAAAGTGAAGCTATAATACCACTCCTTGAAGATATAGTCAAGCGGCAGTCGGCAATATGAAAAAAAGTGGAGGTATTGTACAATATTTTGATAATTTTGTCATTTTTTTGTGGAGCTTTTGACAATGTGGAACGTGTAAGCGACAGCTTTGACAAGGAGTGTAAAGCAGATGCAGAATATTTCGCAGCCGCAAGACAATATGTATAGGGTATATGTTATGTATCTGGGTATGACTGCAATAGGTCAGTGGGGAGGGAGGAATGAGTTTGAAGCTGAATATGCGCTCCACCCGATATGGGGCTTTTGTGCTTACACTTGCTAACATAGCATCACAACTTCTTGGACTTGGTTATCGTATTGCGTTGAGCCGTATACTCGGAGCGGAGGGGATGGGGCTGTTTCAGCTCATTTTCCCGTTCTATTCGCTTTTTATGGCGGTGGCTGTGAGCGGGATATGCGTAGCTGTCTCACGCCTTTCGGCGGAGTATTATGCAGTTGGGAACTATGTGGCGCTGCGGCTCGTGATAAGAAGGGCGCTTACGGCATTTTTTATAATTTTTGCGCTGATTTCTGCGGTCAGCACACTCTCGGCTGAGTGGATAGCGGTGCACTTTCTTGGGGACGAACGCACACGGTTTGCGGTATATATGCTCGTGCCGGTGGTGATGTTTACCGGAGTGGAGAACATCCACAAAAATTATCTGTACGGTACCGGTAGTGTAAATCCGCCCGCGATAAGCGAGATTGTGGAGCAGATAGTACGAATGGGTGCGGTACTGATCCTGCTCGAACTGTTCATGCCGTGTGAAGAGGAGTGGATGCTCGTATGTATTTGCGCCGGCATGCTCACCTGCGAAATAGTCAGTTCGATGTTGCTGCGTTCTGTATATCTTGGCAAGCAACGGAAACTTCCCGCGAAAGGTGGGGACGTTCCCGGCATGACTATGCGCATTCTGCGTACCGCTGCTCCGGTATCCTCAGCAAATTTAGTAAACAACATACTCTCCGCGCTGATCGTTGTACTGGTACCGCGGCGCCTTGTTGCGTCCGGATTGACACAGACGCAGGCGCTCGGTGAGTATGGCATACTTTTCGGGATGACCATGCCGCTTTTGAGCCTACCGGCGTCGCTTATAGTGGGGATCGGACTTGTGATGGTGCCGAAACTCGCCGAAAACCTCGCTCTCGGAAATTACGGAGACCTTCGGGCAAAGGTCTCGCGTGCCATCGAGGCGACCTCGTTTTTCGTGCTGCCGGTAATAGCGGTAATGGTTCCGCTTGGGGAATCGCTCGGATGGTTCCTGTATGGGCAGAGGGTGAGCGAACAGATGCTCCTGCCTCTCGCCTGCGGAACGGTGCTTTCCATCTACATGTCGATGTTCGGCAGTATACTGAATGGACTGGGAAGACCGGGGCGCGCCGCTATCGGGTTTGTGCTTGGGAATGCGGTGGAGCTCGTTCTAGCGTGGATACTTGTGGCGAGACCGGAGTTCAGGATGGACGGATACATAATTGCTCTTATAGTGAGCACAGCGCTAACAATGCTGATGAATATGTATTTTGTGATGCGGGAGTGCCACATGCGTCCGAAAATAGTGGAATGGTTTGTATCTCCGCTGCTCTCATCATGTGGTGCGGCACTCGTCGCCCGACTGCTAAACCTTACGCTTCGTGCAACGATAGGGGAGCTCGGCGCACTTGTTACCTCGCTTCTCGTTGCAGCTGGGGTATACCTTTTACTTGCAGCGTTTCAAGGTGTAGGGGCAAGCAGCCTCTTTGGGCGTAGGTACCGGAGATGGGGAGAGATCGGATAGCCAGATGTGTGGGCGAAGAGGGGCATGTGCCCCTCTTCATGTGATGTTGATATTATCGTCGCCATCGTCGGGGTACGCAGATTTCACCAGTTTCCGCAGCAACCACGTCTGTTCCGCGCAAGCTCGGCTGCAAGACTCAGGTCCTCGGAACTTGTGAGCCGTTCTCCTCGTTCGATGATAGTCTGCCTGATATGTGGCGGGAGTTTACCGAAATCCGCCATGAGATCTGGCGGTATAACGTGGCTTATACATTTGTGTTCCATCTCGTCACCTCCAATTGAATTTTTCCTCAAGCCCGTCGAAGGTATACACCGCGCATTTTTCGGAAAAATATTTTCAAAAGGCGCAGTGGGGGGATGTCAATGTGGCTTGTGGGAATAGTCGGGGATGATGACGGAAAACTGGAGCAATATGCGCGGAGCGCGCTTGTGGGTCTGCCAGTCTCGCTTGAGAAATACCGCGAAGGCGTTGTTTATGACGCTGCGGTTCTTGCCGAGGGTGCGCAGACCTCTGCAACGGTGCACGCGGCAGCCGCAATAATTCCTGGGGACAGCACGGCACTGGTGGAAGCACGATGCGCGGTGAGCTATGGAATGAGCGGAAGAGATACGGTGACTATCTCCGCGGCAAAACACGGATGCGCAGTCTCACTTCGACGGGATATTATAGGCTTTGGCGGTCAGACAGTATGCAGGCAGGATGCGGTCTTTCCGTTTGAGCTGCCGCCTGAATACGCTCTTCCCATCGCCGCAATTGCCCTTCTCTGTACCGGATAATATGTTTACATGTTTTGTGTGGAAACAGGTGGCAAGTCCGTTTTATGGGACTTGCCACCTGTTATTATACAGATGCAAACGAAAAGAACGGAGAGGAGTGACGGTAAATGTGCAGAAGCAGAATGGCGGCGCAGCGTTTGAGCGGGGTACTGTTGGTGCTCCTTTGTATCGCGGCGTTGATAGTCTCGGGTGACGGAGATGCCACGTGCATTGTGGTGTTGCTGCCGGTTGGCGGCTGGATGATATTTGGGAAAACTAATTTGTTTGCGACCTGTGTGGAAAGGAGCGGTAATATGAACCGGTATACGATAAAGCATGTTCGGGGACACTACGAGGTTTATTTCGGAAACAAGTTTATTTGCTCCGGAGATACACGCGATGAGTGCATTGAGGCGATCGAGGAAATGATGGCGGCGTAAGTGCACGCATCACACATAATACTGGTGTTAAATGTTGCAGTTGAACCGGATGGTGGTGTGTGGTATTATTTGAACCACAACGATATTAGAGCCGGGGAGGAATGAATATGGACTGCGAGATAAGAGAGTGGAGGCTTGAAGACAGTGGATCGCTTGCCCACCAGCTCAATAACCCGAATGTGCTGAACAATCTGCGCGATGGTATACCATATCCGTATACCGAGCGGGACGCTGAGGATTTTATCCGGTCCATGTTGTCGGCGGATGTGGACAAGGTGTTTGCATTTGCGGTTGTGGCAGAGGGAGAGGTCGTCGGCAGTATAAGCGTGTCCCGCTGCGAGAATATCCACTTCCGTACCGCAGAGTTGGGGTACTACATAGGAGAAGAGTACTGGGGAAAGGGATATGCCACTTATGCGGTGACAAAGGTTTGCCGGTATATATTTGACAACACAGACATACTCAGGATATTTGCTGAGCCGTTTGCGTATAACACCGCGTCGTGTAGGGTTCTGGAGAAGTCGGGCTTTCAGCTCGAGGGAGTTTTGAAAAGCAACGCGCAGAAGAATGGAAAAGTTTTGGACATGAAGATGTACGCGCTTATACGTGGTGAAAACAAATAACAATGACAGATGGGGGAAGCGGGCGTGTGCACCCTTCCCCCATCTGTTTTGTGAGACTTCGACACAATAATAAAAAGGGAGCAAGTGACAATGCCACATGCTCCGACTTGGTGCGCGAGGCGGGACTTGAACCCGCACGTCCTTGCGAACACTAGAACCTGAATCTAGCGAGTCTGCCAATTCCACCACTCGCGCATATACAAGGGGCGCGGACGGACCCGCGCCCTTGAATTCTGGTGCGAGTGGCGGGACTTGAACCCGCACGCCATACAACACACGCCCCTCAAACGTGCCTGTCTACCAATTCCAGCACACTCGCAACTATTTAAAATTTACCAACGCTTGTTGAGGGCTGAGGTACAAGCGCAAGATGTATTATACAGACAGACGGCGGGTTTGTCAACTACTATTGACAAAAAATTTTGCCGCTCGATAAAGTTTTTTCCGGGTGGTGTGTTCAGGAGAATATTCGCGGAGTCAAAAAGTAAAATACAATGGACTGCATTCGGAAAGTATGTTATAATCGAACCATCCATTGCACGATTTTCAGGAGTTGATTACTATGTGCGGAATAGTTGGTTATACTGGAACAAGGCAGGCGGGTCCCATATTGATAGGCGGGCTTGAAAAGCTTGAGTACCGCGGGTACGACTCGGCTGGGATATCCATAAACGACGGAAACGGAATAAAGATAGCAAAGGCGCTGGGTCGTCTTGCGATGCTTGAGGGAATTACTGACGGGGGCAGGAAGCTCAGGGGAACTGCTGGGCTTGGTCACACCCGCTGGGCGACGCATGGGCGTCCGTCGGATGCCAATTCGCATCCTCACCTCAGCCAAACCGGCAGGATAGCGGTGGTGCACAACGGGATAATCGAGAATTATCGCGTGCTCAAGGAGATGCTGATAAACCGGGGTCGCGTGTTTGTTTCCGAGACAGACACTGAGGTCGCGACTCAGTTGATAGATTTTTACTACGAGGGAGATCTTCTCAGAGCAGTACATAGGGCGATGAACGATATCGAGGGAGCCTACGCACTCGGGATAATGTGTGCGGATGATCCTGATACGCTCATTGCGGTGCGCAAGCAAGCACCGCTAATTGTTGCGTACGGCGAAGGGGAGAACTATTTTGCGTCGGACGTGACTGCGGTGCTCGAGCACACGAAGCGGGTGAGCTATCTGTCCGACGGAGAGATAGCGGTACTTACTCCGGGCGAGGTCAAGTTTTACGATTCGTTCCTCCAGCCGGTAGAAAAACAGGTTGAGATAATAGACTGGGATGTCTCGGCGGCTGAAAAGGGCGGATACGAGCACTTTATGATTAAGGAGATCCTCGAGCAGCCGCGTGCACTGCGCGATACTGTCTCGCCGCGCATACGCGATGGGAAAATAGTGTTTGAGGGAATTGAGCTGGACGCGGATTATATACGCGGGATAGACTGGATATACATAGTCGCATGCGGATCATCCTACCACGTCGGTGTGGTTGCAAAGTATAATATCGAGCGGATAGTGCGAAAGCCGGTACAGGTGGTGCTTGCAAGCGAGTTTCGGTACTCCGAGCCTCTTGTGACCGGGAACACTCTAGCAATAATGATAAGCCAGTCTGGTGAAACTGCGGACACAATAGCCGCGCTGCGTGAGGCAAAGCGGCTCGGCGCACGCACTCTTGCGATAGTAAACGTCGTTGGCAGTACGATAGCGCGTGAGGCGGACGATGTGCTATATACTTGGGCGGGACCGGAGATCGCGGTCGCGACAACAAAGGCGTACAGCACTCAGCTTGCGGTGACCTATCTACTCACGTTGTATTTTGCGGAGTGCTGCGGTAGGATAACCGAGTCGGAGCTTGCAGCATACCTCGAGGAACTGAACCGCATTCCGGATAAGCTAGAGGAGATATGCTCTAAGCGCGAGCACGTTCAGTACCTTGCTTCGCTCTACTTCTCGGCGGACAACATCTTCTTTATCGGTCGCAATATCGACTACGCGCTTTCGCTTGAGGGGTCGCTGAAGCTCAAGGAAATAAGCTACATCTGTTCAGAGGCGTATGCCGCGGGCGAGCTGAAACACGGTACGATTTCGCTCATTGAGGATGACACGCCGGTCGTCGCTGTCATGACGAGCCGGCGCCTGATGGAAAAGACTGCTTCGAACGCGGAGGAGGTCAAGGCTCGTGGCGCGCGGGTGCTTGCGGTTACGACCGAGAGTCTGCGCAAAGAGGCGGAGAGGGTGGCAGACAACGTGATAGCTATACCTGATTCGTCAGACATGTTCTTGCCGTCGCTCGCGATAGTGCCGATGCAGCTTTTCTCGTATTATGTGGCGGTTAGTCGCGGCTGCAACATCGACAAGCCGCGTAACCTCGCGAAGTCGGTGACGGTCGAGTAATATTCCTGATTTCGAATATGGAAAATGACTAGAAAACGGGCGGAATTGCCGCGCTGATCTGCTGAAAAGCAGAACACAAAGGCGGTATACTTGTGGCAGAACACCGTTTTGGGAGGAAGCTATGAGTTTGGGAAGCAGTTTATACGATGCGAGGCGGCGGAGCGGTCTCTCTCAGGAGAAAGTGGCGGAGAAGCTAGGTGTTAGCCGTCAGACTATCTCCAAGTGGGAGACAGACGAGAC
>CALXFK010000009.1 GCA_944387575.1 uncultured Clostridia bacterium
GACCTCACCGGCTATATCACCGAGGGTCAGATAATCCTCTCGCGAGACCTATATCGCGCGGGAATCCTGCCCCCCATCGACGTTCTTCCGTCGCTGAGCCGTCTCAAGGATAAGGGCATCGGCGCAGGCAAGACCCGTGAGGACCACGCGGGGACGATGAACCAGCTCTTCGCTGCGTACTCGAAGGGTAAGGACGCAAAGGAGCTCATGACGATACTCGGCGAGAGCGCACTCAGCGAAACCGACCTGCTGTACGCCAAGTTCTCCGACGAGTTCGAGCTGCGCTACGTCGGTCAGGGCTTTGACGAGAACCGCTCAATCGAGGACACGCTGAACCTCGGCTGGGAGCTGCTTTCAATACTCCCCCGCTCCGAGCTCAAGCGTATTTCGCCCGAAATAATCGAGAAATACTACCCCAGCGCGGACAAAGACGCGCAGTAAGGAGGTCTTGAAATGGCTTCCACAACCATAAATCCGACCCGCATGGAACTCACCCGCCTCAAGACGCGGCTCAAGACCGCCACACGCGGTCACAAGCTGCTCAAGGACAAGCGGGACGAACTCATGCGCCAGTTTCTTGAGCTCGTGCGCAAAAACCGTGCGCTGCGCACAAAGGTGGAAGCCGGGCTGGAGGCGGCAAACCGCGCGATGAGCGCCGCATCCGCCGCCATGTCCCCCGCCGAGCTGTCGGCGGCTCTGCTCAGTCCGAAGCAGTCGGTCGAGCTCACCGTCTCCACCGTCAATATAATGAGCGTGAACACCCCGGTCTACGGGTTTACCACCCGCAACCCCGACCCGTCCGGTATCTACCCGTACGGATTTGCGTCCACAGCCGGCGAGCTCGACGACGCAATAAACGCTCTCAGCGGCGTCTTTTCAGACATGCTCGAGCTCGCGCAGGCGGAAAAGACATGCCAGCTCCTCGCCCAGGAGATCGAACGTACCCGCCGCCGCGTCAACGCCCTCGAGTACGTCATGATACCGGACATGCAGGAGAAGATCCGCTACATCTCGATGAAATTGCAGGAAAACGAGCGCTCGAACACCGTCCGCCTCATGAAGGTCAAGGACCTCGTGCTCAACGAGGCTCACGACTTCAAATAGGTCGGACCGGCTACGGCATTGCAGTGGAGGACATGTGACAATTTCAGAAAAATGGGTGCGCGCAGAGCTGAGCCTGCTCCGCCCCCTGCTAACAAATGCATCACTTGAAACGTCGCGCACCGCCCAGAACAGGGTCGGTGCGCTGATGGCATCTACGCAGCGTCCGCGCGTGCGGTTCGAGCCGTGTGAGTTCGACCGGTTCTCCGCCGAGTGGGCGATCCCCCGCCGCAGGAAGAGGGAGGGTGCGATACTCTACCTGCACGGGGGAGGGTATGTGGCGGGCGACCTCGAATACGCAAAGGGGTTCGGGGCTGTGCTCGCGGCAAAGCATCACATCCGGGTATTCTGTCCGGCGTACCGTCTCGCCCCGGAGCATCCGTACCCCGCCGCGCTTGAGGATGCACTCACCGCTTACCGGTACCTTCTCGGCGAAGAGAGGGGCGGGATAGTGCTCTGCGGGGAGTCGGCTGGGGGCGGGCTGATGTTTTCGCTTGTGGCGCGGCTGCGCGAGGAGGGTCTCGAACTGCCGCGCGGGCTCATCCCGATCTCCCCGTGGTGTGACCTCACCCTCTCCGGGAGCAGCTACGAGCCGAACCGGCTGAGCGACCCCGCGCTCACCATCGAGCAGCTCAAGCATTTTCGCGAGATGTATGGAGGCGACCCCACCGACCCACTCGTTTCACCGCTCTTCAGCGACCTTGCCGGGATGCCGGACACGCTGATTTTCGCGGGAGCCGGTGAGATCCTGCTCGACGACGCGGTGCGTATGCACCTGCGGCTCGGCGAGGCGGGGTGCAGTTCCCAGCTCACGGTCGCAGACGGGATGTGGCATGCGTACATCCTATACGGCGTGCGCGCGGCAAGAAGCGCGCACTCGCAGATATCCAAATTTCTTGACGCACATATAGGTGGCTGCGATGAGTGAACGTTCCCCCGCATGGATGCGGTTAGATAACGCGGCTAAGATATACCCCGCGGTCCGTTCGCGGCGGTGGAGCGCGATGTTCCGCCTGTCGCTCACGCTCGACCGCGAGGTCGACCAGGCGCTGCTCTCGGAAGCGATATCAAATGTCCTGCCGCGATTCCCGTCGTTTGCGATGCGGCTGAGGCGTGGGCTCTTCTGGTACTACCTCGAGAGAATATCCGCCCCGCCCGATCCAATGCCCGAAATGCCCTCCCCCTGTGTCCCGATGCGGCGGGAGGAGGCGCGGCGCTGCACCTTCCGGGTGCTGTACTATAAAAACAGGATCGCGGTCGAATTCTTCCATGTTGTGACCGACGGAGCGGGCGGACTCGTATTTCTGAAAACGCTCGTTGCGGAGTACCTGCGGCTGAGCGAAGGTAAGGCGGTCTCAAACACGCACGGCGTGCTCCCGCTCGACGAGGCTCCCCGCCCCGGCGAGTACGAGGACAGCTTCCTGCGCTACGAGGGCGAGGCGCATGTGCCGAGGCATGAGCTTGTCGCGTACCGCCTGCGCGGGACCAGGACCGTGCCCGGTCACTGCAACCTGATAAGCGGCGACTTCCCGCTCGCGCCCGCGCTCGCCGAGGCAAAGAAGCTCGGAGTCAGCCTCACCGCCTGGCTCACCGCAATTCTTATTGAAGCCATCATCAAGATGCAGTCGGAGGAGGTCAGGTACCGCGCGCGGCTGCGCCCGGTCTGCGTACAGGTGCCGGTCAATCTGCGCCGGTTCTTCCCGAGCGAAACGCTGCGAAATTTCGCGCTCTACGTCACCCCATCCATCGACCCCCGGATGGGGGACTACACCTTTGAGGAGATTGCAAAGTCGGTCGGGCACCAGCTCGGCGGCGAACTGAACGACAAGCCGCTGCGCGCGCGCTTCACCACAAACGTCCGCTCCGAGAAGAACACCGCCGTCAAGCTGCTCCCGCTATTCCTTAAAAACCCTGTCATGAAGCTCGTATACAGCCGCGTCGGCGAACGCGCTTCGAGTATCACCCTCTCCAACCTCGGCACCCTCGAGCTGCCGGAGGAGATGGCGGCTCACGTGCTCCGCGCCGACTTTGTCATCGGACCGCTCTCGCAGGTCCCGTGCATTTGCGGCGCCATCTCGTATGGCGGCAGGGTGTATATGAACTTCTCGCGCTCCATATACGAAAGCGAGCTTGAGCGTCTGTTCTTTACACGGCTGCGCAGCTTCGGCATCATCGCGCGGCTGGAGAGCAACGGTCGCGCCTGAAAAAGGAGAACCACGAATGTCCTATTGCGTCCACTGCGGGGTGGAACTCGCCGACAGCGAACACGAGTGCCCGCTCTGCGGCACCCCGGTCTACGACCCGTCCAGCCCCACAAGGCTCGGACACGTCCCCTTTCCAACCCCGCGCGAAAAAGAAACACCCGAAGTCAAAACCTCGGGCGTCTTTCTGATACTGACCTTTATATTCATGCTCCCGCTCCTGCTTTCACTCGTATGCGACCTCAGTATCACCGGTCGGGTGAGCTGGTCGGGCTACGTCATCGGAGGGAT
>CALXFK010000010.1 GCA_944387575.1 uncultured Clostridia bacterium
ATCCATGTGGACCACCAGCTCCTGCGGGACAGTGAGCTCGGCTACTATGTGGACGAGCCCAAGACCAAAAAGGGTGCGCGGCAGATCCCCATGAGCGAGAAGGTCTACCAGGCGTTGAAGCGGGCTATGAAGAACAGAGGCAAGGCCGCTCCGGTCAATATCAGGGGCTACACCAACTTCCTGTTCCTCAACCAGAGCGGCCTTCCCAAAACGGCGTCCTGTTACGAGAGCATGTTCCAGGGGCTTGTCAGGAAGTACAACAAGCACCACAAGCCTGAGGAGGCCCTGCCGAACATCACGCCCCATACCATGCGCCATACCTTCTGCACCCGCCTCGCCCACGCTGGGATGAACCCCAAAGACCTGCAATACATCATGGGACATTCCAATATCACCATGACGCTGAACTATTACGCTCATGCGGATTACGCCTCTGCAAAGGCGGCGATGGACAGGCTGGCGGCTTAGTAGTAAGGCCGGTTTTCTACTACGGTTTTACTACTTTTCAACGCCAAGTGAGGCTCCGATATGCCATGATATGCGGGGTATCTTCCAAAACGCAAAATGCCGGAAATGCTTGATATTCCAAGCCTTTCCGACATTTGCGGAGATTTGAAAAGATAATCAGAAAATCGGTAGAACTTTTCAAACTAAAAAAGGGCTTTTAAAAAAGTAGTGAAAGCGGCGGGAGTTCTATGCAAAATGATCCTGCGGTGTTATAATATAACAAGAAACCTGCACAATTCCATGAAATTACCCGCCGAAAAACATAATACAACAAGGAGAAGCAGACAATGGCTACAAGAATTTTATTTACCGGAGACTCCATTACCGACGTCCGCCGTACCGGTCAGGTGCGTGCGATGAGCGAAATGCTCGAAAAGATGGGCAAGCATCTCATGCCCCACGAAGTCGCCGAGCAGACCAACAGTGCGCTTGGCTGCGGGTACCCTCTGCTTGTTGCATCTCAGCTCGGCTGTGAACAGCCTGGCACATACGAGATACTTAATCGCGGAATATCCGGTCACCGGGTGGTCGACCTCGACGCCCGCGTAAAGGCTGACTGCATAAACCTCAAGCCGGATGTTCTCAGCATACTTATCGGCATAAACGACGTGTGGCACGAGGCGTCGATGAAGAACGGCGTCGACGCAGAGAAGTTCGAGCGGGTGTACAACTATATGCTCGCCGAAATAATCGCGGCTCTCGGCGACCTTAAACTCATCCTCATCGAGCCGTTTGTACTCAAAGGCTCGGCGACCGAGGAACAGTGGGACTTCTTCTCCCGTGAGACCGAGCTCCGCCGCCAGGTAGTCACTAAGCTCGCCGCAAAGTATGGCGCAGCGCTGCTGCCCGCACAGAAACTGTTCAGCGAGGCGGAGGCGCGCAGCTGCTCGTCAGACTGGCTGGCAGACGGCGTTCACCCCACCCCAGGCGGTCACTGGATGCTCGCACAGGCGTGGCTCGAGCTCTTCCGCAGCATAAGCAAATAAGTTCAAAAATGGTTCCGGGTCTCCGGAACCATTTTTATTTTGTGTACCACGCCGGAACAGTCCGCCGCATGTTGTCATACCAGCCGAGCAGGTCGCGCGTCTGATTGAGCATGATGTCCACCTGCTCCCCGCCATAATCTATCGCCCACGGCACCGACGAAAGCGTGTTGCTTCCTATATACAGCGCGAGGAGCTCCCAGAACATCTCAGGCGGCTCACCGTCGAAGTACCCGTCCACCATGCCGGACGCGAAATGAGGCGATAACTGTGCGCACCACACTATACGATTGAACTCCTCCCACGGATCTCCAAAATCGTACCGGTCAAAGTCAATTATAACGAGTTTTCCCCGTTCAAACATCATGTTGCCTGTGTGGTAATCTCCGTGCTGGAAGCACTGCGGGCGGTCGCACAGGAGCTTCCGGCGCGCGTCTATGTACTCGATTATCTGTTCCGCGCCGTCAAATTTGATCGGACAATCGCCGTACTGCGCTATTTTTCGATCTATTTTTGTGTTGAAACGTGTCTCCCAGTCCGGCTGGGTCACGGGTGCAGGAATGCTGTGTATTATCCTGAGCAGGCGCCCCGACTCAACTCCGTAATCATACTGTTCGGAAAGAGGAAGACCGGGCAGCACCTCGTTTGCGTCGTCGCCGTCCACCCATCTATATACCGTGTACACTCCGCGGTCACAGCTCCCAAATTCGACCGGCGTACATGTCGGCACGCCGAGCCTGTCCACTCTGCGCTGCATCTCGAACAGCGCGGCGAACTTTTCGCGTTTATCCTCAGACGCCATGCGCAACAGATATCGCTCCCCATCAGAGGTGACGGCACAGTATTTTTTATCCGCCGACCACCCTCGGTCTATAAGTTGCTTCGACACGAATTCCATCATCTTCCCTCCTCCTTCACTGAATTCTCCCAATACGTAAAAACCGCCGAAGCAAAACCTTACTTCGGCGGTGGAGCTGGTAATGTGACTCGAACACACGACCTGCTGATTACGAATCAGCTGCTCTACCAACTGAGCTATACCAGCACAAGTCACTCGCTAATCATACAATATCGGCTTCGGATTGTCAAGCAAATTCTTTCGGGCTCCATCACATGCAACTCCGAAACCAAACCGGCTGCGGCACGCGCTCAATCGAGCACGCGACCGCTGCCTACGTAGTATTTGTTATAATAGTTGTCCGAAAGCGAATCTATCGAGACCGGATTTCCCGGTGAAGTAGCATGGATAAACTGGTTATCTCCGATATATATTCCGACATGGCTCGCAAGAGAGGCGCTTCCGTTATTGAAGAACACAAGGTCTCCCGCAGTGAGCTCTGACTTCGACACCATATCAGCCTCACGCATCTGACCGGACGCACCGTGGATGAGCGAGTACCCAAACTGACCGAACACATAATACACAAACCCTGAACAATCGAAGCCTGTCGATGGCGAGCTGCCACCATAAGTGTACTTTGTACCAAGGAACTGCTTTGCAAACTCGACTATCTGCTCTCCAAGCTTAATAGTCTCCTCGGAACTAGCCGCCGCAGTTCCGACTCGGAGATACTCTCCGGATATATATCCACTCTGCGAGCCGTACGTTACGGCGTACCATCCTCCGCTTTCCCCGGTCACTGTTACTTCAGTGCCCCGGTTTAACTTTGCGACAACAGAGGACGAAGTTCCCGCACCCGAGCGCATATTCACCACCGACCCGGTCACTATGCCGAGCTGAGTCTGCTCGTCCGAAGTCGTCGCATCCTCTGTAGCATCCATGACCCCGCCGGATGTATCGGTCGCTGTGTTGGTATCCGTGGTCGTATCCACAGGCACCGCCGCTCCGGTACTTGCCTCACCATCTATTTCAACATAGTCAGGGTGAACATATCCGCTCACCGCGCCGGTAGTGACCATGTACCAGCTCGAACCGACGCCGGTTATCGTGACCTCAGCACCCTGCTGGAGCTGAGCTACCACCGCCCCCGAAGTGTCCGGTGTGCTACGGATATTGACTACGCTGCCGGTTATGACACCGGATATAGGTGAGGCATACGACGCGGTCTGCAACACGCTTAGGTAGTCTGCCGAGACGTATCCTCCGGAGCCGTCTGCCGTCGCAATGCGATACCATCCATTCGACAGCCCTACTGCCGTCACCTGTGCTCCAAAATCCAGAACCGAGACGACCTGAGCATCCTGCGACGCTTCGGTGCGCAGTTTCAGTCCGGACTCAGCGGTCACTGTTCCGATACCGACCGCATTTGCAGGTACAAGCAGAAGAGCCGCCGTTACCACCGCAGATACTGTACGCCTAAAAAAACTCATCATCAACCTCGTTTCCCTGCAAGCGCCCTCTCAAGCCATATCGAAGCGATATCCACCGCCTCATACAATCCGTTTTTCTCAGTGCTCTTGACAATACGCTCGCTTGCGGGCGCGGCAGGGTCGGTAAGCTGAAGCTGAACCGCTATCCTCCCGCTCACATCCAGGTCGCCCACCTTTTCACTGGACAGCACCTGAAGCATCACAATATACTTGTCGGTTATATTTCCGTAGTATGCTATATTCCCGCTGCGTATGAGCGGAAACCCCTTATATGTCAAAACCTTTGCCAACTTGCTCAATCCTTTCCTAAAACACCAACGTGCAGACAAACAGTAAAATCTTTTTTATTCTATCACATTTTTCTGCACTTGTCAAATTGAGTAATCGGGCAATCCGCTCCTTTTTATTTAAATTTTGTCCAGAAAAACCAATATTATCCCAAAACGCAGAGTGACAACCCAGGAGCGGCGTGGTACAATGTGGACAGAGGGAGGTGTCGCTATAATGTGGTTCTGGATCTTCATGCTCTTATGCGACCTTTTAATGCCTTCTGTAATGATCGCTTTTGGACGGATATTTTTAAAGCATCCCCCAAAGAACATCAACTCATTTTACGGATACCGCACCTCGAGGTCTATGAAAAACAGGGACACCTGGGATTTCGCCCACCGCTACTGCGGGCGGCTGTGGTTCCGCTGCGGGCTTATATTACTGCCGCTGTCGGTAATACCGCTTCTGTTTGTGCTCCGCGCCGACGTGGACACCGTTGGAACTGTGGGAATGGTTGTGTGCCTTCTGCAGCTTCTGCCGCTCATACTGTCCATCATTCCGACAGAGCGCGCGCTCAAACGAACCTTCGACCGTTACGGACGTCGCAGAAACCCCGTCTGATGCCGCGCAAGAATTCCCCAAAAAAGCCAACCGAGCCACGCCCTCCCATGCGGGACGGCGTGGCTCTGCCTTTGTGTACTGCGCGGCAGCTGCCGCACTGCAATTACTTTTTCAGACCGAGGTAACAGCGCACAAGCTCCTGCATAAGCTCGTCTCGATCGAGCTTACGGATGAGGCTGCGGGCGTTTTTATAGTTGGTTATATAGGTTGGGTCCTCGGAGAGCAGATATCCAACGATCTGATTTATCGGGTCGTATCCTTTCTCCTGAAGCGAGGCGTACACCGCCGCGAGGATTTCGCGCATCTCAGTGCCTCGGTCCCCAACCGTTCCGAATTTGCGAGTAGCGTCCATGACATGCCTCCAATCGAAAGGATTTACTCCATTTTACCGCCGGGTCCTGTCAAAGTAAAGTGCATATTGTAAAATTTAATCTGCTTGTAATATAGCTTGTCTTTTAGCGCAGTGTCGCCCCGAACTTTTTCTCAAGCGCGGCAAGGGCTGCTGCAAAGCATGCATCCACCTCCGCATCGGTGAGCGTGCGCTCGTCCGAGCGGAACTGAAGCGACATAGCTATACTCTTCTTTCCGGGCTGCATTCCGGTACCGGTATACACGTCGAATATCTCGGCAGAGGTGAGAAGCTCACCCGCAGACTCGCGCACGCAGTCGAGCAGGTCTCCGGCGGGCAGCGTTTCGTCGCACACTACCGCCATGTCGCGCGAAGTGGACGGGAAGCGCGGCAGAGGTTTGAAGGTCGCCTCAGGCTGCATCGACTCAAGCATCAGCTCATAGTCGAGCACCGCCGCATAAACCGGTATATTGATCCCGAACTCTTCCGCCACCTGCGGATGTATCTGACCAATGGTACCAAGGCAGCTACCGTTGCTCTCAACCACTGCGCAGCGACCGGGATGGAATGCTCCATCCTCTGAGTATGCCCGGCAACGCACTCCGGTTATCCGCATTCCGGCCAGTATCTCCTCCACATCGCCTTTCAGCGCGTAGAAATCGACGTCGGCGCCATACGTGCAGAGCAGAAGCTGCTTGCGCTCGTCGGGCAGTTTCTCACCCTCTATTGGACGGAACACGCGCGCAAGCTCGTACACGCGCAGTTCGCTCACCCGCGCTGCCGCGTTCTTTGCCGCCGCCTCGAGCACCGAGCCGAGCGCAGTTGTACGCATAACGCTTGTGTCCTCGCCGAGCGGGTTGAGTATCTTGAGCGTACGGCGCAACGGAGAGTCCTCCGGTATACGCAGCTTCGCGACAAAGTTTGGCGACACGAACGAGTAGGTGAGCACCTCGCTGTACCCGAGTGCACGGCAGTTCGCGGTGGTCTGGTTTTCAATTTTCTGGCGCTCTGTAAGTCCGCCGACCGTGGCACTGCCCGAGCAGAGGGTAGTGGGCAACGCGTCATAACCGTACATGCGCGCGACCTCCTCCGCAAGGTCTGCCATCTGCTCGACGTCCATACGGTAGGACGGGACGGTCACGCTGTCCCCATCTACCCCAAAGCCGAGCCGCACAAGCGCCGAACGCATGAACTCGCGCGAAATCTCGGTACCCAGTAGAGCATTTATTTTGTCATACTCTATCGGCAGCACCTTTGGAGAGTATTCGGTGTGATCGATATCTATTATGCCGTCGAGCACACGACCGCATCCGAGCATCTCGACAAGCTCGCAGGCGCGGTCGACGGCGGGGATGGTATTCTCCGGGTCAAGTCCCTTCTCAAAACGGGAGGAGGCGTCGGTGCGCATACCGAGCGCGATTGCGGTGCGGCGGACCGACGGACCGCTGAAGTTCGCGCTCTCAAAGACCACGGTCGCGGTAGCGTCGGTTATTTCGCTATTCGCGCCGCCCATGACACCCGCCACGCCGACAGCCTTGCTGCTGTCCGCTATGACGAGCATGTCCTCGGTAAGAGTGCGCGGCTTTGAGTCGAGCGTCGCGAGCTGCTCTCCCGCGTGTGCACGGCGCACCACTATCTTTCCGCTGTCAAGGCAGGAGTAGTCGAACGAGTGCATCGGCTGACCGTACTCGAGCATGACGTAGTTCGTTATATCGACAATGTTGTTTATCGGGCGAATACCGCTTGCGCGCAGGCGCTCGCGCATCCACGCGGGTGATGGAGCTATCTTCACGTCGACTACCACCCTCGCAGTGTAGCGAGGGCAGAGCTCCGGCTCGGCTACCTCAACCGACAGCATCTCCTCTATCTTCCCTGCTCCGCCCGAGACCGACGCCGTGTGCAGCGTGAGCGGTCGCTCAAAGGTCGCGCTCACCTCGCGCGCAAGCCCTATCACGCTGAGGCAGTCGGGACGGTTCGGGGTTATCTCGAACTCTGCGGTGCGGTCGTCCAGCCCGAGAAGCGGACGGACGTCCTGCCCAAGTGCGTAGTCTCCAAGCGGAAGGTCGCTTTCGGGGTCGTTCAGTATCAGAATACCGTTCGGGTTGCCGAACGGGAGGTCGCGGTTATCCAGCCCTAGCTCGTCCATCGAGCAGAGCATTCCCTCGCTGACTACGCCGCGCATGTCGGTCGCCTCGATGTGACCGCCGGGCAGGTTTGCCCCGCAGGTCGCGACCGGGACAATGTCCCCGACCTTGACATTCTTCGCACCGGTGGCAATGGTGAGCTTCTTTTCCGCGCCCACGTCCACCGTGCACACCACTAGCTTGTCCGCGTTCGGGTGCTGATCTATCGCGTCAAGTCTTCCTATAACGACGCCTGTGACCGCGTCACCCGCACTCTCGACACTCTCGACTATCGAGCCGGTCATCGTCATCTTGTGACCGAATTCAGAATCCGGAATATCCGCAACGTCGACGAATTCGCCGAGCCATTTACGAGAAAGTTTCATACTGACCCTCCTTCTGCTCAGAACTGGCTTATGAAGCGCATATCGTTTTCAAAGAACAGGCGCAGGTCGTTTACGCCATAGCGCCACATCGCCATGCGGTCGGTTCCGAGACCGAACGCAAAACCGCTGTATATCTCGGGGTCTATGCCGCATATGCGCAGCACGTTCGGATGCACCATACCGCAGCCGAGCATCTCTATCCAGCCCTCGCCCTTGCACATACGGCAGCCCTTGCCGTGGCACGCGAAGCACTGCAGATCCATCTCTGCCGACGGCTCGGTGAACGGGAAGTGGTGCGGACGGAAACGGACCTTGGTATCATTGCCGTATATCTGCTTGAACAGCAGGTCGAGCGTACCCTTCAGGTCGGTCATCTTTATGCCCTTGTCCACCACGAGTCCCTCCACCTGATGGAACATCGGGGAGTGGGTAGCGTCGACCTCGTCCTTGCGGTACACGCGCCCGGGCGCTATTATGCGGATAGGAGGCTGACGCTTCTCCATAGTGCGCGCCTGGACGGACGAAGTCTGGGTACGCAACAGCACGTCGTCGCTGAAATAGAAGGTGTCCTGCGGCTCGCGGGACGGGTGGTTCTCGGATGTGTTGAGCGCAGTAAAGTTATAGAAAGTGGTCTCAACCTCCGGACCGTCCACTATCTCAAAGCCCATACCGATAAATATGTCCTTGACCTCGTCGAGAAGCGAGGTCATCGGGTGCCGGTGACCTAGCGGACGGCGCGCGCCGGGCAAGGTGACGTCAATACGCTCGTTTGCGAGCTTCGCCTCCATCTCTGCGGCGGCAATCTCACCGCGGCGGGCCGCCATGCGCTCCTCTATTCTCCCTCTCACCTCGTTCGCAAGCGCACCCATCACCGGGCGCTCCTCCGCCGAGAGCGTGCCCATCTGCTTCAGTATCGCGGTGAGCTCGCCCTTCTTGCCGAGAAAGCGCACTTTGAGCTCGTCGAGCTCGACCGACGACGAAGCTGCGTCCAGCGCGGAAAGAGCCTGCTTACCCAGCTGCTCAAGTTTTTCACGCATTGAAAAATCCCTCCAAACAAAAATAAACGCCCCGCCCACTTTGGGGCGAAGCATGTGCTCGCTGTACCACCCAAATTCGTCGCAACCCATGAAAGGTCGCAACCTTTGGAGCCTGTAACGCGGCCATACGCCGACGCCTTATCAGCGACGGGACTCCCGGGTGAACTTCACACTCACCTCCACACGGCACGGATCTCAGCCGGCGGGTCACCCCGCTCGACCGCGCCTCTCTGGGAAGGAGGACGGGTGCTACTCTTCCGTTCACAGTCTTTTACAAGATTCACTTATTGTAATGTATAGCACAAACACCGGCGAAAATCAAGACTTTTTTTGCGCGCCGCTCCCAAAATGCGCGCCCGCGACGGTGTGTACAGCCCAAAAAAGCCTATATTTATACATTTTGTTTATTGTTAGGGCATTTGTGCCGTGCTATAATCATTCTGCGGCAACTTTTACGCCGCTCAAAATAACGAGCGAAAGGGTGCGGATATGGGCGACAGATACGAAACCCCGCTCTGCAAACGCTACGCGAGCAGACGGATGCAGTACATTTTCTCGGACGACTTCAAGTTCACCACCTGGCGCAAACTCTGGATAGCTCTCGCGGAGAGCGAGCGCGCTCTCGGCATACCGATAACCGAGCAGCAGATATCCGAGCTGAAAGCCAATGCGGACAACCTTAACCTCGATCGCGCCACCGAGATCGAGCACACCGTCCGTCACGACGTCATGAGCCACATTCTCGCATACGGCGAACAGTGCCCGGCGGCAAAACCGATAATTCATCTCGGTGCCACCTCCTGCTACGTCGGCGACAACACCGACATCATCCAGATGAGGCTCGCGCTCGAGCAGATAAGGTCACTACTCATCGCAGCGCTTCGCGCGGTGTGCGGATTTGCGGAGAAGTACAAGGCTCTGCCCACCCTCGCCTACACCCATTTCCAGACCGCCCAGCCCACCACCGTGGGCAAGCGTGCAACTCTCTGGGCATACGACCTCGTATGCGACATAGAGCAGCTCGACCACGCGCTAGCAAACCTCAAGCTTCTCGGCTGTAAGGGCGCGACCGGCACCTGCGCGAGCTTCCTTGAGCTGTTCGACGGCGACCTTTCAAAGGTGCGCGAGCTCGAGCGGATGATAGCGGCGCGCATGGGCTTTGAGAGCTGCGTTCCGGTGAGCGGTCAGACCTACACTCGCAAGATAGATTTCAACGTGCTCTCTGTGCTCGCAGGCATCGCGCAGAGCGCGCACAAGTTCTCAAACGACATCCGGCTGCTCGCCCACATGAAGGAGATAGAGGAGCCGTTCGAGGCTGGTCAGGTCGGTTCGTCCGCCATGCCGTACAAGCGCAACCCGATGCGCAGCGAGCGAATCGCGTCGCTCTCTCGTCACATCCTCTCGAATATAATCAACCCGGAGTTCACCGCCGCCGGTCAGTGGCTCGAGCGCACGCTCGATGACTCGGCTAACCGCCGCCTCGCGATACCCGAAATGTTCCTTGCGACCGACGCGGTGCTCTCCCTCTATATCAACGTCATCTCCGGAGCGGTCGTATACCCCGGGGTCATCGCGCGCCACATGCGCGACGAACTCCCGTTTATCGCCTCGGAAAACATCCTTATGTACTGCGTAAAGCAGAAGGGCGGCGACCGGCAGACGCTCCATGAGGCTATCCGCCGTCATTCTCAGGCAGCCGCAAACGAAATAAAGCAGAACGGTCGCACAAACGACCTGCTCGATCGCATACTCGCCGACCCCGCCTTTGGAATTACCCGCGACGAGCTCGACGAACTGCTTGACCCCTCAAAATTTACTGGTGCAGCGGAGGCTCAGACCGACGCATTCCTCGCAGAGGTCACCGCACCCATCCTTGCCGCGTCGTCGGACGGGGCGGCAGAGGGCGCCGAAATTAACGTCTGATATCTTATCAACTAATAAAGGAGTGGCTTATATGCTCACCGCTATAGTTGGAATTAACTGGGGCGATGAGGGCAAGGGTCGTATGGTAGACCTTCTGTCCTCCGATTACGACGTCGTAGTCCGTTACCAGGGCGGCAACAACGCCGGACACACGGTCGTCAACGACCTCGGCAAGTTCGTGCTCAATCTGCTGCCGAGCGGCGTGCTCCGCAGCAGCACGGTCAATGTCATGGGTCCCGGCATGGTTATCGACCTAGAGCACCTTACCCACGAGATAGAGCGCCTGCGCGAGGCAGGCATCCACATCGGTCCGGATAACCTCAAAATCAGCGACCGTGCGGTGATATGCATGCCGTACCACCCGCTGCTCGATTGCCTCGAGGAGGACAGGCTTGGCGATGCGAAGTTTGGTTCGACCCGGCGTGGCATCGCTCCGGTATATTCGGATAAGTATATGAAGAAAGCGCTCCGCATGGGTGACCTTCTCGAACGGGACGCGCTCGGGCGCAGGCTTCCCGGTATAATAGAGTGGAAGAACCTCACCGTAGAGCGTGGATACGGCTCCGAACCTGTGTCCGTCGCCGCAATGCTCGAGTGGCTGGACAAGTACGGCGCTCCCTTCCGCGAGTATATCTGCGACACCGGCGAGTACCTCGACACCGCAGCGGCTGCCGGAAAGAATATCATGTTCGAGGCGCAGCTCGGCTCGCTTCGCGACATCGATTTCGGCATATACCCATACACCTCCTCGTCCTACACTATTGCCTCTTACGCAACCACCGGTGCAGGCGTCCCCTGGCTGAAGCTCGACCGCGTAATCGGAATAACCAAAGCTTACTCGACCTGCGTCGGAGAGGGTCCGTTCACCGCAGAGCTGTTTGGTAAAGAGGCGGAGGACCTGCGTAGCGCAGGCGGAGAGTACGGCGCTGCGACCGGGCGTCCGCGCCGAGTCGGAGGGTTCGACGTAGTCGCATCGCGGTACGGCACCAAATTGCAGGGCGCGACCTCGGTCACCGTCACGAAGCTCGACGTGCTGAGCTACCTCGATAAGATCCCGGTCTGCGTCGCCTACGAGCTCGACGGCAAACGCATCGACTACTTCCCGAGCGGCGACGCACTGAACAGAGCAAAGCCGATATACGAGTATATGCCCGGATTCGGCGACGTTAGCGGCTGCCGTAAGCCGGAGGATCTCCCCGCAGCAGCACTCGAATATATCCGTTTCATAGAGCGTTCCGTCGGATGCCCGGTCGAGTATGTCTCGGTCGGCGCGGGTCGGGACGAGTATATTAAAATGTTTTAACCGGAAAGGACGTGCCACCATGCAGAAACTCGAAATGATTTACGAAGGCAAGGCAAAGAAAGTCTATGCCACCGATGACCCCGCTCTCTGCATCGTCTCGTACAAGGACGACGCCACCGCGTTCAACGGTCTCAAAAAGGGCACTATCGTGGGCAAGGGCTCGGTAAACAACCGCATGTCCAACTATCTCATGAAGCTGATAGCCGAAGCCGGTGTCCCCACCCATCTCGTCGAGGAGCTGAACGACCGTGAGACTCTCGTAAAGCGGGTCAAGATAGTCCCGCTCGAGGTCATAATCCGCAATGTGGCGGCAGGCTCGTTCTCCAAGCGCTTCGGCGTTGAAGAGGGGCGCTCGCTTGCATGCCCGGTGCTCGAGTTCAGCTACAAGGACGACGCGCTCGGAGACCCGATGATAAACAACAGCCACATTCTTGCCCTCGAACTCGCCACCGAGCAGGAGCTTGAGACGATAAGCAACTACGCAATGAAGGTAAACGAGGTCCTCAAAGAGCGCTTCCTCGCCGCCGAGCTCGAACTCGTCGACTTCAAGATAGAGTTCGGCAAACTCCCGTCCGGCGAGATAGTCCTCGCCGACGAGATCTCTCCCGACACCTGCCGTCTCTGGGACGTCCACACCCACGAGAAGCTGGACAAAGATCGCTTCCGCCGTGACCTCGGCGGAGTTGAGGATGCATACATCGAAGTCGCCCGCCGCCTGATGGGTAACTGACATTCCGATTTCCGGTCACATATAACGTATAAAAGCAAAATCCACACCTCTGCGGGTGTGGATTTTGTGTTGTTCCGAACTTACATATACGCATTCACTGCTCGATACTTTCCGGCAAGACCGGCGGGTGCTGAGAGAGCCTGCTTGCAACACAGCAACGCGCCGCACACATCGGCGGAAACGCCGAAAGCACTCCTCCCACAATCGAAGCAGCCATCGCGGCAAATATATACTCTCCGGTATACGAAAACAGGTTTTGCACCGCAGAAGTGATATAACTTGCCGCCATATTGGCAATAAATATCGCAAATATATTCTTCAGGAACCGTACTCTCAGCATACGGACGGTACGCAGGACCGCGCGGAATCCTCCGACACCCTCGTCCTGCGCCGTGGCTATCGACATGAGCTGCAGCGCGGACACTATAAGTCCTGCAACAAGGCAGGCGAACAGCCCCGCAAACAACAGCGGCAGCCCCATCAGTCCACCACCAAGCGCCATAACAACCACCGCCGCCACTATCGGTATAGCCGCCACCAGACATATCAGCAGCGACGCTATAACTGAACAGATATTCGCGCCGATTATCTTTAAGTACCGTCGAGAAGTCGCGGAGAGCAGTGCAGCAGTGTCCTCCTCAACGCCGTAGTACCCATTAAACGCAAGGCGGGCGCAGCATCCGTAAAACAGCGGAGTTATTGCAAGCGACATCAGCACCGACGCCGCAATATAGTATGGGGAGATCGAGAACACACCGAGCTCCCCGTATTGCTTCAAAAGCGCAACAGTCTCTTCGTCGAGCTCACCCATGAACTGTGCCATGTACCCGGACAGATCTATCCGCAGTGCGCCGGGGAGGTTATCCAAAAACACGAGCAGCATCTGCGGTGCACTCCAGAAAAGAAGCCCGAGAAACAGCACCACCGCAAATTTTTTCTTAAACTGTATAAACGCCGCACCAATTGTATTTTCCGGATTCCGCTCCGGCGGCGTAGTATTTATATTCACGTCCGCGTCTCCTTCCGCAAGTTATAGTTAACTGATTCTAACATTCGTCCCGCAACCTGTCAAGGTATGGACAATTCCGTTCAAATGCGGTACAATTCCTGTGAATCTTTTCATTCGAGGTGACCATGAACAAATTTGACCGCTGGTGTGCCCGCAACGACTCGAAGGGCATCAAGAATCTTATACTCTACATCGTGGCAGGGCAGGCGCTCGTCTTTATCCTCCAAAATACCGCTGCGGGCGGTGAATTCGTAGCAAGATGGCTCACCTTCATCCCCTCTCGCATACTTCACGGAGAGGTGTGGAGGCTTGTCACGTTTGCGATCGTACCACAGTTCGGCAACGTACTGAACATGCTCCTCGCCTGCCTGTTCTATTACTCCATCGGCACCAATCTCGAACGGGAATGGGGTCGCATGAAGTTCACCGTCTACTACCTGAGCGGGCTTTTGATGATAATCGCATACTGCTTCCTCATGAGCATCTGGTACGGGGACGCGGTCCTCATCATCGCAAACACGCACTGGCTCAACATGTCGCTCTTCCTCGCATTTGCCGCGCTCTACCCCGATGCGCAGCTTAGACTGTACTTCATCATTCCGGTGAAGATGAAATGGGTGGCGCTTCTCGACGCGATATATCTGCTTGCAAATGTCATTTTCGGTCGGTTTCCGGCGAACCTTCTGCCGATAGTCGCTATACTGAACTTCTTCTGCTATTTTGCCTCCGACTTTGTCAGATACTTCCGCAGAAGCCGCTTTGAAAACCGCAACCGAATTGATTTCCGTAAAAAGACGCGCGAGATCGAGCGGAAGCAAGCGGCTCGCGGCTACAAGCACCGCTGCGTAGTCTGCGGGCGTACCGACGCAGATCACCCCGAGCTCGAGTTCAGATACTGCTCCATCTGCCGCGGATATCCCTGCTACTGCGAGGATCACATCCTGAACCACGTCCACATAGAGTGACATTTGTAGAATCCAAAACCGGGCTTCGCGGTCTCACCGTAAAGCCCGGTTTACTATTACTATAAACTATGTCTCCGAACGCTGGCTCTCTTTCTCGTAAGCCCGGATCTGTCTCTCAACACGGCGCTGCAATTTGGCAAGCCGTGCATTTCGGTAGCGCTCCATCCCGTCCACTATCTGCGAAACGGTTTTATACGCGACCTCCGCAAACGGTTTTTCCGGCTTTCTGCTTCCCCGGTTGAACTCATCTATTACGCGACCGTACTCCGAGTATGCACTCGAAACTGCGCTCTCCCAGGATATGTAGAGGTCGCGTGAGGCGTTTTCGCCTATCGTCCGGTATCGCTCCAACCCCTCCCTGCACACACGCTCTATAAGCTTGGCTATCGCCTCCGCAGTTTCATCGATAAGCACACCATTTACTCCGTCGGTCACACCCTCCGCTGCACAGCTTCCACGTATCAGCGCGCTTGCAAGCGAACATGCCGCCGCCTCGCGCACCACAAGTCCATTTGTGTCAAAAGTTGAAGGAAACAGGAACATGTCCGCGCGGCAGAACCACCGCCGCACCCGCTCGCGGTCACTCTCAACTCCGGTAAACACACAGCAGTCCCCGAGACCGAGCTCATCTGACGCAGACTTTACCTCCTCGTAGTCCCCACCGCCGCCGACGAACACCATTCGGAAGTTTGCACCCGCGCTTCGGGCACGCGCGACCCCATCAAGCAGGAACCGCAGACCCTTGTACCACATCATGCGACCCATAAACAGGAACACAGTCTCATCCGGAGATATGCCGTATTCCGCTCCTATTGCGTCGCTCTCCTCTCGGCTCACTTGTCCCCGCGGCAGGTCTACGCCGTTGTGCATCACGCGGTAGTCGCCCTCATACCCCAGTTTGCGGAGGTTTTCCCCCGCGCCATCCGACACCACCCACACCTCATCGCACGCCGATATGTTCTCCACTATCGACTTTATCGCAACGCTCTGGAGAAAACCCGAACGAACCGCGTTCGCCACATCCACGTCAAACTTCGTATGGTATGTAAATACAACCGGCACGCCCTTCTGCTCGCGCAGTGCGCGCGCAAGCAGTGTGCTGACTATAGGGCAGTGGCTGTGCACTATCTGATAGTTCAGCTCAGACAGCTCAAGAAGCTGCCTCGGCGCAAACGGATTTCCGGTACGGTACCCGAATGCCGCAGTCGTATCAAAACTGGGGTAGCGCACAACAGTAAACGGATACTTGTCCTCCACATCCGGGTACTCCGGAGTAGCAACGACCGCGCGCGTATATTTTTCAGTTATTATGCGGGCATAGTTCACGACCGCATTTGCAACTCCGTCTATCACCGGCGGAAATGAGTCGTTGCACAAACACACGCCATAGTTTGACGCCATAATTTCCTCCTTGAAGCACCTCCGTGCACATCCACACGAAAATGACCTTTACTTTTACTATATACACGAATATAGCACATCGGCGGCAGCTTGAAAAGCCACCGCCGATATATTTTTACTAAATAATTTATAAACTCGCGTTACTTGCCGGAATTTTCCTCATTTTTGTCGTTTTCTGTACTCTTACTGTTCATTGCTTCGCTGATGCGGCGCCGGTTCCGCCGCACCGGGATCTGCACCGCAACCACAAGTACCACAGCCACTGCTGCAATTCCAATGAACACCGGGGAATATCCAACCGCAAATACAAATGCCTCAACCGCCACATCACCTATCGCCTTGAGGCTCCCGGTGAATCGCGCGCTTATCCGCCCCCATGTATCTGTCGGTTCCGGGTCCGAAAGCTCTGTGGCACGCCTGACCTCGCGCAGCGTGACCTCGACTGTCGAGTATGCTATAAGACCGTCATATCTGCGCAGCGTGCTCGTGAGCAGTTCGATCTCATAGCGGGTGTTCGCAAGTTCATTCTCAACCTCCAAAAGATATTGGATGTCTTCACCCTTCTCAAGCATCTCGAGCAAACGCTCCTCCTTTACAAGCAGCACATCAAGCCTCGCCTCGGTATCGAAATAGCTGTCAGTGACCTCCTCCGAGCCGGTATAACTCGAAATCACAGTCGCAATGCTGCCGCCCTCGCCCATGAAATAATCAAATTTTTCTGCCGGCACCCTGACGGTGAATTCTCCACTGCGCATACCGCGCACTCCGCTGCTCAGGTCAACGTCTCCTCCATACCGCTGCGAGCTCTCGGTATAACCGCCGCACTCCTCCACAAGCGCGAGTAGCGCCGCCTCGCTCTCGTCATATTCGAGAGTTTCAAGCTGCATACTGCCCCACCATATCAGCTTGCGCTGGCTGTCCGCTACAAGCTGCGCAGTATTTCCGACCTGTCCGGACACGCCCGCGCCGCTACTGGTGTCACCGGTGACATCGGCATCACTCATGAACGATGCATTTTCACTTATCTGTGGAGCCCCCACCGAGACGCCGTAGTCCATCGCAATCTCAGCGCTCGCCGCATTGGTTACTGCATCGCGTCCCGCTGCCGAGCACCCCGCAAAAAGACCCGCCGCCAGCAGGATAAAAAGGACTACACATGTGATTTTTTTCATTTTTATCACCCTTTCCACCGTTTTCGGTCGCCAGTCAATATATGTTTGCTTACAATGTTAGACAGTTTTTATTCCGTTTTGTTCCGCGAATTTAGACGCACCCCGGTGAAAAACTAAGTCTGGCGCGGCAGTTTGCCGCACTAAGGAAATCGGAGGTGACGATCATGTCGGAAAAGCTTGCAAGCCGACCGGAAGTGAAGCTGCTCGACGAGGTATACCGCACGGTGCAGATGGGTGCAGGAGCGGCAGAACATCTTATAAAAGCGTCGCATGACAGTAAATTGTCTGCGGCACTCACCGAGGAGCTAAAGGCGTACCGCGCGATAGAGGCGGCTGCGCTGGGGCAGTTTTCACGAATACACGAAAAGCCGGATGAACCCGGTGACATGACAAGACTGATGTCCGGCGCAGGCATACGCATAAACACCGCGGTCGATTCCTCGTCCAGCCATCTCGCAGAGATGTTCATACAGGGCGCTACAATGGGAGTGACCGAGCTGCGCGGAGAGCTCAATTCGTGCGCAAAATCGCGCGTTGGAGCAGAGTCACTCAAAATCGCGCAGTCGCTGCTCGACCGGCTGGAGTACGGAATTGAGCAGTTTAAACCGTTTCTTAGATAGTTATTACGGCGGCAGGATGATCGTTTTCTCCTGCCGCCGTGAATTACACATTTTTTATAATAATCTGTTGAATGTTGAGCAAGTTTTTGTTAAAATAACTGCAGCAATAAAAATAGGAGGAATCTAAATGTCCATCCCAAAGTATTCAGCTGACGAATTGAAAGTAATTGGTTCGTATCCACCCCCGATCCCCGCGTTCCCGCCCTTTCCCAAGTATGACACCCCGATAAGCATACGCGACAATTTTGACCTTCTCTTCGCGCGCAAGACCCCCGTTTGGATTCCCGACACCGGCGAGATAGCCATGTTCGCGCCGAAAGCCATGCCGGACAACGTCGCGCGCGGTCTTATAATGGATACCGATACACTCAAGCCGGGCGAAGCCGGAGGCAAGGACATCTTCGGCATCGAGTGGGAGTACGTCGAGCAGGTCGGCGGGTCGATGGTCCGCCCCGGCAAGCCGTACGTCGGCGACATCGAGCACTGGGAGGACTATGTGACCTTCCCCGATTTCTCGAAGATCGACTGGGCTGCGAGCGCCGAAAACGCAAAGCCGCTCACCGACGCCGGTCGCCCGGTCTCGCTCTGGATTCTCAACGGGCTTTTCGAGCGCCTCATCTCGTTTATCGACTTCGAGGACGCCGCCACCGCCCTCATCGACGAGGACCAGCAGGACGCGGTTCACCGCCTGTTCGACA
>CALXFK010000011.1 GCA_944387575.1 uncultured Clostridia bacterium
TTCATCGAGCCGGGTGGGTTCCTGGTGTTCGATATACACCCCACCTGCAAGCTCAGGGCACTAGACGGGCACGCCTGTCCTGCGGAGGCGGAGCGCGAGGGGATATTCTGCGCATGGAGCGTCGCGGACACTGGAGAGGACGGCGTGTACGAGTTCTGCATTGATGTGTTTACGCGGCGTGGAAAACTGTGGGAACGGCGCACCGAGAGCTTCTGCGAGCGCGCCTGGGAGCCGGACTGGATACGCGGGCGGCTTGAGCGTCATGGGTTCGGGGATATCGAAGTATTCGGGGACCGCAGCGACGCGCAGCCGGGTGCGGACGAGCAGCGGATCTTCTTCGTGGCGCGGCGTATGTGAACGCGGGAGGAGTAATTTATGGGTAAAACGGTAAGAATGCTGTCAAAGGACGGATTTGTGCAGGCGTGCGCGATAGACGCGCGGGACATTGTGGAGCGCGCCCACGAGATACACGGGACCTCCGCGACCGCGTCGGCGGCGCTTGGGCGCGCGCTTGCGATAGCGTCGCTGATCGGAGGGTCGATAAAGACCGAGGGCGGCTCGGTAACGCTCCAGTTTTCGGGGGACGGCGTGGGAGGTACGCTCATCGCGGTGTCCGAGGCGAACGGGGCGGTGCGCGGGTGCGTGCAGAACCCGGAGGCGGACGTTCCGCGAAAGACGAACGGGAAACTGGATGTCGGTGCTTTTATAGGGCACAACGGAAGGCTCACGGTTATAAAAGACCTGCGGATGCACGACCCGTATGTCGGCTCGGTAGCGCTTGCCGGTGGCGAGGTTGCGGAGGACGTCGCGGCGTATTACGCAGAAAGTGAGCAGGTACCGTCGGTGGTCGCTGCCGGGGTACTGGTGCAGCCGGGCGGGCATATCGCGGCTGCGGGCGCATACATTATACAGCTGATGCCGGGCTATGACGCGGACACTGCGGAGCAGCTCGAGCGTGCGGTGTACGGCGCCGGGACGGTGACCGACATGCTGTCTGCGGGACTTTCGCCAGAGGGAATGCTTCTACGCATACTCGATGGATTCGGTATGCGGACGGTGGACGAGTACATGGCGGCATACGAGTGCAGCTGCTCGCGGGAACGGGTAGAGCGGGCGCTGATAAGCACTGGTGAGCAGGCGCTCAGCGAGATGATAGAGGACGGAAAGGGAGCGGAGGTCACCTGCCGCTTCTGCGATAGTGTATATACTTTCAGCGATGACGATTTGAGGGAGTTGCTGCGAAACGCACAGGGACGGAGTTGAAAAACTGAAGAAGCTGAATGAGCGGCTGATGCGAAACCGCATATTCGTGGTGGTTTACGGGTTCATAAAGAACACATTTGCCGACAACATCGTGGGAATAGCTGCGCAGACGGCTTTTTTCCTGCTGCTCTCACTGTTCCCGCTCGTGATGACGGTGGTCTCGGTGCTATCGAGGCTGGACATCACGATGGATAGCGAATTCCTGCGTGGGATATTTCCGGCGTCGGTCGCGGAGGTGATAGTGGGGGTCATAGAGTCCGGAAGGGTATCCACGACATTCACGGTGATAACCCTTGCTCTCTCGCTTTGGTCGGCGTCAGCCGGAATATGGGCGCTTATGAAGGGAATATGCCTTTCGCACATCGGCAGGAACCCAAAATACCTGCGCGGCAGAGCCACTGCAATGTTTGTGACGGTGGCGTTCCTTGTCACGCTTGTGCTGAGCCTGATAGTTTGGGTGTTCGGGCAGAACATCCTGAAATGGGCGCAGAAATATGTAGAGCTCGGGGACGAGGTGTTCTCGATAGCGCGGTATGTGTTCACGTTCCTATTGCTCGTGTTCTTTTTGCTAGGAATATACTGTTCTTCGCCAGGGTTTTCGCTCCGGCTGCGCCAGCTCTGGCCTGGGGCAGTTTTTGCCGCAGTGGGGTGGGTGCTGATAAGCCGGCTCTACGAATTATACATTCGCTTTTTTACCGATTACTCGGTGCTGTACGGAGGCGTCGGCGCGTTTATCGGTCTTGCGGTATGGTTGCTGCTCATCAGCTTTGTGATACTGCTGGGCGCAGAGATAAACTCGGCTATTGCAGACACACGGAACGGCTCCAAATAAGACATGACCGGCAAACTCCTGTTTGCCGGTCATTGCACTGTATAAAACTCGTAGGAAACTGCGTGGTAAAACGGTCAGGCAAACGATAAGGGGGCTCGATGCCCCCCTTATCGTTTTATAAACTTTGCCGGTCGTTTTTTGTCAGAGCCATTTCCGTATCTGATTTATTGCGTTTTTTTCGAGTCGTGACACCTGCGCCTGTGAGATACCTATTTCGTTTGCTACCTCCATCTGCGTCCTGCCATCGAAGAAGCGCATACCGAGGATAGTTCGTTCGCGTTCGCCGAGTTTCCCGAGCGCCTCCGAGAGTGCGATGTGTTCGGTCCAGTTCTCGTCGGTGTTCTTAGTGTCCCGCACCTGGTCCATTATGCAGATGGCGTCTCCGCCGTCGGTGTACACCGGGTCATAGAGCGAGATCGGGTCGGAGATCGCGTCGAGCGCGAGCACAACGTCCTCCCGCGGCACGCCGAGGTATTTTGCTATCTCGTCGAGGGTGGGTTCACGTTGTGTCTCGGATGTGAGATGCTCTTTCGCCTGGAGGACCTTATACGCGGTGTCCCGCATGGAGCGGCTGACGCGAATGGAAGAGTTGTCACGCAGGTAACGGCGTATCTCCCCGATTATCATTGGGACGCCGTAGGTCGAGAACCTCACACCGAGCGAGATGTCGAAGTTGTCGATCGCCTTTATAAGCCCCACGCATCCCACCTGGAAGAGGTCGTCCACGTTCTCACCGCGCCCGGTGAACTTCTGGATGACCGACAGCACAAGGCGCAGGTTTCCGGAGATGAGCTCCTCTCGCGCGGCAAGGTCCCCGGCTTTTGCGCGCTTGAGAAGCTCGTCGGTCTCCGCCGCCTTCAGCACCCTGAGCTTCGATGTGTTTACACCGCATATCTCGACTTTACTCTGCATATCCCTACCTCCGGTTTTTCCTTGCAGAATAAGTTTTTCCGCAGTAGGGGCGGGATATGCGTGGATGCATAAATATCGATTTCGGTTTCAGATGGTGAGCGTTCCGTTCTCGTCCTCGACAAGGATGAGTATCTGCTCCTCCGAACCGGTCTGCGCGTTGACGTATACAAGCATGTTGCTCTCGCCGGTACGGCAGAGGAACTCGTAGCAGAGCCTCTCATACTTTCCGGACGACGGGATGACCGCGAGTCGCACCGACTGCACGTCAAGAGAATCTCCAAGTGCGGCGCGTGCCTCCTCGGCGCTCACCGCAGGGGTGGGCAATTCGCGCTGACAGTGGTTCATCACAAACCCGCGCGCCTCCATTCCGACTATCGCGCCGTCGTACATCGACACCGAGACCTTCACGAGGTCGGGGTATATGATGACGTCGTCCTGCATGAATGCGAAGTTGACGGTCAGAATGCCGCTTTCCGCGATGTGGTAGCTCTCCTTCATGGTTTTGCCGGTTGCAGACTCGATAAAGCTGCGGGCGGCGTTGAGGCACTCGTCTATACTGAGCTTGTTTTCGCCGTCGCTTTCGCGCGACCACATCATATCCACAACGTAACCGCCCATGCGCGAGGCGTCGATATAAATGTCGCCGCCCTCGCCGCTGTACATGAAACAGTAGACAGGCAGCGACCCGCCGCCCTCGCCGGTGAGGGTCAGAAGGGCAGGATCAAGACCGAAAATCGCCGCTGCGCGCTCTGCCGCCTCCTCTGCGCTCAGCTCCTGCGCACCCTCGGTGAGCTTCGGGGTGGCGGAAGAGATGTGCTCGGAGAACGGTCCGTCGTATATCAGACCGGGGTACTCGGGAAATTCGAGCTCGATCTCGCTTATCGCGTCGCCGATAACGTCCACGCTGCTGCCTATGCTTTCGAAATCGAGCGCTGTGCCTACGGTGAGCGACCCCTCTGCGACGCCGCTGTACAGCTCGGCTATCTGTTGGTTGAGGTCGGTGGCGCACTCGCTGAGAGTGCCGAGGTTTGCGCGCTCCTCCTCCGAGATGCCGACACCCGCAGCCTCCACCCGTGAGAGATATGCGGCGTAGTCGCCAAGACGCGATAGAAAGTTTGAGGTATTCTCAAACTCCCTGCCCGAATACGGAAGAGACGAAATAGCTCCGAGTGCAAGCGCGGTGTCGCGACTTATCTCGTTTGTGAGTGTGGCGAGCATCGGACCGGTGGCGACGACCCCTTTTCGCAGCGCAATGTCTATACTGTTTAGGCTGGTGGCAAGCTCGCCAAAGGCATGGCTCCACCCGGCGCTCATCGCAAGCCGCTGTGCCTCGCTCTGCATTCGGTACCTTACTGCAAACCCGCCAAGCGTGAGCAGTGCTGCTGTCGAAAAGCAGACCGCGCGCACAGCAGTTCTTCGTGAGATCTTCAGGACCATAAATTCCCCTCCCGCCCTTCCGGAGCAGCAAGGGGAGACCCCGTGACACACTCCGGAAGGGCTGTGCTGTTATAAATTGATAGAAATATGGTATAGTATGCCCTGCGTTTTTGAAATATATTTCACATCATTCAATTGCCATTCGCGCAGGGATGTGCTACAATGAAGTTTAAACTGGAGCAAATTATATGCGGAGGTACGATTCTGATGGAATTCAGATTTTCGGAGAGAATAGCTACGCTAAAGCCGTCTGTAATACGCGAGATACTCAAGGCTGATCCGGACCCGGAAGCGGTGAGCTTCGCCGCCGGCAATCCGTCGCCCGAGACCTTCCCGACTGATGAAATGGCGAATATCGCTTCCGAGATATTCAAAAACGAAGCGGGATTCGCTTTCCAGTACGGAGTGACCGAGGGTTACACCCCGCTCCGCCGTGCGACCGCCGAGCGCATTGCAAACAAGCACAACATCGGTCGCGATTTCGACGATGTCATAATAGTTTCGGGCGGTCAGCAGGGAATAGAGCTTGCCGCGAAGGTCCTCGCAAACGAGGGCGAGACGGTCATATGCGAGGAACCGAGCTTCATCGGCGCGCTCAACTCTTTCCGCGCGCAGAACCTCAAGCTCGCGGGCGTTGCCTGCGACGAGAACGGTATGCGCATGGACCTTCTCGAGCAGCAGCTCATCGCGCACCCCGAGGCGCGCCTCATATACACCATCCCGACCTTCCAGAACCCGGGCGGGAGCACTCTCTCGCTTGAGCGCCGGAAAAAGATGCTCGAGCTTGCCGAGAAGTACGATGTCATGATAATAGAGGACAGCCCCTACTTCGAGCTCAGGTACAGCGGAGAGAGCGTGCCCACCATAAAAAGTATGGACGATACCGGGCGGGTAATATTCTGCGGGTCGTATTCCAAGGTTGTCGCGCCCGGGATCCGCATAGGGTATGTCTGTGGACACAAGGATGTTCTCGCGAAGATGACGGTCGCAAAGCAGGTGAGCGACGTTCATACGAACCTGTTCTTCCAGATGCTCGTCGAGCGCCTGATAACCGGCGGCGGGTTCGACAAACATATCGAGAGCTGCTGTGAGCTGTACCGCCACCGCCGCGACCTGATGCTTTCGCTTCTCGAGCAGAAGATAGAGAGAGGCAAGGCGGTATGGACCAACCCGGACGGCGGTCTGTTCGTGTGGCTGCGTATGCCGGAGGGATACGACGGTCTGGAGCTCTGCCGTATAGTTAAGCAGCAGAAGCTCACGTGCGTACCCGGAAACGCATTCTGCGTCGACGAGAACGCCGTGTCTAACGGAGTGCGGCTCAACTTCTCGCTTCCAAGCGACGAGCAGATAGTCAAGGGCTGCGAGATACTAGCAAATGCCATAAACGAATACGTCAAACTCTGAGACTTAGCGACGTATAGGCGTAACGCGTATAGAATCTGTTTTGGGGGTAAGTTAATGGCGGACAAGAGAATATTCAGCGGTATAAAACCGACGGGGGATCTGACCCTTGGCAGTTATATCGGTGCCATAAAGAACTGGGTCGAGCTTCAGAACGACTACGACTGTCTCTACTGCATAGTAGATATGCACGCTATAACCATCAGGAACGACCCGGAGGTCCTTCACCGGCGCACGCTCGAGCAGCTCGCACAGTATATCGCGAGCGGTCTAGACCCGAAGAAGAATATAGTGTATATCCAGAGCCACGTTGCTCAGCATGCAGAGCTCTCATGGATACTCGGGTGTTACAGCATGATGGGTGAGCTGAACCGCATGACGCAGTTCAAGGACATGTCGCGCAAACACTCAGACAACCTGAACGCTGGAATATTTACATATCCGGTGCTCATGGCGGCGGATATCCTGCTCTACCAGAGCGACCTTGTCCCGGTGGGCGAGGATCAGAAGCAGCACGTTGAGCTCGCACGCAACATCGCGGTGCGGTTCAACGGGGTGTACGGGGACGTGTTCAAGCTCCCCGAGCCGTTTATCCCGAAGGTCGGTGCGCGCATTCGTAGCCTTACCGACCCGACAAGCAAGATGTCAAAGTCGGACGAGGACCCGCAGGGCAGCGTGTATATAATGGATAGCCCTGATGCAATAATGAAGAAGTTCAAGCGCGCGAAGACCGACAGTCTTGGCTGTGTACGCTTCGACCCGGACGAGCAGCCCGGTATTTCGAACCTCATGACCATCTACTCATCGGTCACTGGTCGTTCGTTTGACGAGATAACCGCCGAGTTCGAGGGCAAGGGCTATGGCGTGTTCAAGCCTGCGGTGGCGGAGGCGGTCATCGAGACGCTCCGTCCTATCCGCGAAGAGAGCGAGCGCCTGCTTTCCGACCGGTCGCAGCTCGCAGAAGTATACCGCGATGGGGCGCGGCGCGCAGCCGAGATCGCGGAGGACACCCTTAATCTCGTGCGCGGAAAGATAGGATTTGTCGGGAAATAACGGACAGATGAACGACGGAATTAGGTTGATAATAATTGTTGTCGCGGCGCTCTGCGTTGCTTTTGCGCTCTCTTTTGCGTCCACTCCGCTTGTGCGGATGTTCGCGTTCCGTATAGGGGCGATCGACGACCCGAAGCGGGACAACCGCCGTATGCACAAGGAGCCGATACCAAGAATAGGCGGGCTTGCCATCTTCCTCGGATTCATGGCAAGCGTGCTCCTGTTCGCGGAGATAGATACGCAGATGCGCGGCATACTGTTCGGTGTCGTGATAATAATGGTGCTCGGGCTGATAGACGATATAACGCCGCTGCCCGCGTTGCTGAAATTCGCTGTTCAGATATGTGCGGCGCTCATTCCGGTTTTCAGCGGAGTCCGCATAGATGTTATAACAAATCCGAACTTTCTCAGCTCAAACCCGTACTTTTCACTCGGTAACTGGGCTATCCCGGTCACGGTTGTCTGGATAGTCGCCATTACAAACTCGGTAAATTTCATAGACGGGTTGGACGGGCTCGCAGTCGGCGTGTCATCGATTTCGGCGGTCTCGATGCTGATAATCGCGGTCATGCTGTTCAGCCCAAATATTGCGGTCGTTTCGGCAGCGCTCGCGGGCGCGTGCATAGGATTCATGCCGTACAATCTCAATCCCGCTAAAATATTCATGGGCGACGTCGGCGCGACGGCAATAGGATTCGTGCTCGCCTGCCTGTCGGTACAGGGACTTTTCAAGTTCTATGCGCTTATCAGTTTTGCGGTGCCGTTCATGATACTCGCGCTGCCGATATTCGACGAGGTCTTCGCTGTGGTGCGCCGGCTGCTGAAGGGGCAGAACCCGATGTCACCGGATAGAGGGCATGTCCATCACCGGCTCATCGACATGGGTTTCAACCAGAAGCAGGCGGTCGCGATAATGTACACGATGAGCGGCATCCTCGGTGTTACTGCGGTGGTGCTCACCGCGTCCGGCGAGATCCGCGCAATATTGCTGCTGCTCGCGCTCATAGTGGTGGCGAGTATATGTGCAAAACTCTTTATTCTGCCGAGAAGCGGCGGACGTTCTTCCGGACGCGGCATCGTCAGTGATGTCAGTGACGACGATAATGGCGATAACGGCGCGGAGGAGCCCCCTTCCGGGGAGGAAAAATGAAGAAAACTTACGTCATTTCAATGCTTGCGGTGTTTGCAGTGTTGTTTGCGGTGCTCATGAGCTTTGTGGGTATCCGTGTGGCAGAGCAGAAAATGCCGCACATAGAACTTCCGGATGAGCAGGATGCGGGCGGTGCCGATTCCGACCTCGAACTTCTGCTCGGAGAAGATGCGCCCGCAAGCGTTGAGATAACCGATGCGAATGTGCTCGACCTCATTGCGTCGCTCGAGCGCCCATCTGAGTATTCGGCGGAGGTCTATATCTACCTCTACTGGGACGGGGGAAGCAGCCTTTCTCGCCGTTCGATATGGACGAAGGATGGCGTGATTCGGGTGGAGTGCACGCAGAACGGTGGGACGCAGGTTTCGCTCGTTTATGACGATTACACGTATATCTGGCAGAAGGGTGAGGAGGAGCGCTGTTATCGCGGTTCCACTGCGGCGTTTAACGCCGATTCTGCTGCCGGAGTTCCGACATATGAAAATATCGGCGCCGGTGAAGGCGCCGATATATTGGCGTGCGGGTCTACGGTGCTCGCGGGACGATCCTGCCTCTGGGTACAGACCAGTGATGGCAACTCGATTTTAGACTGGTACGTAGACCTGGAAAGCGGTCTCCTCTGCCGCATGGAACAGTCGATAGAAGGTGCGCTCACACGCCGTACCGATATTGCATTGATTTCAGAGGACGGGGTGAGCGACAGCTATTTCGAGCTTCCGGAAGGAGTGGAGGTCACCGATTGAGCCGGTCCGCGATTTCAGCGGCGGTCTGTTCGGCAAACGCGTAAAGCGACTCAAAGTCGACGTACGGGTTGTATATCTCCTCGAGCAGGTCGTGGCGGCGTTTTGCCTCTGCGAAGTATGCGCATGCGTCGTCTATGAGTTCGGATGACATTTTTCGAAGCAGTCGCACCCGTCCACGGCAGGACGCCCGCTGCTCAGGGTCGGCATAGGCGCTCAGCCGCACACGACGGAAAGGTTCACCGAACTGACCTCTTACAAATCCGAGCCGCTCTTCCGGAATGAACAGATGGGCTAGCTTCTCCGGCGCAAGAGGGTCAAAGCAGCTTATGACGTCCAGACCTGCATCAAGCGCCGCGCCGCGCAGATATGCGAGCATCGCGTGGGCAATACCACAGTCATCGTCGATTTCGTATATTCTGTCGCATAGGGCGGCAGGAGTTTTTTTATGTACATAGTACCCCTGCGGGGTAAATCCGCTCAAAAACCTGAGCTTTTCCTTACCACGTGTCCCGCCTCTGC
The DNA here is from genome assembly GCA_944387575.1 of uncultured Clostridia bacterium. GTDB lineage: Bacteria > Bacillota > Clostridia > Oscillospirales > JAAYOS01 > CALXFK01. The sequence goes on from CALXFK010000011.1 coordinate 9,311, forward strand.
GCCGGAATTCACGCTTCGCTATCCCTGCTGCACGCTTCAGCGCGTGGGCTTCGGCGTCCTCGCTCCATAAGAGCTGGTCGGCGCTCTCTGCGGCGTATGCTGCCGCACGCAGACAGCGGTACGCATCCTCATACGGCTCACGGTACGCAGTGATGGCCCGGCGTACCTCTCCGCTCAGTCGCTCAAGTGATCGGTGGTCTACGTACGCGCCTAAGTTCAGGTAACGGTCCACGGCATACGGGTAGCTCGGCTCAACCACGTGCGGCGACGTCCCGTCCACTATCGCGACTCCTATTTCGGGGAACACGACTCCGTCAAGCGAACCGGGGTCGGATGAACAGTATATATATTCTACCTCCGCGCCCGCCTCGATCAGTTTTGAGGCGACCCGGCGCATAAACCCGCTTTTCCCACCGCCGGGCGGTGCTTTTATTACAAGCACTTCGGCGGCGCTCTCAAGGTCAATCAGGCTTGCATAGCATGAATAAAACCCGCGCGGGGAATTCGCTCCAAGAAAAAAACTGTATGTGTTTGTCATGCATTGCACTCCGTTTCTTAGCGTATTGGGCGTGTCACACCATACTATGCCCATATCGCGGTTCGCGTACCAGTTTCGCTTATGCGTAATACCCAACCTCAGTTCGGCACCGATATAAATATTTATTCATTATTTCTCCGGTGCTCTATTGAATTGCAGCGTGTGCTGCTGTATAATAATACAAAAATAATGGATATATATTCATGATATACATTTCACCCACTGGAGGGAACGGCATGGCAAAGGTCTTTGTAGACGGAAGCGCGGGGACGACCGGGCTTCGCATATTCGAGCGGCTTGAAGGACGGAAGGACATTGAGCTTATACGTCTGAGCGAGGAGCTTCGAAAGGATACGGAGGCAAGGCGCGAGGCGCTGAACAGTTGCGACGCGGCGTTTCTGTGTCTGCCGGACGATGCTGCACGCGAGGCGGTGTCGATGGTCGAGGATCCGAACGTCGTGATTTTTGACACGTCCACTGCTCACCGCACAAGCGAGGGCTGGGTCTATGGTTTTCCTGAGCTGAGCGACGCGCAGTATGAGGCGGTGAAGAACTCGAAGCGCATAGCCGTTCCGGGCTGTCATGCGAGCGGGTTTGTGGCGCTTGTACGACCGCTTGTTGACGAGGGTCTTATATCAAAGGACGCAAAACTCGTCTGCCACTCGCTTACCGGGTACAGCGGCGGCGGCAAGAAGATGATAGCTGAATATGAGGCGGATGAGGTTTCCGAGCTGCTCGGCGCTCCCCGACAGTACGGTCTTACGCAGAAGCATAAGCACCTTCCGGAGATGAAGGCGGTGTGCGGGCTTGAAAATGCGCCGGTGTTCTGCCCTATAGTGGCTCCGTTTTACAGTGGGATGGAGGTCACGGTAGCGCTGTTCAGCGACATGCTCGCGGACGGAGCGGGCATCGAGGCGCTGAAAGAAGTGTACCGCAGGCGATACAGTTCCGGTCTTGTCTACTACACCGACGAGGACGAGGACGGATTCATGTCGGCGGCATACCTCAGCCGGAAGGACCGCATGGCGGTCACGGTCACCGGCAACGACGAGCGGATACTGCTCGTTTCAAGGTTTGACAATCTCGGCAAGGGCGCATCCGGCGCTGCGGTCGAGTGCATGAATATCGTTTTTGGACTTCCGCCGGAAACCGGTCTTGAACTTTGAAGGGGGATATTATGATTACAGCAATCGACGGAGGAATCTGTTCGGCAAAGGGGTTTAAAGCTAACGGGACGCACTGCGGCATCCGCCGCAACCGCTCCAAGAGGGATATCGCGCTTGTTGTAAGCGAGGTCCCAGCAAGCGCGGCTGCGGTGTATACGCAGAACCTTGTCAAGGGCGCTCCGCTCACGGTCACAAAGAAAAACATTGAGAACGGAATCGCACGTGCTATAATCTGCAACAGTGGAAACGCGAACACGTGCAACGCAAACGGGATCGAGATCGCGGAGCAGATGTGCGGGCTTGTCGAGAAGCACACCGGAATATCCGCGTCCGACGTCGTGGTCGCGTCCACCGGTGTCATCGGTCAGCCGCTCGACATCACTCCGATTGCGGAGGGGATGGGCGAACTTGCGGGCGGTATTTCCGCCGACGGCGACAAGGCGGCAGCCGAAGCCATAATGACAACCGATACCAAGCTCAAGCAGGTGGCGGTCAAGTTCAGCGCCGGCGGCGTGGAGTGCAGAATCGGCGGCATGGCAAAGGGGTCGGGAATGATACACCCGAATATGGCGACTATGCTTGTGTTTGTGACGACCGACGCCGCTATATCGCCGGAGGCTCTGCAGTGCGCGCTGTCGACCGATGTGCGCGATTCATTTAATATGGTGTCGGTGGACGGAGACACCTCCACAAACGACATGTGCGTGATTCTCGCCAACGGTCTTGCTGGCAACGCCCGAATAGAGAAGCCGGAGGGTGCGGACTACGAGGAATTCTGCGAGGCTCTCGCGGCGGTAACCCGCGGGCTCTGCCGCATGATAGCGGCGGACGGCGAGGGCGCGACAAAGCTGCTCGAGTGCCATGTGAGCGGTGCGGCGGACAAACAGACCGCACGTGTCGCGGCAAAATCGGTCATCTGCTCGACCCTGTTCAAGGCTGCCATGTTCGGCGCGGATGCGAACTGGGGGCGCGTGCTCTGTGCAATTGGTTACGGCGGCGCGCAGGTCGACGTGGGCAAGATAGACGTGGACTTCCGTTCGGCGGCAGGTGAGCTCGCGGTATGCCGCGCGGGCGCCGGCATCGAGTTCTCGGAGGAGACCGCAAAGAAGGTGCTCTCCGAAAGCGAGATAGAGATACTCGTCGGATTGAACAGCGGAAGCGAGAGCGCGGTCGCCTGGGGCTGCGACCTCACATATGACTACGTCAAAATAAACGGCGATTACAGAACCTGAAAACCCCTCCGAAACACTACAATATTGAGAGGTCCTGGCTATGGATATGAATAATGCGCAGATAAGCAACGCACAGAGAGCAGAGGTTCTCGTTCACGCCCTGCCGTACATACAGAAGTATTACAACAAGATAATAGTAGTCAAGTACGGCGGGAATGCGATGATAAACGAGGAGCTGAAAAACGCGGTCATCGGCGACATACTGCTGCTCTCGCTCATCGGGGTCAAGGTGGTGCTCGTGCACGGCGGCGGTCCGGAGATCTCGGAGATGCTCGCGCGGGTCGGCAAGAAGACAGAGTTTGTCAACGGTCTGCGCGTTACCGACGCAGAGACTGCGGACATCGTGCAGATGGTGCTCGCGGGCAAGATAAACAAGAGCCTTGTCAATCTCATTCAGAACAAGGGCGGTCGCGCAATCGGACTCTGCGGAATGGACGGGCATCTGTTTGAGGCTCGCCAGCTCGATGAAAAGCTCGGTTACGTCGGCGAGATAACGAATGTGAATGTCGAGCCGGTGCAGGTGCTGCTTGAGAAGGGCTATATGCCGGTGGTCTCGACGGTCGGCTGCGACAGCGAGGGCGGCGTATACAATATAAATGCGGACACCGCGGCGGCGCGGCTTGCGGCGGCGCTCGGCGCGGAGAGCCTCATCTCGATGACCGACATCTGTGGCATCCTCCGCGACAAGGACGACCCGTCCACCCTCATCTCGCGCATCGGCGTCAGCGAGGCGCCACAGCTCATGCGTGAGGGGATAATCTCGGGCGGCATGATACCGAAGGTGGAGTGCTGCATAGAGGCGATACGGCGCGGTGTCAAGCGCGTGTTTATAATCGACGGGCGCGTCCCGCACTCGATACTCATAGAAACTCTTACCGATGAAGGCATCGGAACAATGCTTGAATAGGGCGGTCGAAATGGATATAATCAAGAAGGACAGCGAGTACATCGTAAACACTTATTCGCGCTTTCCGGTCTGTATAACGAGCGGGAAGGGCGCCCTGCTGTACGACGACGCGGGTAGGGAGTATATCGACCTCGGCAGCGGCATTGCGGTAAACACGTTTGGCGCGGCTGATGGGGAGTGGGCGGCTGCGGTCGCGACTCAGGCGGCGAAGCTACAGCACACCTCCAACCTTTACTACACCGAACCGTGCGTGAAGCTCGCAGAGATGCTCTGTGAGCGGACCGGGATGGAGAAGGTATTTTTCTCGAACTCGGGCGCCGAGGCAAACGAGTGCGCAATAAAGGCTGCGCGCCGTTACGCGTTCAAGAAGTACGGCGACGAGAGCCACTCGACAATAATAACGTTTAAAAACGGTTTCCACGGTCGTACCATAACCACGCTTGCCGCGACCGGACAGGATGTGTTCCATACCGACTTCGGTCCGTTCACCCCCGGTTTCGTGTACGCCGACCCGAACGACCCCGCATCGATAGAAAAACTTGCGGCGGAGCACGGCTGCGCGGCGATAATGTTCGAAACTATCCAGGGCGAGGGCGGAGTGCTCGAGTTGCCGGAGGAGACTGTGAACGCGATCCGCAATACAGCCAAGAAGTACGGGCTTCTCATAGTTATCGACGAGGTGCAGACCGGAAACGGACGCACCGGTAAGCTGTTCTCGTATATGCACCACGGTCTCGAGCCGGATATCGTGAGCACCGCAAAGGGTCTCGCAGGCGGACTGCCGCTCGGTGCGACCCTGTTCGGCAAGCGTACCGCCGACGTCTACACTCCCGGTACGCACGGTTCAACTTTCGGCGGGAACCCGGTCTGTTGCGCGGCGGCAATAAGCGTGCTCTCGCGCATCACAGACGACCTGCTCCGTGAGATTGAGCGCAAGGGCGAGTATATACGCGGCGCGCTCGAGGGGAGCAGCGGCATAAAGAGCGTCTCCGGGCGCGGACTGATGCTCGGAGTGGAGTGCGGGCGTCCGGCGTCGGAGGTTGTCACCGATTGCCGTGCGCGCGGGGTGCTTGCACTCAGCGCAAAGACTAAGGTGCGTCTGCTGCCGCCGTACTGCATAACTGACGAACAGTTGGAAAAGGCAATTTCAATTCTTAAAGAGGTGTGTGCGAAATGAAACATCTGCTCAAACTGATGGATCTGTCCAGCTCGGAAATTTTCAACCTGCTCGACCTTGCCGACCAGTTGAAGTACGAGAAGAAAAACGGTATAACTCATCACCGTCTCGCGGGAAAGACGCTCGGCATGATTTTTGAGAAGAATTCGACCCGCACCCGGGTCTCGTTTGAGGTCGGAATGTACGACCTCGGCGGTTCGGCGCTCTTCCTCGACTCGAAGAGCCTCCAGATAGGGCGCGGCGAGCCGGTGGAGGACACCGCACGGGTGCTCTCGCGCTACCTCGACGGCATAATGATACGCACTTTTGACCAGAAAGAGGTTGAGACGTTTGCGCAGATGGGAAGCATCCCGATAATAAACGGGCTCACCGATTACTGCCACCCCTGCCAGGTGCTCGCAGACCTCATGACGATACGCGAACACAAG
>CALXFK010000012.1 GCA_944387575.1 uncultured Clostridia bacterium
GTAAGCAGCGCCGCGCAGAGCGCAGCCGCAAACAGCCCTTTCGCAATCGGTTTTGCGCGCATCCGCCGCGCGCCTGAATCCCTGTTCCTGCAAATCACCGTGCCGCACCTCCGTTCTGACCGTCAAAACTTCAGCTAACCGAACCCATGAATGTGCCATGTTTTTCGGTTGTCCCGTAAGGGACGAGAAAAACGGCTTAAATCAAAGTATAATAACCGCTACGCGGTTATTATACCACGTAGCGTGGTATTCTTCAATGCTCTTTCGTCGGATTGCCTGAAATTTGCGGTGAAATGCGGCGCTGTGTCATGGGATTTATATAAACGTTGTCAAAGTTCGCCGTCATGGTCGTCGCGAATGACGTAGCCCTTCTCCATTGGCGAGGCGTTCACCTGCTCAAACGCGGTGCTCCGCTCGCCCGCCTGAATGCCGCCTATGCCCTGCATCGTCGCCATTTCGAGCGTGCGGTTGCCGCCGCCAGAGAAGACCGGGACTATCATTCGCGCGCCTGCGGTCAGCAGCAGAATGACCGCGCTTGCCACAAGAGCGGTCAGTGTGACGTCGCGCGGGCTTGCAATGCTGTTTCCGTCGCGTATCAGCGCGAGCACGCCCGCCGCCTCCGCGTCCGAGAACTCGACGAGCTCCGCGTACTCGCTCTCGCTTCGCGCAATCTCCTCGCCGTCGTGCCACATCAGCGCTACCGCGCTGCCGTCTTCCCGGCCGTACACCACAAGGTCGTACGACGTGACAAGCCCGCCCGACTGCACGAACGCCGCCGAGCGCACCTCCAATATCGTCGCCGCGTCGTCCGGAATCTGGTAGCCGTACTCGAGCGCCGTCTCCACGCTCCAAATGTCGTAGGTGAACAGGTTGACCCCGCGCTCGCCGTCCTCGGCCGAGCGCAGCGTGACGACGGTGTAGCGCCCTTCTGCGTCGCGGGAGGCGATTCGCAGACGCTCGCCGCCGTACTCCACCGTGCCAAACAGCCACGCGAGCGCCCCCGCCGCCGCCGACAGCGCGAGCAGCACCGCCGCGAATATGATGTAGCCGCGCGTGAACACCTTTGTACGGATGCGCCGCGGGGCGGGGGAGAGTTCGGCTTCCAGCTCGTCGAGGTGGCGGAAGTGGGGGTTCATATCTATTTCGGGCAGCGGCAGTTCGGCGGCGGCGGAGTGCAGCGCTCCCGCAAGCTCGAGGACGTCGCCCGCGCGTGCGACCTCGCCGCTTCGAAATGCCGCCCGCAATCCGACGAGCTGGTCGTGCAGCCGGTCGAGCGACCGCCCGTGCCGCGACACCACCGCCGTAAGCTCATCCGGGTGGTCGAGCATCTCCTTTATATCATTTATTGTGAAGAGCGCGCGGCGGAGCTCGGAGATTGCGCCGAGCAGTACCACGTCCCGCTCGGAGTAGTCACGCCAGCGTTTGCCGTCGCGCTCGTCACTGGTGGGCGAGATGAGTCCCTTCGCTTCATAGAAGCGGATGGTCTTTGCGGTGAGCCCGGTGAGCTTGCATACCTCATTGATTTTCATGTCCTGTCACCTCACTGTCCTTCGTTGTCCTTCATTTTCAAGCTCACTATACACTGTGACCTAAGGGAATAGTCAATACCTTTTTTCGGATTTCCACATTTTTTTAGATTTTGGCGAGTGCGGCGCTCACGAGCGCCGCACAGCGCTGCCATATCTCAGGGAACTGCGTGAGCGGCAGCGGACTTGTGCCGCGCCCCGCCTCGACTGTGTAGCCCGGTCGGTTGTAGGTGAGTATGAACCAGTCTTTGTAGCCCGCGTACCCGCTCTCGGCGGGGGTGTCCTCCACCGTGTACCCGCTCGCCTGAGACATAGCCTGCGCTATCTCGAGCGAACCGGTCGGAACAATGTCCAGGTACTTCCAGTATATCACCTCGCCCTGGGTGTGAAAGCTGATGGTGAGGTCGAACGAGTTCTTTTCGGTGTACTGGGTCATCGCGAATGCCTCGGGGGCGGCGAGCGGGGCTGCGCCGACAAAGTCGCGGGGGGCGGGGCGGTTGTAACCCATTGCGTACTTTATCCGTTTTGCCTGCTCCCAGCCGGCGGGGTAGTTCAGATTGAGGTCGGTTCCGAGGATGTTCGCCTTCCAGCCGGAGGGGAAGGGTATCTGCTTGAATGCGTTCGAGATGCGCCGCGCGCCGTCGTACCACACCCCGGAGTCGAGCGCGCCGCTCACGAGATCCACACCGTCCGGGTTTACCATCGGAACGATGTCCAGGGTGACGCGGTTCCAGAGGTCGCCCACAGCCACACCGCCGACGCTGCCACCGTCAAGCCGCGCCTTCGCGTACTGCTCGGCGTACTTCAGCACGAACGGAGTGGTTATCCACTCGTTTGCGTGGTGGCTCGCATTGAGCATCGCGCGCCGCGGTCCCTCGCCGAGCGACAGCGCGTAGATGTTCGAGCCGATGACGCTGTTTCCGATTATCTCGCTGCGCATAAACGGGTAGCGCGCTATGAGCCCCGCAACGACTATCTCGCACAGGTCGCTCGACCAGCTCACGTTCTCCGGCACCACCGGGAATCCAAACGGGATTATGATCTGCATTCCCGGACGGAGGTCGTTGGGGTCAACACCCGGGTTTGCCGCCGCGATGGCGGACGGATCGGTGTAGAACTCATGGGCGAGCTTCCAGTAGGTGTCCCCAGGACGGACGGTGCGCACCGAGTAGCCCGCGAGATACGGCATCAGCCGTCGCCAGGTCTGCTCGTCGACCTCGCCGGTAGCGGGGATGCCGTTCGCGCGCTGAAAATGGGTCACCGCATCCGCGGTCGCCCCGCCGAATATCCCGTCCGGACTGCCCGAGAGATACCCTGACCGTATCAGCGCGAGCTGCACGAGCTCCACATAGTGACCCCTGCTGCCCCTTGCCAATGTCTCGATATTCTCCATAATTATATGTAGCCTCGCTTTCGCTTTGATGCGCCGCATTGCGGCACTCTACCCACCTATATTTATGACGAAAGCTGTTGATTATTCCAACAGCTTGTGGTAACATGTAAATACAAGTACAAGAAGTATTGATATTCGTTATCAATATTGCATAGGTTTCGTTTGGAGGAATTGATATGCACGAAGGACATACGCATGACCACGGACACGGACACGACCATGACCACGGACACGGACATGAGCATGGACATGAGCACACCGGAGCGGAGCGCCGTCTCGCGCTGCTGAAGTACATGCTCGACCACAACCGTCACCACGCGGGTGAGCTCGCGGAGGCGGCGGATGGGCTTGAGGCGGACGGAGCGGCGGAGGCTGCGCGTCTGATCCGCGAGGGCGTCGCGAAGCTGGGCGAGGGCAATGACAGCCTTGAACGCGCGATAAAGCTGCTTGAAGAGGGAAAGGAGGAGCACTGATGTGCCTTTCAACTGTGTATTTTGAGGACGGGGGCGAGCGCAAAAAGCTCGCCGAACAGGTCGGCGGGATAGCGGTCGACGGCGAGAAGGTGACGCTTACCGACCTTCTCGGTGAGGAGACGGTGGTCGAGGGCGAGATAGTCAAGGTCGACCTGCTTGAGAACTACATCGTGCTGCGGGGCGCCGGAGCCGGTACCGGGGCATGAGTGCGATTGGCGATGAGCTTGCGCGTGCGGTCGCGGAGCTCGACGAGCCGAGGTTTCTCGAGCTTGTGGACAGGATGCTTGCCGAGCCGGAGGAGCGGAAGGGTATTTTCCTGTACATCGGGCGTGGTTCGGACGAGGTGACGAGGCGGTACCGTGCGGGGCAGTACTTCATCGCGGACATCATGATGGCGGGCGCGTTGTACAGTGAGGCGGTCGCGCGCGCGGTGAGGACCGGCGGGGGGCAGCCCGAGCGGGGCAGGGTAGTGCTCGGCGTGGTGAGCCGGGACATCCACGAGCTCGGCAAGAACGTGATAGCGGGGCTGCTCGAGTACAACGGGTACGACGTTGTCGACCTCGGAGCGGACGTGTCCCCGGCGGAGTTCACCGAGGCGGTGCGCACGCTCGAGCCGGACACGCTGATATTGAGCGGGGTGCTTGACCTGTCGCTTGTGCAGATGGAGCGGACGATAAGCGCCATCGAGCAGGCGGGTCTTCGCGACCGGGTGCGGGTGCTGCTCGGCGGGTCGTGCGTCACAAGGGAGCAGAGCGAGGAGATAGGCGCCGACGGGTACATAGACAACCTTCTCGACTGTCTGCGTCTCTGTGGAAAGGGGGGCGTGTGAGTGTCGGATAGCCTTCACCTGTATGAGCGGATAGCTGCGCAGCTCCGCGGGGCGATAGTCTCGGGGGAGTACCGCGCGGAGGACATGCTTCCCTCGGAAAACGAGCTTGCGCGGAGCTACGGCGCAAGCCGCGTGACCATCCGGCGTGCGCTCGGAGAGCTTGAAAACGAGGGGCTCGTGCGTGCGCTGCACGGGAAGGGGTACTTCGTCGAGCAGCCGCACCACACGAATTTCACGCTCGACCTGCGCGAGCTGCGACCCGGAGAGGTGACGCGGTACCGCCGCATCACGCTCGACTTCCCGGACGAGGAGACACGGCGGGCGCTCGCTCTTGGACCGGAGAGCGGACGGGAGCGGGTGGTGTCGGTGTGGAGCGTGGTGGAGCGCGGGGAGGACGTGGTCGCCTGCGACGAGAAATACACGAAGTACGAGCGCGCGCAGCCCACAATCGAGCGCGAGATAAACTATGTGGAATTTGTGGACATGTTTGCCGAGCGGTTCCCGCCGGTCTCGATATGGGTGGAGCTTTCGCTCTCGGTGGAGGCGGCGCCCGAGCGGGTCGCGGGCGAGCTCGGGTGCGCGGCGGGCACGCCGATGCTCGTCGCGCGAAAGCTCATCAGAAGCCGCTCCGACGAGCGGATAGGGTACTCGCGCAGGTGGTATTCGCCGCTCTACGGCGCGCTCGAGGCGAGGTCGGGGTACTATGTCACCGGGAGACTATGAGATATGTAAAAAATACAATACCCGGGCAGAATATTAGCTTGACAAATATGTTCACAATTGTTATCCTTAACTTGTATTTACATGTTCGTTTATAAGACGGAACCCCACCCCCCGGTAGGGTTCGGAGAGGTGAGTGAAATGGCATATACAATAGCTGTTGCAGGCAAGGGCGGAGTTGGTAAGACCACCTTCTGCGGTCTGCTGATAAACTACCTCTGCGCAAAGAAGCAGGGCGCGGTTCTCGCGGTCGACGCGGATGCGAATTCGAATCTCAACGAGGTTCTCGGCGTCGAGGTGGAGACCACGCTTGGCGACGTGCGCGAGGAGATAACGCACGCCGAGTCGATGGGGGAGAACCGCATCCCCGGCGGTATGAGCAAACAGGACTATATGAATTTTCGCTTCGGCGAGGCGCTCATCGAGGAGGACGACTACGACCTGCTCGTCATGGGTCGCACGCAGGGTCAGGGGTGCTACTGTTTTGTCAACGGGATACTCCAGACTCAGATAAACAGGTACGCGGACAACTACAAGTACCTCGTTGTGGATAACGAGGCGGGCATGGAGCACATCAGCCGCGGGATACTGCCGCATGTTGACATGCTGCTGCTGATAAGCGACAGTTCGCACCGCGGTATCCAGGCGGTGGGCAGGATAGCGAAGCTCGCAAACGATTTGAACATCGGTGCCTCGAAGGTGGGGCTGGTGGTCAACCGTGCACCGGGCGGGAAGCCGGGCGAGGGCGTGTTCCAGGAGATAGAGGCGCAGGGTCTTGAGCTTGTGGGCGTGCTGCCGCAGGACGAGGACGTCTATGAGTACGACTGCGACGGGAAGCCGACCTCGAAGCTCCCGGAGGATTCGCCGTTCCGGCTCGCGTTCAATGAAATCATGAAGAAACTCGGTCTCTGAAAGTGACGGAGACCGGGCGGATATGTCACCAACTTTAAAACTGTAATAATTCAGGAAAGGACGGCAGCGAGGGTTTGAACTGGAAGGACATCACTACGATTGAGGATATGGAGGCCGATGCCGCAAAGCTTCAGGAGCTTGCGTGCGCGAGCTGCGCTGAGACCTGGCAGGACCGCAAGGCAGCACAGGGCGTCTCCTGCAAGTTCGGGGAGGGCGGCATATGCTGCCGTATCTGCTCGATGGGACCGTGCCGTATCACCCCCAAGTCCCCGCGCGGAATATGCGGGGCGGACGCCGCGGCGATTGCCGGGCGCAACTACCTGCGCATGGTCGCGGGCGGCTGCGCGGCGCATTCCGACCACGGTCGCGAGATCTGCCACACTCTCTACAAGAGCAGTGCTGACGGTAACTACAAGATAACCGATTCCGAGAAGCTGCTCCGCCTTGCCGCGGAGTGGGGCATCGAGACCGAGGGGCGCGACATCTATGATATCGCGCACGAGGTCGCGCTCACCGGACTTGGCGAGTACGGAAAGGCGTTCGGTACGCAGCGCTTCCTCTCCCGTGCAAACGAGGAGCGCCAGAAGGTGTGGGAGGAGCTGGACATCGCTCCCCGCGCGGTCGACCGTGAGATCGCTACCGCCATGCACATGACCCATATGGGCAACACCGCCGACGCCGAGGCGCTCGTGCACCAGTCGATGCGCACCGGCATGGCTGACGGCTGGGGTGGCTCGATGATGGGCACTGAATTTACCGACATCCTCTTCGGCACCCCGAAGCCGTGCGACACCGAGGCTAACCTCGGCGTCATCGAGGAGGACATGGTCAACATAATCATTCATGGACACGACCCGGCGATGAGCGAGATGATAGTGCTCGCCGCCGAGGATCCGGCGGTGCTCGCGCATGCGCGCGAGGTGGGCGCCAAGGGCATCAACATCGCGGGTCTCTGCTGCACTGCAAACGAGGTGGCGATGCGGCACGGCGTCCGTATGGCTGGCAACTTCCTGCAGCAGGAGAACGCGATACTCACCGGCGCGGTCGAGATGATCGCGGTGGACGTGCAGTGCATATTCCCGTCGCTCGGACCGCTCAGCGAGTGCTTCCACACCAAGTTTATCACTACCTCCCCGATAGCGCGTATCCCCGGCTCGATATATGTCAAGTTCAATACCGACACTGCATATCAGCAGGCGCTCGAGCTTGTGCATATGGCTATCGACAACTTCAAGAACCGCGACGCCTCGAAGGTGTTCATCCCGAAGCGCAAGCAGACCGCGACGGTCGGTTATTCCTGCGAGGCTATAATAGAGCGTCTCGACACGGTCACCAACAGCCGCGTCGACGAGCGCGAGACCTATCAGCCGCTCATCGACTGTATCCGCGCGGGCGTCATCCGCGGCGCGGTGGCGATTGTCGGCTGCAACAACCCGAAGGTTCGTCCCGACTACTCGCATATCGAGATAATGAAGCAGCTCATCAAGAACGATATAATCATCGTCGCGACCGGCTGCTCGGCTCAGGCAGCCGCGAAGGCGGGTCTACTGTCGAAGGAGGCGCGCGAGCTCTGCGGCGCCGGTCTGAAGAGGGTGTGCACGCTCTGCGACATCCCGCCGGTGCTCCACATGGGAAGCTGCGTCGACATCAGCCGTATGATGCTGCTTGCGACCGGTATCGCAAAGCAGTGGAAGATAGACGTGCCGCAGGTCCCGGTCGTGGGCTGCGCGCCCGAGTGGATGAGCGAGAAGGCGGTCTCGATTGCGAACTACGTCATTTCCACCGGTATCGACACCTATCTCGGCATCCGTCCGCAGGTTCACGGTTCCGACCAGATGATGGAGCTCATCACCGAGGGTACCCGGAAGCTCACCGGCGGCGGATACATAATCAATACCGACCCGCACGAGCTCGTTCAGTCGATGATAGACGGAATAGAGGCAAAGCGCGCCGCGCTGGGTATCTAACATGGGAATCAAAATTGCGGTGACCGGCAAAGGCGGAGTCGGGAAGACGACGCTTGCGGCGGTGCTGGCAAGAATGTACGCGGCGGAGGGTGCTCCGGTGCTCGCCGCCGACGTCGACCCGGATGCGAATCTCGGGCTTGCGCTCGGGTTTTCACCCGCCGAGCTCGCGAAGATAACCCCGATATCCGAACTCAAGGAGCTCATAAAGGAGCGCACCGGCTCGGACGACGGGGGATACGGCAGGTTCTTTAAGATAAATCCGCGTGTCGACGATATCCCGGACAGGTTTGCCGGGCTGCATGAGGGGGTAAGGCTCCTCGTGATGGGAACGGTGGACAATCCGGGTGCGGGCTGTGTCTGCCCTGAGCACGTCATGCTCAAACGGGTACTGTCTCATATCGTGTTCCAGCGCGAGGACGTCGTGATAATGGACATGGAGGCGGGGCTCGAGCACCTCGGAAGGGGCACGGCTTCCGGCATGGACATGTTTATCACGGTCGTCGAGCCGGGCGCGCGCAG
>CALXFK010000013.1 GCA_944387575.1 uncultured Clostridia bacterium
CGCCTCCGCTCTGAGTATGGGTACAGTGATACCGATGCCGTATTAGTGTTGAAAGATATTCTTGCCCGCACATGGTCCGGTGAGCTTTGAAACTGAATAGAATTGAGCGTACACGTTCCGCGTGTACGCTTTTACTTTACTCTATGGCGGATCGGCTGCGCAGTACCCCGAGGTAGCGTTCCGCAGCTTTGGAGAATATCTGGTAGCGCTTCCACACTATGTGCATTTCTGCCTCGACTTCAGGACAGAGTTGGCGGAAACAGAGATCGTCCGAGCTGGATACGTTGATAATATTGTCTAGACAGAGAGCGTAACCCATGCCGTCTTTCACCATGAGCGAACCGTTGAATACGAGGCTGTAAGTACCGGCAATATTGAGTTCTTTCAGATCCTCGCCGAACCAGTCGGCGAGCGTACCGTTGGTTAAGGTCTGGCGGGACACGATGAGTGGGAGACCGGCAAGGTCGCCCGGACTAATGACGTCGAGCGCGGAAAGTGGGCTGTCCTTCCGCATGAGAACTCCCCACCTGTCCCGGTGCGGCAGCGGAATAGCGTTGTATTTCGAGTGGTCTATTGTTCCGAACAGCAGACCGAAGTCGATGAGCCCTCGGTCGAGCTGCTCGCGTACATCCGCGCCATCGCCGCTTGATATGTGGAACCGAATGTCCGGAAATTCCTCGCGTAGCCGTTGTGCCGCTCTTGTGAGAAAGCTCACTCCAACCGTTTCGCCTGCGCCTATGTACACGTCTCCGGACAGGGCATCGTCCGACTGCGCGAGCTCCTGCACCGTCTTTTGCGCAAGCTCGACTATCTCCTCGGCGCGCCTGCGCAGCAGCATCCCGTCCTCGGTCAGCGAGACACTGTGGCTGTTTCGAATGAACAGTCGGCAGCCGAGCTCCTCCTCCAGTTCACGGAGCTGGCGCGAGAGTGTGGGCTGGGTCACATGCAGTGAGGCAGCGGCGTTTGTTATGTTCCCCTCCCTCGCTATCGCAAGAAAGTACCTAAGTACACGCAGTTCCATCCTGACCTCCAAAATCGTATGTGTTACTATCGCATCGTATCTTAAAGAGTATAACTCAAAAATGAAATGCCTGCAAGACATTACATAGAATAAAATATAAGTATTTGCTATTTGAATATACAACCGCTATACTTTACACATAAAACGTAGCAGGAGGTGGGCAATAGAAATGGATTGGTGGACGGAGACGGAAGATTTGACACGTGCTCTTGAAGATGCTGGTTTCGAGTGTGCGGAAATAGAGAGGTTTCTAGAGTGTGTTGTGAGGGGAGAACTGTGCCGGCAGCGACGTATGCTTGCGGACAGGCGAGCAAGACTTTTAGAGGGTATTCACCTGAAGGAAAAACAGGTCGGGTGCATAGATTACATAGCATATCATATCGACCGGCGGTCAGCGATGGCGGGTCGCGGTGAGAATGGAGGCGAACGTTGAGATGACGGTCATACGGAATAAGACTTTTGACGAAGAGCGCGCGCTGTACGGAGCACGCGGTGTGAGAGTGCTGGATTGCAGGTTTGATGGTCCTGCCGACGGCGAAAGTGCATTTAAAGAGGGAAGCGACATCAGTGCGGAGCGCTGTTATTTCAATCTGCGCTATCCGTTCTGGCACGATGAGCGGGTGAAAATACTCGACAGCGAGCTCACCGAGCTCTGTCGCGCTGCGCTGTGGTACACCCACTCGATAGAGATCGAACGAACGAAACTCCACGGGATAAAGGCGCTACGAGAGTGCGGCGAAGTGACGATGCGGGATTGCGACATCGTTTCATCCGAGTTTGGATGGTCGGTGAGAGGCGTGGATATGGAACGATGCACTGCGAAGGGTGAGTACTTTATGCTGCGCGCAAGCAACCTCCGGCTGTCGGAGGTTGCGCTAGACGGAAAGTACTCTTTTCAGTACATAGAGAACGCTGTTTTTGATCGGTGTCAATTCGATACGAAGGATGCGTTCTGGCATGCAAAGAATGTTGTTGTTCGAAACAGTGTGGTCAAGGGTGAGTATCTGGCGTGGTACTGCGAAAATGTGACATTTGAGAACTGCAAAATCATCGGCACGCAGCCGCTCTGCTACTGTAAAGGACTGCGCCTTGTGGATTGCGAAATGGTGGATGCTGACCTCGCGTTTGAAAAGAGTGAGCTGAGCGCAACCTTGAAAACTCCGGTGCTCAGCATAAAGAATCCGCGTGCGGGGTGGATAGAACTGCCAGCTGCGCAGGAGATCATAGTGGACGACCCGAGCTCGAACTGCAAAATTATTTGCACAGACAGTGTAAATAAATCGATGCGAGCTGGCTGATTATTTGAGAACACGAGCGATATTTTCATATTTTAGAAAATTGTAACAGGAGGAGAAAAATGGCAGTAAAACAGACGGCTGGAAGGGACTCTCTTGGAGAATTTGCCCCCAAATTTGCCGAGCTCAACGATGACGTGCTGTTCGGTGAGGTGTGGAGCAGGGAGGAAAAGCTATCTCTGCGTGACCGATCAATTGTGACGGTGGTGGCGCTGCTTGCGCAGGGACTTGTCGATTCGTCGTTTGAGTACCATCTGGCGGCGGCAAAACAGAACGGTATAACTCGCGATGAGATTGCAGAGGTGCTCACGCATGCGGCGTTCTATGTGGGATGGCCGAAAGCGTGGGCGGCGTTCAGAATGGCAAAAGAGGTATGGAGCGGGGAGAGTAACTGAAATGCGCAAGGGTTTAATAATGCTTGCTGCGATAGCGTTAACGCTCACAGGATGTGCGACGTCCACTTCCGCGCCGTTGATTTCCGCGGATGTAAGTCCTGAGATGGTTGGGACGCCTGGACCGTCGACCGAGCCGGAGCTGGATGAGGAGGCGGAGATGAAGACGGGGTCAGAACCAGTTTCAGAGCTGGAGCAAATTGTGCAGAAAGAGGAGAAAACTGTGCTGTATATCCGGGTGGGAGAGCTGACACTCACCGCCGTGCTTGAAGAAAACCGCTCAGCCGCGGCGCTCGCGGATATGCTTTCGGACGGTGAGATCGCGATAGAGGTGCACAATTACGGAGGTTTTGAGAAGGTCGGGGAGCTTCCAGAGAGCCTGCCGCGTGATGATATCCAGACCACCGCGCAACCGGGAGATATAATGCTCTATCAAGGCAATTCCATAGTGTTTTTCCACGGTTCTAACTCGTGGGCATACACAAAGCTCGGAACCATTGCGGACGCGGATAGTGAACTGCTGCGTGAGGCGTTTGGTGGAGAGGAGACTCAGATTACCTTGTCGATCGGGGAGTGACGTTTGGCGCAGTTTTTTGGCGATTTTACGGTATAGGGGACATCCCGCAGTGAATAGTCATGGAACATGGCTTAGAATTGTGGGGGTGTTTTGTATAATATGTTATCCGTATCACTGTACCTGCTTTTGCATGGGCTGCTTGCGACGCTTCGGATAAACGGGGGAGGTTCGTTTCCGCGACCGCTGAGTGCTGCGGAGGAGCGGGACTGCATTGAGCGTGCGGCAAACGGAGATGAGAGCGCACGTGCCGAGTTGATCGAACGGAACCTGAGGCTTGTGGCGCACGTAATAAAGAAGTATTATGTCTCACCAAATGAGCAGGACGACCTTATTTCAATTGGGACGATCGGGCTGATAAAGGCAATAAATACGTTTGACGGCTCTAAAAAGATACGCCTTGCTACATATGCGGGGCGATGTATAGAAAATGAGATACTGATGTATTTCCGTTCACAGAAGAGGTCAGCGGGTGAGCTTCTGTTCTCTGACGAGCTGGAAAGCGACGGGGAGGGCGGGGCGCTTGTACTGGGAGATACGATATGCGACGACAGTGAGGAGGTACTTGACCGCATAGGTGGCGAGGAGATGCGGGAGGCGCTTCTGCAAAGTATCGCTACCGAGCTTGAACCACGTGAAAAGGATATAATTGCAATGCGGTACGGTATAGGCGGTGCGGAGCCGAAAACCCAGCGCGAAATTGCTGCCGAACGGGGAATATCACGTAGCTATGTATCGCGCATCGAGAAAAAGGCGCTCGAGAAGTTGCGCGCCGCACTCTGCGAAAAAGGACTCGCACCATGACATTTCTTTCACCGTATCGCTCGCGCGGCATAGAATGTGTTGAAGGCAAGGACTTCAATACTCTTTGGGAGGTAATACAATGCCGGGCGAAAAACACGCAGCACCCTGCATAAAGGAAGCGGTATGCGTACATACTAAAAAAGTATATGACTCATGCCGGGATAAGGATTGCAGGGAGGATATACGAGTATATCTGACAAGGGAGGGGCAGTGCCTGCTTGATAAGTCGGTGGGCGTGCGCGGACGGCGCGCCGAACTGCTCTGGGTGTCCACCGAGCTCGAACCGGTCAACTTCAACCGCGGTTTCTACACGATAGACGTCCGCTACTTCTACCGTATAACCGCCGAGGTCAGCTGCACCGGAATGCGTCCGCAGGAGATGCAGGGTCTTGCGGTGTACGATAAGCGAGTGATGCTGTTCGGAAGCGAGGGGAATGCGAAGATATTCACCTCCGGAATGCAGCTCAGCGAAAACACGATAATGAAAAGTAATCTCCCGACTGCCGTCGTCGAGGTCGTCGAGCCGATACTGCTCTCGATGCGGGTCGCCGACGCATGCAACTGCCCGCGGGAGCCGGAGTGCGGAACGCTCGACGTCCCGCGTGCGATATGCGGATGCTTTTCGGATGAACTGATAACGCCGGACGGCGACAAGCGCCTCTATGTGACTCTCGGTCAGTTCAGCATCATAAAGCTGGAGCGGGACAGCCAGCTCCTCATGCCTGCCTACGACTTCTGCATCCCCGACAAGGAGTGCACCGCGAGCGTCGACGAGGATCCGTGCGCGCTCTTCAAGCGCATCAGCTTCCCGACCGACGAGTTCTTCCCGCCGAACCGCGACCGCCTCGAGGACGCCTGCGGCACAAACTGTGGCGTAAAGTGCGGCTGCTAACCGTAAACCGTGAAAAAAGGTCACCTTCAGGTGACCTTTTTTGCTGCGTCCGCGCATCGTGCGTATTCATTTGGGCGCGGCACGAGAGAAGTCTGACCATCCCTGTGCAGCGCTTTTTTGGGGCGCGCCTGCGTGCGCTATATGAATGCCGCGCGCTCCTCGGTGAGCAGCAGCGCAAGCTCGCCGCTTGAGAGGTCATATGCGTAGGTGTATATGGTGACCTCAACCTGCTCCGGCTCGACGTGTGCAATATTGAGCGAGACATCGCGGTCGCACTCGAGCGGCTTACGGGCGCTGAAGACGATATACCGCTCGCACGCCGTCGGATACGAGATGTCCGCTTCAAAGCTCGCAATTTGTTCCGCGCGCCCGTCCGCGCAGCGGTATATCTCCCGCTTTCCATGCAGGTATAGCTCGCCCGCGCTGGGCACGAAGTAGAGCGCTCCGTCCGCCCCCGCGACGGGGGAGGGGTCGCTGCCGTCGAGGTTGCAGCAGACAAATGCGCCGTCGTTTGCGTAGTCGCTGTAATAAACCTTGCTGTCGCACACCGCAAAGCTGGTAAACGTGCCGTCGAACAGAGCCCTGTTAGAGCCGGTGTTGAGGTCTACCGCAATGGCGCGGTGATTCTTTGTGTCGCAGTAGTAGGCGGTGTTGTCCACTATCGCGGCAAGCTGATTGCCGCCGCCCTCGGCCTCCATTCCGGTGACTCCGCCCTCCTCGAGGTCGTACCGCCAGAGGCGGTTAAACGAAAAGACGTACAGGTAGCGACCGGCCATATAGGCGTCCTGAACGAGCAGCGGGTCTGTCATATAGAACGCGTCATCCGCCGAGGACTCAAGCGAACACACCGCCTCAAACTCTCCGCCTCCGGTCAGCCGCATGTACTGCGTTCCGCCGCCGTAAAAATACAGCTCGCCGTCATACGACCCAAGCAGCGAGGGGGAGACCCCCTCGGGGCACCGAATTTCCGCCACCCGCTCGCCGTCATACGCATAAAGCCGCGACGAACCGCTTGATGAGCTCAGGAAGTAGAGCGTGTCGCCGGCGTATGCGACCGTGCTGTAGTAACCCGACGGGAAACGCACCACATCCGCAGGGCTCTCAGAGCCTGTCGGCTGGGAGGAGAAACAGCCCCCTGTGAGCAGAGTAAGCGCGAGCAGAACGTATAAAACAGTTCGCATTTTCATGTGTTCCTCACCTCTGATTTAAGAGTCTAAGTTTGCGGGTGACTGGGGCGCTGAGGGCAAATGAAGGCAAAAAGAGCGCGGTGAAAACCGCGCCCCGATTCTAATTATTCGGTCTCAATTAGACCGTAACTGCCATCATTGCGAAGGTAAACAACCTCAATCTCCTCGTTGCGGGTGCTGTCCCGGAACACGTAGAACTGGTGGTTGAGCATGTTCATCTGGAGCACTGCGTCCTCCGGCGTCATCGGCTTGAGGGCGAAGTGCTTGGTGCGAACGATGTTGAGCTCATCCTCCGACGCCGTGTCGTCGTCCAGCTCGGGCTCTGGGACCTCGAACGCGCCCTGGCGCAGCCTCTTCTCAAGTCGGGTCTTGTTTTTGTGGATCTGCCGCACAAGCGCATCGACAGCGCGGTCCACCGCAATGTTGTAATCAGGAGCTGAAGTTTCGGCGCGGAAAATCATTGTGCCATGTTTGATAGTCACCTCTACGCTCTTCACGCCACGCTTTTCATCAAACATGACAAGCGCATCCGAGTCGTTTCTGAAGTAGCGGTCGAGCTTCGACAGCCGTTTCTCGGCGTAGGCACGGGTATCTCCGTACACCTTGGCACCCTTCTCGTACTTGAAATTGAACGTCATAGCGCCATCCTCCTTTTTTGCCACAAGGGGCGGTCTTACAGCGGGAGACGGATAGTATGCCATCCTGCTATGTCAATTGTAACATAGAATTCTAAGAAATTCAACTAAGAATTTGTGCAAAATTTGAAGCCGTTGTACAACTGCGGCGGAGTTAGAAGAAAAAAGTTAGAATTAAGAATGAACCTTGAGTATACGCAAGATAAATCTCACTATACATACTGAAATTTAGCTGTATAGTGAATTAGAAAGAATAAAACAGCGCACCGAGACTTTTAAAGTTCTCGGTGCGCAAAAGTACTATTTAACTTAATTTGATCAGTTAACCAGGGAGACGTACCGACATGAGACCGAGCACTCGGCGTTTGATCTCATAGTTTGCGGTTACTTCGGTTATCCATTCGTTGTACTTGTTGGTGCGAAGTACGTTTTCAACCTGAAGCTCCCAGTAGGGCATGCCCTCGGAGACAAAGTACATTATATGATAACCATAGTCGGTCTGAACTATATCGTAGTCGCCGGGCTTGCGGTTGTCGTTGAAGCACCAGTCATCGAACTGCTCGACCATCTGACCCTGGTAGACGTTCTCGTACAGACCACCGTTGCTTGCGCTGCCCGGATCCTGAGATTTCTCAATGGCGAGCTGAGCGAAGCTGTCCTCGGTCTTATCACCGGCTTCCCACTCAGCGAGGATGGCTTCCGCCTCCTCCTTTGCAGCTTCCTGCTGCTCGGCGGTGGGCTCATCGGCGTCCTCGGAGACTTCCGCCTGAATGAGGATGTGGCGTACATTTACGGTGTTGTACTCCTCGCGGTAACGGTCGACGTACATGACGACGTAGCTGCCCGCGCTCGAATCAAATATGGAGACGTCGCCGGGAACACGCTCCGTGTCGAAAAGCCATTCCGCGCCGGCAGAGGTGACCGCGCTTCCTGCCGAGGAATAGGTCACGCCGGTAGAGAGGGTGGCGTTCTCGTCCTCGTAGGTCTCCTTCGAATCCTCGTCGGCGTACTGGTAGGCGAGGTTGACAAACGACTCCTCACTTGTGACCGAATTTGCCATAATCTCTGCCAGAGAGTTGGCAGAGGCGAGGGCGGAGTTTGACTCAGCCTCGCTCATATCAGAGGTGATACCGGCGGAGAAGTAGAAGTAACGATAATCTACCTTGTCGAAGTCGTTGCGGTGCTCGTTATAGTAATCGGAAATTGCGGAGGGTTCAAAGGTGAACGACTCTCCGACATCGTTGGAGTACTGACTTGCGAGGTAGGTGTCGTTGAGAATACGCTTGTATTCCTCGTCGGTCATGCCGTTGCCATAGACATAACTGAGGTAGTAGTCCATGTCTCCCTCGTTTTCGGTGACGACGTATTCATAGACGCTGTCGTATTCCTCCTGAACCGCCTCAGCGTTCGCCTCGGTGAGAGTGACACCCTCAACAGCGGCTTTGTCACAGAGCGCGTGGACCTGCTGAACGGTGGTAAGTGCGGTATCAAGCAGATAGTCGTGCCAGGTAGTGTCCTCTGCATAGGGATACGGCTGACTCTTCAGAGAGCTGGACGGGTCAAGAAAATATGACGCATATTCACCGAAACTTTGCTGAAGGTTCTCGTACGCGTTGATATAAGAGTTATAATAGTAGTAGTTTACCTCGTACGGATAGACCTTTTCACCGCCGATTATTGCAGCGGGGGTCTTTGCGGCAAAGACGTTCTGGAACAGTGCGAGGATGATAGCGACGATAAGCACTACAACGATAGAGATCGAAGCTATCTTATACATCCTATCCTTCTTCTTTTCATCAAGCTGCTTCTGCGTAAGAGCTGCCGATGTGGGCTTGACAGAGGGCGACTTGCGTAGGCGCTTTTCTCTTGAGCCGCTCATAATCACACATCCTCCTGAATAACGTTAAGAATAAAATTGGAAAATAAGTGAAAATAAAATCAAATGGGGTTTTGGGCGGTTCCCCGGACCCAAAACCCCAACTGGCAGCGGGAGAAGGATTCGAACCCTCACAAACAGAGTCAGAGTCTGTCGTGCTACCCTTACACAATCCCGCTACGCGCATAAGGTATCTTACACAAAGCGAAACGATTTGTCAAGGGTAGAATTGAAAAAAACCAAAAAATTTTTAAAGAGCCCAGATACGGGTGGGTGGAGCGTGTGGGGCAGCGATGAAGTATACAATATAAAATAATGGGGAGAATGGAAAAAAGGCTTGACCACACGCCTTATATGTGGTATAGTGTTATCACCTTTGTGCAAGGGGTTCTTTTTTTGTGTTCAGAAATAAGACGCCGGTGCACGCAAGGGAGGCAATTTGGATTAAGGAGGTGCCGCTAATATGGCTGCTGCGAATACGCGTGTAAAAATCACTCTCGCATGTACGGAGTGCAAGCAGCGCAACTACAACACGATGAAGAACAAGAAGAACGACCCGGACAGGCTTGAGATGAAAAAGTATTGCCGCTTCTGCCGCAAGCATACCACTCACCGCGAGTCCAGATAAGGAGGCAATCATGGCTGACAACAAGGTCTCAGACAAGCCGAATTTCTTTGTCCGCGCCGGACGTGGGATTGGTCAGTGGTTTCGCAGCCTCAGAAGTGAGATGAAGAAGGTTGTGTGGCCCACTTCCAAGCAGACGTTCAACAACACCTGCGTCGTCTTCGCTACCATTATTATAGTAGGTGCGATAATTTCGCTTTTCAGTCTCGCATCAACGCAGGCGATTTCTTTTCTCATTAACCTGAAGGGCTGACGGGAGAAGAAAGATGGCTGACGATGCAAAGTGGTATGTAGTTCATACCTATTCGGGTTACGAGGCGAAGGTCGCCGCGACCATATTGAGCACGGTTGAGAACCGCAAGCTTCAGGATCTCATTTTTGAGGTGAACATTCCGATGGAAACGGTCACCGAGCTCAAGGACTCCAAGAACGTCGAGGTTGAGCGGAAGCTCTTCCCGGGATACGTACTTGTAAAGATGATCATGACCGATGAGAGCTGGCATGTCGTGCGGAACGTGCGCGGCGTGACCGGGTTTGTAGGTCCGGGGTCGAAGCCGGTCGCACTGAGCGACGAGGAAGTGCGCGACCTGGGCGTAGAGAAGCGGGCGGTCACCGTTGAGTATGGTGTCGGGGACAGCGTGCGAGTCATAGACGGTGCGCTCAATGGCTTTATCGGCACGGTCGAGGAGCTAATGCTGGAGAGCAATAAGGTTCGCGTTATAGTGTCGATGTTCGGGCGGGATACCCCCGTTGAACTTGAGCTGAACCAGGTAGAACAGCTCTGAGGCGGCGCATTGGCGCCGTTCGTACCCAAGTTTTTCCCAGCGCAGTGGGAGGGAGCGGCAAAGCTCCCGCAACACCACATTTTTTGAGGAGGATTTCCACAAATGGCACAGAAAGTTGTCGGATATATCAAGCTTCAGATACCGGCTGGCAAAGCCACTCCGGCGCCCCCGGTGGGTCCGGCTCTCGGTCAGCATGGTGTCAATATTGTTGCGTTCACCAAGGACTTCAACGAGCGCACTAAGAATGATGTCGGTCTGATAATTCCGGTTGTTATAACCGTTTACGCCGACCGTTCCTTTACATTTATAACCAAGACGCCTCCGGCGCCCGTGCTTATTAAAAAGGCCTGCAAGATTGAGAAGGCATCCGGCGTACCGAACAAGGAGAAGGTCGCTACCATTTCCAAGGAAGACGTGCGCAAGATAGCTGAGACCAAGATGCCCGACCTCAATGCCGGCTCTATTGAGGCGGCTATGAGCATGATAGCGGGTACAGCCCGCAGTATGGGCATTCTTGTCGGAGAATAAGCATACGCCGCGCCCCGCCAAGCTGCGTGGGCTAAAGTGGGAGGATCATTCCGACTACCACTATAAGGAGGATAATTAGAGTGTTTAGAGGCAAAAAGTACAAGGAGAGTGCAAAGCAGATAGACCGCTCGGTGGTCTATGAGCCGGATGAGGCGCTTGCGCTCGTTACTAAGATATCCAGTGCAAAGTTCGACGAGACCGTCGAGATACATGTCAAGCTGGGCGTTGACGGACGTCATGCGGACCAGCAGGTTCGTGGCGCCATTGTCCTGCCGCATGGCACCGGTAAGAGTGTGCGCGTGCTTGTTTTCGCGAAGGGCGAGCAGGCAGATGCTGCCACCGCCGCCGGAGCGGACTTCGTTGGAGCGGAGGAGCTCGTTGAGAAGATCCAGAAGGAGAACTTCTTTGATTATGATGTTGTCGTAGCCACCCCGAATATGATGGGCGTGGTCGGACGTCTGGGTCGTGTGCTTGGTCCGAAGGGACTCATGCCGAACCCGAAGGCTGGCACTGTTACCAACGACGTTGCGAAAGCCATCGAGGAGCTCAAAGCCGGTAAGATCGAGTACCGTCTTGATAAGACCAACATAATCCACTGTCCGATAGGAAAGGTCTCGTTTGGTCCCGAGAAGCTCACCGAGAACTTCAGCACCCTGCTCAATGCGATCGTCCGTGCGAAGCCGTCGGCTGCAAAGGGTCAGTATATCCGCTCCTGCTATGTCGCTTCGACCATGGGTCCTGGCGTCAAGGTCTCGAGCGCGAAGTTCATCTAATAAACCGATAAATTTTTCTTGACAATACGCCGGTATAGGTGTATAATCCCATAAGTGTTCCAGAGACAGCAGGAGAGCGCTTTCGCTTGTAAACGTTTTGGGCGTCCTGCCGAGGAAAGCGCAGTCGCTGTTTTTATGGTTGTGGTGCGCCCTTGTGTCTCTGTGGCACAAGGGCGCTTTTCAGTTATATTTCGCATGGAGGTGAAATAATGGCAAACGCAAACGTCCTGACTCAGAAGCAGGCTATTGTAGCCGAGCTCAGCGAGAAGCTTAGGGGCGCGGCGAGCGGCGTGCTTGTTGATTACAAGGGCATAACCGTCGCCGAGGATACCGCGCTTCGCGCCGAAATGCGTAAGGCAAACGTCGAGTACGGCGTTTACAAGAATACGCTTCTCAGCTTTGCGGTTAAGAACGTCGGCTATGACGAGCTCGATTCGTTGCTCAGCGGTACTACTTCGATCGCTGTCAGCGCGGACGACGCGATTGCTCCTGCCCGCGTTGTGAGCCAGTATTCCAAGAAGCTGGGCGACAGGTTCAATATCAAGGGCGGTTTCGTCGACGGAAAGATTCTCTCTGCTGATGAGCTCATGAAGATTGCAGAGATCCCGTCGAAGGAAGCTCTTGTCGCATCGGTTCTCGGCACTATGCTTGCACCGATCACTGCTCTGGCATTCGTGCTCAAGCAGGTTGCGGAGCGCGGCGGCGCCGTGGTCTCCGAGGCAGAAGAGCCCGCAGCAGAGGCGGCTGAAGAGGCTGCTCCCGCTGCCGAGTAATTAACTAACACATTAACAGGAGGTACATTATCATGGCATCCGAGAAAGTCAACGCCATTATTGAAGAGATCAAGGGTCTTACCGTTCTTGAGCTGAGCGACATGGTTCACGCTCTTGAGGAGACCTTCGGTGTTACCGCTGCTGCTGCAGTTGCAGCTGCTCCGGCTGCTGGCGGCGGAGAGGCTGCTGCCGCTGAGGAGAAGACCGAGTTCGACGTCATCCTGGCTGATGCCGGCGCTGAGAAGATCAAGGTCATCAAGGTCGTCCGCGAGATCACCTCGCTCGGTCTGAAGGAAGCTAAGGCTCTCGTCGACGAGGCTCCCAAGCCGATCAAGACTGGCGTGGGCAAGGACGAGGCTGAGGAGATCAAGAAGAAGCTCGAAGAGGTCGGCGCAAAGGTCGAGGTCAAGTAATTCTTCTCTCACAGCTCAAGCACTGATAGTAATTGAAAGAACCCCGGTGCCCGGCACCGGGGTTCTTTATGTTTCAAAAGACCCGGTGTATCTGGCACCGGGTCTTTCTCAATATAGACGCTCTGTTAATCCGGGTAAATGGGCGAACGCTTGAGCGGGAGTATCTCGTCGAGTGCGACGCCAATGAACTTATCCCACATCTCAAAGTCGTGGTCGTATCCTTCAGGGCATATGTAGTTGAGGTCGATACCGAGCTCGCGCATTGCAGCAACATCGCCCTCGACGCGCGGGCGGATAAACTCCTTACTGCCGCATATAACGGTTAAATCGGGGAGTTTTACGCCCTCCTGCTGATACTTGCGGACATAGGGGGCAAGGTCGTTTTTCGAACCGGGGAACGACTTACTGTCTCCGAATGTGCTGAGAAAGAGCGGGAAGCGCGTCCGGAAGTGGTCGCCCTCCAGCTCGTCCACCATGGTCTGGGTGCGGACG
>CALXFK010000014.1 GCA_944387575.1 uncultured Clostridia bacterium
AACTTCTGGGCAAGCTGGTGCGGACCGTGCCAGAGCGAAATGCCCGAATTTGAGGACGCATACCTCGAACTCGGCGAGGACATACACTTCATGATGGTCAACATGACCACAAGCAACCGCGAATCGAAAAACAAGGCGGAGACCTTTATTTCGGACGCTGGGTACACATTCCCGGTCTACTACGACACTGCAAGCGAAGCCGCGATTGCATATGGCGTGATGTCGCTTCCGACCACCTATTTTATCGATGCGGACGGATATGTCATCGCACAAGCTATCGGCGCGATAGACCGCGACACTCTCCAGCGCGGCATCGACATGATCGCCTGACGCCGAAACCATTCAAATATCGAAAAGGGGGACCTTCGGGTTCCCCTTTTCGGTGTCCTTTTGTACGGTTTTCGTTCAGTCGTCCTGCTCCGGCTCGGGCTCCTCTTCTAGCTTTCGGATGGTGGACTCCACTATCTGGTGATCCTCTATCCTCTTGACATGTATCGCGCAGCCGTTGACCTGTATCTCGATACTCTGGTTTCCATCGTTCGGGACTATCCCAAGTCGGTCGAACACGAAGCCGGTCAGCGTGTCGAACTCCTCGTCGTCGTCAAATTCCACGCCGACCTCCTCCTCCATATCCCTCAGCATCACGTTGCCCTTGAGATACCAGGTCCGTTCGTCCAGCCGTTCTATCGCGGGTTCATTTTCGTCCTGGTGCTCCGGGTCTCCGCTGAGGTCTCCGACGAGCCGCTCGAGCAGGTCGTTGAGGGTGACTATGCCGACCATCCCGCCGTACTCGTCGAGCACGACCGAGAGAGTATACCGGTTATTGCGCATATTGCGGAACAGGACGTCCGCCTTTATCGTCTCAGGCACAAAGTACGCCGGCTTGACCGAGGTCGCGAGTATGTTCCGGCGGCTCTTGTCGGTCTGCCTGAAATAGTCCTTGGCATTGAGTATACCGACGACGTTGTCCGGCGAATCGTCGCAGATGGGATAGAGGGTGTAGCGGCTGTTGTGGATTGTCTCCTCCCACTCCTTGTCGCTGTCCTCCATCCAGAGGATAACGACGTCGGTGCGGTGGGTCGCTATCTCGCCCGCGGTCAGGTCGTCAAACTCGAACACGTTCTGTATGAATTCCTGCTCGTCCCGGTCGATGGTGCCCTTTTCGCTTCCCGCGTCCACCATCATACGGATCTCCTCCTCGCCGACCTTCTCTTCCTCCTCGTTAGGGTCGATACCGAAAAGACGCAGCACCAGATTAGTGGACACCGAAAGCAGCCACACCACCGGCGCAAACACCGTCGATATCCCTCCTACGATCCCGGAGATCCTGAGCGAAAGCGCATCCGCCTTCTTCATAGCCACCCGCTTCGGCACAAGCTCGCCGAATATCAGCGTGACGTAGGACAGAATGAGCGTTATGAATATGACTGCTATGGTGTTAAGTGTGCTGCGAGGGATATTCACCCCGAGCCCTATCAGCCAATCCACCAGAGGGTCGGAAAAGTTCTCCGCCGCAAATGCACTGCCGAGAAATCCGGAAAGCGTTATCGCGACCTGTATCGCCGCGAGAAACCTCGCGGGCTGCTCTATCAGCTTGCACAACCGTTTGGCGCGCCGGTTCCCCTCCTCCGCAAGCTTGTGCATTCGCGTCTCGTTTGCGGAAAGCATCGCTATCTCCGCGCACGCAAACACCGCATTCAATAGCACGAGCACCAACTGCAACAGCAACAATAAACCAATATTACCCAAAATCTTATCCTCTCCTTTTACTGCTTCACTTATTATTGGAGAACAAAGCGTCAATAAAACAGTATGAGGCATGACCTGTGCAAAAAAACACACAGGTCATACCTCAGTATGCTTCAATATGTATACGGGTAGCCCCGCTAATTCGCCCGGGGTCAGGGTCGTTATTGCTAACGTCCATTACCTGCTCTCCACCTCTAAAAAATATATCACAGATATTATAACTCGCAAGCGGTATTCCTGTCAACAGGAAAACGGTCAAAAGCTCGTGTTCACCGCGCTTGTGCGGCGTCCGCCTGCTTAGCGGCGGAATTTAGCGGGTTCCACTTCCCGGTGAGGTAGACTATCAGGTAGAGCACGAACAGCAGGAGGTTGTGCGCTATCATGCATGCCCACGCCGATACCAGTCCAAGTGAGAACACCTGAGTGAATATGAACGTACCCACTATTCGCACGCACCACATGCCCGCGACATTGAACACGAACGGCTCTCTCGTCTTACCGACACCGAGCATCATGCCCTCGATTATTATCGAGAATCCGTAAAACGGCTCGGACACTGCGACCATCCGCAACACCGTGGACCCCAGTTGCCGCACATCCTCGCTCGAGGAGAAGAGCCCGATGAGTGCAGGTGCGAAAATAAACAGCAGTGCCCCGGACACTATCATCAGTCCCGCTTCTATCGGGATGAACATGGCGGCGAGCTTCTTCATCCGCTGCCTGTCTCCAGCGCCGTATGCATTTCCGGCGAGGGTCGAGGCGGCGGTCTGCATTCCATATCCGGGGATATAGAATGCGCTCTCCACCGTGTTTGCAATGGTGTGCGCCGCGGTAGCAGTCTCGCCTATCGAATTTATCATTGCCGCGAACGCCACAAACCCGAAAGACGTCCCCATTCGCTGGAGCATGTTCGGGAACGCTATCTTCAGGCAGGGGCGCAGTATACTCGGGTCGGGACGCAGGCTGGAACCGCGCGGCGAGACCAGCGGGTGCTTCCAGAGCGCGCGGGTTATCATAACTCCGCCCACCGCAAACGCTATTGCGCTTGCCACAGCCGCTCCCACCACTCCAAACCCTGCGCCCGGCATCGTGAATTCGAGTGAAAACACGTTTATCTGGCGGGTCGGGTATATCAGCAGGAAGTTCAACACAACGTTTATCACATTTACGATGATGCCGACCTTCATCGGCGTCTTTGTGTCCCCCGCCGCCCGGAGCACCGTTCCGAAAATCACGCTTGCGGCGCGCGGGAGCATTGGCAGGTACAGTATGAAGAAATACTTCGACGCGAGGTCGCGTATATTTTCATCGACCTGCATCCACACCGGCACCGCTCGACTCAGCGAAAGAGGCAGTACGGTCATCACCGTGCCCACCACAAGCACCGCGAGCACCGCCTGCGACACGGCTCTGCGCGCAGAGTCGCGGTCATTTGCCCCGCACGCTCGTGCTATAAAGGACAGGAACCCGACCCCGATGGCGGAGATCGTACTGAATATCAGCCACCCCACCGTGCTCGTCGCCCCGACAGCCGCCGTGGCATATGTACCGAGGTAACCGACCATCGCGGTGTCGATGTACTGGACCGCGGTCTGCATCACCTGCTCTATAATTGTCGGCCAGGCGAGGCTTATAATAGCCGCCGCCACACTGCGCGACTCCCTGTTTTTGAGTGCTGAAACCATAGCTATACCCCTGCCGCAGATTAACCGCCCGACCCTTATCCGAGGTCGGACGGAATGACATCGCCACATATTATAAACGGTACCCGTCAAAATTTCAAGCGCCGTGCCCCGGCATATTCAAAATCATCACGGCATAGATATTCATGAACCACACTCACCACACAATCTACATACAACTTGCAAACACGGGAGGGCGCAATATGGCGGCACACGAAAACGAGCTCACTGTGGGGGCGCACAGCCTCATTCTGGAGGGACGCGAACGACTCAGCATGTCCGGCGTAGAGGACGTTGAGAGCTTCGATGAGGAGAGCATCGTGGCGCTCACCACCCGGGGAACGCTCGTCATACACGGCTCCGGTCTGCACATAGAGCGCCTGTCGCTCGACGTCGGAGAGCTCGCTGTGGACGGCACGGTAGACTCGCTTGAGTACCTCGACACAAAGCCGTCGGGCGGCGGACTGTGGCACCGGCTCTTCGGTTAGGCGGCAGCGGATGAACCTATACATAAATGAACAGGCGGCGGCGATGGGTCTTGCCGCACTGCTAGGCGCGCTTCTCGGGGTGCTGTACGACCTCCTGCGAATCGTGCGCAGACACACTTCGTCGGTCATCGCCACCGCGCTGTGCGACATGATATTCTGGGTCGTGAGCGCAGCGGCATTCTTCCTGTTCACAATGTCGGTCACCGGCGGCGTCATGCGGCTTTACACCCTTTTTGGCGTCGGCGTGGGAATATCGCTGTGGTTTTTCACATTTTCCGACGTCCTGCTCCGCGTCGGGGACGTCATTACCGGAGCGGTCGCGGCAATTTTCAGGTTTCTGTTCAGCCCATTCCGCTTCATCGGCACCCTCTTTAAAAAAGCGTTAAAAAAAATTCTGAAAATCACAAAAAAGCTCTTCCATTTTCCGCGGAAAAAGTGTATCATGGATGTATCGGACACATCTTTGCATTTTCCGCGGGAGGTAACGCATGAAGAAGAAAAGGCGGGGTTCGCTAATACTCAGGGTCGCGGTTCTGCTCATAATGGCGTTCGCCGTCGTTCAGCTCATCCAGCAAAGCCGCGAAATAAACGAGGCAACGCTGGCGCTTGAAGCCTACGAGCGGGATATCGACCGCGAAAAGCGCGAGATCGCGATCTACAACGAGGCGCTCAGCCGTGAGGACGAGGACGAATTTATCGAGGGTGTCGCCCGCGATGAGCTCGGCTATATAGCCTCCGGCGAACAGATATTTATCCCAATTAGCTGAAAGGATAAAACCATATGCCGTTTAATGCAGGCGATATCGTGGAGGGAAAGGTCGCGTCGATTGCCAAATTCGGCGCATTTGTCACTCTGCCAGACGAGAGCACCGGTCTCGTACATATTTCAGAGATAGCAAACACGTTCGTAAACGACATTCACGACCACTTACAGGTCGGGCAGACCGTGAAAGTGAAGGTCGTGACGGTCGGTGAGGACGGAAAGGTCAGCCTGTCTATCAAGAAGGCTCTCCCCGCCCCCGAGCGTCGTCCCACACTCGAACGCCGTCCTGCGCCCGAACGGCGCCCCGGTCCGGGTTCGGACAGCCGCTCGCGGACCGAGCCCGAGTCCTTCGAGGACAAGCTCTCCCGGTTCATGCACGAGTCGAACAGCAATCTCTCCGGGCATTTCAACAATAAGCGCACTCGGCGGCGTGGTAGCGGTCGCGACTGAAAGCAAAAAAATTGGAGAAAACGAGCATTCGTTTTCTCCATAGCAGAAAAATGGGTCGTGGGATAAAGATATGAACGATATTGGTCAGCCGCAACACTATACTACCACCTGACCCATTCATTGTAAATAGGAGAAAATGCCGCATTTTGTCGAATACGTCTTTTTTCATCCTCCTTTTTCGACAACTTGTGTCATAAATCAGACCTCGGTCCGTGAACCCCGCCTTCGGCGCGCACCGGACCGGTTTATATTACCGGGCGGGGTTCGGAAAACACAGGAAAGGGGAGATAATCATGCTCACAAAACGCCAGAATTTTCTCGAAACGATACGCGGAGGTCATCCCGACCGCTTTGTAAAAAGCTTCGAGGCGCTCCAGTTCCTGCGCGGGAACCCATACTCCGCCTCCAACCCGCGCCCGCAGCGCGGAGGTCAGGTGACCAACCTCTGGGGGGTCACTATACGTTTCCAGGAGAACACACCAGGTCCGTTCCCGGTCCACGACGCGGAACACATCGTCTGCAAGGACATCACTCGCTGGCGCGAGTATGTGCATGCACCCTCTCTCGATTTTCCGCAGAGCGAGTGGGACAAGTACCGCGCAGCAGCGGACGAAATCGACCGCAACGAGTACTTCGCCACCGCCATGGTCGCGCCCGGCGTCTTTGAACAGGTCCACTACCTGCTCAGCATGGAGGAGGCTCTCGTCGCATATTACGAGGAGCCGGAAGCAATGCACGAGCTCATCGACTACATCACCGACTTCGAGGTGAAATATGCAAAGCTGCTCTGCGAGAATTTCCATCCGGACGCGCTCTTCCATCACGACGACTGGGGAAGCCAGTACTCGTCCTTCCTCTCTCCGGAGATGTTTGAGGAGTTCATAGTCCCGGCATACAAGCGCATCTATGGCACTTACCGCGAGAACGGCGTCGAGCTCATCGTCCACCACAGCGACAGCTATGCCGCAAATCTCGTTCCCGCAATGATAGAGATCGGCATCGACGTATTTCAGGGATGCCTCACGACAAATAATATCCCTGAGCTTATCCGCAAATACGGCGGCAAGATCTCGTTTATGGGCGGCATAAACAACGGCGTCGTGGACATCGAAAACTACACGCCGGAACTCATTATGCGTGAGGTTCGCCGTGCCTGTGAGGAGTGCGGAAAGCTATATTTTATCCCCGGTCTCACCGCAGGCGGTCCCGGTTCGACATACCCGGGAGTTCAGGACGAAGTCCTCAAGGCTATCGACATCATGTCCGCCGAAATGTTCTAAGAAGGCACTGCGGGTCCAGACCTTCGCCATACTATGTGGCGGTATCCCATAATTTTTGACTGTTGCGGAGGTATGAGCCCGTGTTCCCTGCGTCCTTCATCAGCGTATTTGATGTGTTGGGTCCCAATATGATAGGACCATCCAGTTCGCACACAGCAGGCGCAGCCGTCATTTCAGGCATCGTCCGCAAGCTGATAGCTCCTCCGCTGAAACGGGTGGAGTTCACTCTTTACGGTTCGTTCGCAAAGACCTATCGCGGTCACGGGACCGACCGCGCACTGCTCGGAGGAATACTGGGTTTTTCCCCGGACGACCTTCGCATCCGCGACTCCTTTTCGATAGCGCAGGAGCAGGGTCTTGAGTTCCGTTTCATTCCGGACGAAACCGAAAACGACCTTCACCCTAACACGGTTGACATCCGCATGGAGAACTCCGCCGGGCAGGTCATTACGGCGCGCGGCATATCGGTCGGCGGTGGAAAGGTCAAAATAGTTCGGATAAACGGTGTGGAAGTTGACTTCACCGGAGAATACAACACCCTCATCGTTATACACCAGGACACTCCCGGTGTTGTCGCGCATATTACACGCATACTCAGCGACCACAACGTAAACATTGCTTTTATGCAACTGTTCCGCGAATCCAAAGGGCATACTGCTTATAGCATTATAGAGTCGGACGGAGTTCTGCCGGGCGAGATACCCCGACAGCTACGGGAGATCCCGCACATTCACGACGTAATGCTGGTGCAGCCATAACCGTAAAGGAGACAGCCTCATGGATTTTAAAAGCGGAGCCGAACTTCTCGCCCTGTGCAAGCAGGAAAATTGCCAGATCTCACAGATAATGCGCCGCCGTGAGTATGCAGCAGCGTCTCCTGGAGACGTGGAAAACCGCATGAAGCGTGTTCTTGAAATCATGCGGGATTCCACCCGCCGCCCGCTGAAAACTCCTCAGCGTTCGATGGGCGGGCTCATTGGAGGCGAAGCTATGCTCCTAGCCGCGCACGCCGCGAATAAGCAGAACATCTGCGGTCCGGTGTTACAGATCGCAATAACCTACGCAATGGCGGTGCTGGAGGTAAACGCCTCAATGGGGCTGATAGTCGCCGCACCCACTGCCGGGTCGTCTGGAGTGGTGCCCGCGCTTCTGCTGGCGCTTGCAGAGCAATACAACATCCCGGACGAGCGACTGCTCGACGGTCTGTTCAACGCCGGCGCAATCGGCTACCTCGCCATGAGAAACGCAACCGTTGCAGGAGCGGTCGGCGGATGTCAGGCTGAGGTGGGCGTAGCCTCCGCAATGGCAGCCTCCGCCGCGGTTGAGCTGATGGGCGGTACGCCAAGGCAGTGCCTGGACGCATCCTCCACCGTGCTCATGAACATGCTGGGACTGGTCTGCGACCCTGTTGGAGGGCTAGTGGAATACCCCTGCCAGAGCCGAAACGCCGCAGGAGTGGCAAACGCTCTGGTAGCTGCCGAGCTTGCACTCAGTGGTGTGCCGCAGCTCATACCGTTCGATGAAATGCTCGCTGCGATGTACCGGGTGGGCATCCGCATTCCGGTGGAACTTAGAGAAACTGCGCTGGGCGGCTGCGCCGCCACTCCGACCGCCTGCAACCAGTGCGGCAGTTGCAGCAACTCTTGACCATTTTTTGTTACTGAACAAAACAGGCTTGACACCCTTGAACGGATGCCAAGCCTGTTTTTATATTCCATATCAGTGGAGGTTGACCTTTATCTTCTTCCACTTGCCGGAGTTGTACCGGGAGATAACAAGTAGCGACCGGATGACCTGGTCGATAAACATCGCGCCCCACGCTCCGAGAATACCAAAATCAAGGACGTTGACTGCGAGCCACGCAATAGTCGGACGGAGCGCAAGGACCGTGATAAGCGAGATTATCGCGGTCGCACGGGTGTCGCCGGCACCGCGCAGCGCACCGGCTGTGACGAACTGCGAACACTGGATCGGCTGCATGAACGCAACTACCACCATTATCATCGCGCCCATGCGCAGGACATCCGGGTCGGTATTGTACAGGCTGACAAGCTGCCTGCCGAATATTCCGAACACCAACAGCAGGAACAGCGAGACATACAGACCGAGCCTGCGGCAGCGGCGACTGTAATGCTCCGCCATGTCGCTGCGCTTCTTTCCGAGGCTCTGACCGACAAGCGAAGTAGCACTGACCGCGAACGCCTGACCGTTCATCATTGAAAGCGACTGTATGTTCATACAGACCTGGTGAGTTGCATACGCCGTCTCGGACAGGGAGGCGACGGTGCGGTTGAACAGGATCATACCGACGCGCATTATCATCTGCTCGATAAGCGCCGGGATACCGACGTTTGCAATAGCGCCAATGATCTTGAAATCTATCCTGAACTTCTCCTTAAAGAAGCGCAGATGGAAATAGTTCTTCCCGTTTGTGACCGAAATGAACGCCATGACGCACGCGACTGCCTGACCAAACACGGTCGCGATCGACGCGCCTGTGACTCCGAGCTCCGGGAAACCGAACTTGCCGTATATCAGGCAGTAATTGCCGATGACATTTACGACGTTTGCGACCATATTGTAGACCATCGGCACACGGGAGTTGCCCGAGCCGCGCAGCGCCGCGGTTATCGTCGCACCGAGCGCCATCGTTATAAAGCCCACAAACTGCACCCGCAGGTAGTCGACACCCATTCCTATCGTCTCTTCCGCCATTCCTCCGGCTGCCATGAACCGAATGAGAGCGGGCGAGAATATGTAGCCCATGATCGAGCTGAATATCGCAAGCACCGTCGTGAATAACAACGCCTGCTTCAGTATCTGATTGGCCTGGTCATGGTTCCCCGCGCCTCTCGCTCGCGCAACCACCGCCGTCGCACCGGTGTTGAGCGCCATAACAAGCGTCATGAATATGAATCGGGGCTGCGTTGCAAGACCTACCGCCGAAATAGCATCGGTACCAATGCTGCCGACCATCATCATATCGACCATCGACGAAAGCGACGTGAGCGTAAGCTCAACAAGCGAGGGCCACGCTATGCGGAACACATCCCCGTACAGCGTCTTCTCCTTGCACCCTTCCGGAAGCTTCTTCCGCTCCGAACGGGGCTTGGCTTGCTCAGCCTCCATCATCTCGTCTGTGCCGGCTTCAATTTCGTCCAGATAGGTCTGAACCATCCGACCTTTAACCTGCGGCAATTAACATCACATCCTTTTGCCAAATGCTTGATAATACAACGATTTTACTCCAATGAAGCGCCGAAGTCAACAGCAAAAGCCTCGCCATCCAAAAATCACATACCCCATATGCCTCCCAGATATATGCGTTTTTCCTGTTTTACCCGAAATTTACTACCATTTTACAGTAAATATATTTCCTAAACAAAATTTTATTCCCCTCCCCGCTGCACTGTCCACGCATCATTAACTCATATCCCGACGTTTATGAAAAAAATAAATTCGGTTATGCTCTTTAACTTTATATTGAAATATGCTAATATATTTTATGAAAATAAAAATATTATATTTTCATCTTTTTTCGTTAGGCACTCTAGCTATAGCCGTGTAACGTGGTTCTTCTGTGAGTGTGTGCACGAGCGACCAGCAAAAACAGGGGAAACGGCAAATCCATAACCGTGATAAAATTATATCAGAATGGAGGAATACGGATGGCAGAAAAGATATACCCACCTGTTTCGCAGCGTGAAAGGGAGAATGCTGCACTTGCGCGAAGCGCGGCGGCGCAGAGTATGGTTCTGCTTAAGAATGAGGGCGGGCTTTTGCCGCTTTCAAAAGGTCGTATAGCCCTGTTCGGAGGCGGTGCCGCGCGGACAGTGCGCGGAGGCACCGGTTCAGGCGACCCGTTCAACGGAGGTCTCTCGGGCGGCGGCAGCGTAAACGTGGACCAGTCACCCCGCTACCACATACATATTCTCGACGCTTTTCTTGAAGACGGTTGGGAGATTGCGACCGAACCTGAACTGCGTAAGTACGCGGAGGAGTACGACTCGGCAAAGGGCACCGCATCCACGAATCCGATGGCGACCTTCGCGTTTCCTGACGAGGAGGTCAGCGCTCAGCGGGCGCTTGAGCTCTCAAAGAGCTGCCCGGTCGCAGTGTATGTCCTCTCGCGCAATTCAGGCGAGGGTCACGACCGCGTTATGCTGGACGGTGACATCGGCGACTATCAGCTCAGCGCACGTGAGCAATCCAACCTCCGCAATATCTGCGCCGCTTTCGAAAAGACCGTTCTTGTTCTGAATGTAGGCGGTATAGTCGACCTGTCGCTGCCGCTCGAGCTCGGAGTCAAGTCGATACTTCTCATGAGTCAGGCTGGTCAGGAGGGAGGCTTGGCGCTCGCCGACGTGATATCCGGGCGAGTTTGCCCCTCCGGTAAGCTCACCGACACCTGGGCAAAGAAATACTCCGACTACCCCGCCTCGGCGACTTTCGCTAAAAACGACGGTGACTCGCTGCACGAGGAGTACCGAGAAGGCATCTATGTGGGGTACCGGTACTTTGACGCATTCGGAATCGAGCCGTTCTTCCCGTTCGGATTCGGTCTGAGCTACACCACCTTCTCTTATGAACCGCTCGGTGCGTCGCTCGACGGCGAATCGCTCACGGTACGGGTTAAAGTCACGAACACCGGCGCACGAGAGGGGCGCGAAGTCATCCAGCTCTACTGTTCAGCTCCGGACGGTGCGCTCGAGATGCCGGTGCAGGAGCTCCGCGCATTTGCAAAGACCGGCACGCTCGCCGCCGGTGCAAGTGAAACTCTCACCCTCACGCTCGGCGTGCGGGACCTTGCAAGCTACGACGCAGCGCGCGGTGGCTTCGTGCTCCAGCGCGGAAGCTACATTCTGCGCGCCGGAACAAGCTCGCGCGACACCCTTCCGGTCGCCTCGCTCGAAGTGGCGGAGGACACGATGACCAAGCTCGTCGGTTCGTTCCTGCCGCTCCCGGTTGACTTTAAGGACATATCGCGCAAGAACGCCACGTCCTACCTGCCCGGAGGCAACACCGCCGGCATTCCGTCACTGAAGCTCGGCAAGCTAGCGTGTGACCCACTTCCGAACTACACCGAGCGCGTGACCACTTACACAAAGGACAAAAACTATAAGGCAGTCATGCCGTACGAGGACGTATGCTACATAGAGCGCGACGGCGTGACCTTCGCAGATGTGCTCAGCGGCAGCGCAAGCTACGAGGAGCTTGTCGCACAGCTCACCGATGAGGATCTCTCAGTGCTGAACTGCGGCTCGGGCTGGGGTGTCGCGGGCGAAAATTCCCCGATTGTCGGCTCGAACGCAAAGACAATACGCGGCGCCGCCGGCGAGACCACGAGCACCCTTTCGCGCTACGGCATTCCGGCGATAGTTCTTGCAGACGGTCCCGCGGGCATACGTGTCTCCCAACACTATGAGGCGCGCAATATCGACACCGGAAACACCGAGCAAATCTATAACTTCTGTACCGCGTGGCCAGTGGGCACTCTTCTCGCCCAGAGCTTCGACACCGACCTGATATACAAGGTCGGGTGCGCAATATCGCGCGAGATGCAGGAGATAGGCGTCCATCTGCTGCTCGGTCCGGGTCTGAACATACACCGCGACCCGCTATGCGGGCGCAACTTCGAGTACTTCTCGGAGGACCCGCTCGTGAGCGGAAAGTGCGCCGCTGCGATAATCAACGGCGTACAGAGCCTGCCCGGCGCGGGCGCATGTCCCAAGCACTTCGCAGCAAATAACCAGGAGACCGACCGCAACGCCTCCGACTCGCTGATGAGCCAGCGCGCGCTGCGCGAGATATACCTGCGCGGCTTTGAGATAGCGGTGCGCGAGGGGCATCCGTTCTCGATGATGACGAGCTACAACCACGTCAACAGCGTCCCTGCCGGGGACAGCTACGAGCTCTGTACATACTTCGCGCGCGACGAGTGGGGCTTCGACGGCACGATAATGACCGACTGGAACGGCGGGTGCAGCACCGCCTGGAAGTCGATGCACGCCGGAAACGACCTCATCATGCCGGGCGGCAAGGCGCGTTCCGATCTCATCATGCTCGCAGTGCACCCGATAGGTCCCGAATTCGACGAGCGTGGACAGGTGGCGAGCTTCACGACCGGTCCGTTCCCGATCCCGTCGCTCATGTGGAACGCATTCACCGTCTCGGAGAACGGCGAGGACACGGTCACCGCGCAGATAGCCGATGGACACACCGCCGAGGTCTCGGCAGACGGCGCCATTCTCGTGGACGGTGAGCCGGTGTACACAGCGGTAAAGGATATGCGCGCCCTGTTTGGGATGCGCAATGCAGAAAAGCCAAATTTCCTCGACCGCCCAGCAACCACCGCATTTGCCTCGCTGAGCGAGGACCGTCGCTCGATAACCTACCGTGGCACCATGCGCCGCACTCCGACGATATGCCGGGGCGACCTGCAGCGCTGCGCCATAAGCAACCTACGCGCGATTGCACGTGGAACGCTGCTCGGACGCTGACCGATACCGTAAAAAACACACAAATGGTGCGGGAACCGGAGTTCCCGCACCATCTTTATTTCTGCCTGCGCCAGGCGGCGAGCCTACGTATCCCCTCCGCAAAGCTCACCTCCGGCAGAAACCCGGTGTCCGCGGTGAGCGCGGATATGTCGGCGCAGAGCGACAGCGGCGCGCCGCCGCCCGCGTACCCGAGCTCGCCTATCCCGAGCGGCGCGCCGGGCGAAACTATGTCCCGCAACTGTTCAATGTACTCGCGCAGCGGGCGCGCCTCCCCGCTTCCGAGGCAGTACACCTTCTGCCCGCACGCTCGTGCGCTCTGCCCCACGAGGCGCAGTGCGCGCGCCGCGTCGCCGCATTCGAGGTAGTCCCAGAGCTGGACAGCAGGGGTGAAACTAGGCTTTCTTCCGTTTTCGAGCGCGTCGAGCGCCGTACTTATCATCGTTCCCGGCAGGTCGTACCTTCCGTACACGCTGAAAATGCGCACCCAGAGGCAGTCCATCCCCCTCGAGGCGCACTCAAGCCTTGCAAGCGCGCCCGCTGCATACTTCGCCACTCCGTACGCGCTCGATGGCGCGGTCGGCGAATCGGGCGAGAGCAGTCCCCCGCTCCCGTACTCCGCCTGCGACCCCGAGCCGACAAACCTCCTGCACCCGAGCCGCTCGGCAAGCCGCACCGCCTCAAGCGTGTACCCGATGTTCCGCTCCTGCGCGGCGGGCGAGCGGCGCTGCTCCGGCGAGGTACCACTCCAGCCGAGGTGGTAGAACACATCGCACCGCCCCACGTTCGCGTCGAACCGGTCGAGCTTCTCAAGCCCGCACTCCACTACCTTCACCGCGTTTCCGGCTCCATGACCGAGCCGAGCCGCGTGCTCCGACCCCGGACGCACCAGCGCCACCACTTCACAGCCATTTGCCGCAAGTTCATTTACAAGTGCCACACCTATCATGCCGGTCGCCCCGGTAACGACCGCTCTCTTTACAGCCATATCGCTCATCACAACTCTCCGAGCCGCTTTTCCACCGCAGCGGCTATTCCTTCTGCATCAATCCCGCACTTTGCTCGGAGCCACGCCGCGTCGCCCACTCCCGGGCTGAAAATGTCCTGCAAACCTAGCCGCAACAGCGGAGCACGCGCGCCGCTTCCCGGCATCTCGGACACCGCCTCTGCCACCGCGCCGCCGAATCCGCCTATCACGTTGTGCTCCTCCACCGTGACGAGTAGCTTTGAAACGGATGCAAGCTCCTTTACGGTCGAACTGTCGAGAGGCTTTACCGCCGCGAAGAGGTACACCCCCGCGTCTATCCCCCACTTTGAGAGCAGCTCAGCCGCCCCCACCGCCTCCGACGCCACCGCGCCCGACGCGAGTATGTTCACCTCGCCGCGAGGCACAAGCTCGAACGCGTGGTACACGTCGAGCTCCGCGCCCTCCGGGTACAGATCTTTCTCTCCGCCTTTCGCCAGCCGCAGATAGCATGGTCCGTCGCAGGCGTGCGCCGCATCAAGTGCGAGTTTCGCATCGCGCGGACCGGTCGGGGTGAATATCCGCATACCGGGCAGCGCGCGGAGCGCCGCAAGCTCCTCGGTCGCATGGTGACTCATCCCGAGCTGACCATACGGAAAACCGCTTCCCACCGCAATTATTCGCACCCGCAGCCCTCTCTCGCAGACGTCGTTGCGTATCTGTTCCAGGCAGCGCAGCGTCGGGAAGTTTCCAATCGAATAGATATACGGCTCAAAACCCTCGAGCGCAAGCCCCGCGGCAAGCGAGGTCATCGCCTGCTCGCTTATCCCCGCATCTATAAACCGCTCGGGGAACAGCCGCGCAAATTCGTCTACTACGCCGTAACCGAGGTCGCCGACGATGAGCGCGACATTGCTGTCCTGCCGCGCGATGCCGACAAGCCCGTTTATCACCGTGTTTCTCATACTTCGCCCCCAAGTTTGCCGCCGAGTTCGCTCATCGCCCGCTCATACCACTCTCCCTGCGGGTCGCGGTAATGCCAGAGCAGATCGTCCTCCATGAAGCTGACGCCCCTGCCCTTGACCGTCCGCGCGACAACACAGACCGGGCGCTCGCCCGTCGCGGGGACGAGGGCGGCGCGCAGTGCCTCGTGGTCGTGACCGTCGCACTCGCGTGTATCGAACCCGAACGCCCGCCACCGCTCCGCGAGCGACACGCCCTCCGGCGTCCGTCCCATCGCCTGCATCCGGTTTCGGTCGACAATAACCGTGAAATTTGAAAGACCAAGCTTCGAGGCGAGCCTCGCCGTCTCCCAGACCGACCCCTCGTCGCACTCTCCGTCCCCCACTATTGCGAACACCCGCGCCCGCGACCCCTTCATTCGCAGCGCAAGCGCGATCCCGCACGCGACCGATACTCCGTGACCGAGGCTGCCGGTCGAGAACTCAACTCCGGGCACACCCGCAGCCGACACATGCCCCGAGTACGGACTTCCGTTAGTGTAGTACCGCCGGAGCTCCTCCACCGGGAAGAACCCGCGCTCGGCAAGCGCCGCATATATCGCGGAACCGGCGTGACCCTTGCTCAGCACCAGCCTGTCCCGCTCGGGAAGGTCAGGACGTCGCGGGTCACAGCGCATCACCCCGCCGTACAGCACCGCAAGTATGTCCGCCACCGACAGCGCGGACGCGACATGCGAAGCATGCGAGGCGTGCGTCATCTCTATGACATGCACCCGTATCCGGCGAGCAAGCTCCTCACT
The DNA here is from genome assembly GCA_944387575.1 of uncultured Clostridia bacterium. GTDB lineage: Bacteria > Bacillota > Clostridia > Oscillospirales > JAAYOS01 > CALXFK01. Next base: position 15,636 of record CALXFK010000014.1, read on the forward strand.
TGTGATTCCGTTATCCATATTCGTCAGCTCTCCTCGCGCACCGCTTTTGTTATCGTGCGCGCCATGTAGTCCACCGCGCCGCCGTCCAGCCCGGGGTAAACCCCGACCCAGAAGGTGTCCCGCATTATGCGGTCGGTGTTCTCGAGCCCGCCGCAAACGCGGTACCCGCTCGCGCTCGCCCGCATACCGTCGAAGCAGGGGTGCTTTATGAGGTTTCCCGCAAAGAGCATCCGCGTCTGAACGCCGTCCCGTTCTATTCGCCGCACCACCCGCTCGCGGTCGATACCCTCGCGGCAGGTCATCGGAAATCCGAACCAGCTCGGACGGCTCCCCGGCGCTGCCTCAGGCAGTATCAGCCGGTCGGCAAGCGGCGCGAGCTTCTCCGCAAGCTGCTCGAAATTCCGGCGCCGAGCCTCGGTGAAACCGTCCAGCCGCGCAAGCTGCGCGCAGCCGACCGCCGCCTGCATATCGGTCGCCTTGAGGTTGTATCCGAAGTGGCTGTACACGTATTTGTGGTCGTATCCGCGCGGGAGCTCGCCGTACTGTCCGTCGAACCGGTGCCCGCAGGCATTGTCCCTGCCCGGCGGGCAGACGCAGTCCCTGCCCCAGTCGCGCATCGAGCGGACTATGCGGTGCAGCAGCGGGTCGCGGGTGTACACCGCGCCCCCCTCCCCCATCGTCATATGGTGGGGCGGATAGAAGCTAGAGGTCGCAATGTCCCCGAACGACCCGGTGCGCGCCGTCTTTCCGCCAAGCGTATATTCCGAACCTAGCGCGTCGCAGTTGTCCTCGATGAGCCACAGATTATGTGTATCGCAGAACTTTTTCACCGCCGCAATGTCGAACGGATTGCCGAGCGTGTGCGCGACCATCACAGCCTTTGTCCGCTCGCTCAGCGCATTTTCGAGTGCCGAGGGGTCGATGTTGTACTGCGGTATCGTCACATCCACGAACACCGGAACCGCCCCGTACTGTATCACCGGCGCAACGGTGGTCGGAAATCCAGCCGCCACCGTTATCACCTCGTCCCCGCGCCCGACCGCACGCTCGCCAAGCAGTGGCGAGGTGAGCGCCGCAAACGCGAGCAGGTTCGCCGACGACCCCGAGTTCACAAGCGAACAGAACGGTACCCCGATATACTGCGCGAGCCCACGCTCAAACTCGTCCGAGTACCGCCCGGCGGTGAGCCAGAAGTCGAGCGCGCTCGATACGAGGTTAGTCATCTCCTCCGCCCCGTACACCCGCGACGCATACGGGAGCCTGTCCCCCTCGCGGTACGGCTTACGGGCATGGTACCGCTCACAGTACTCCGCCACCTGCGACAATATCTTAGCGCGAGCCTCGCTCTCGTTCATATTTTCAAACATCTCAAATACTCCTCACTCTCACGCCGCATCTCGGCGGCACAGTCCCCGCCGTTCTGCCACACTTTTGTCCAGCGCACCGTCTCACTCACCGCGCGCTCTATATTCCAAACCGGACGCCACCCAAGCGTCTCCTTTATATGTGCACAGTCTAGCCGCAGCAGACCCGCCTCGTGCGGTCCGCCGTCCGACACAGTCTCGCAACGCAGACCGCCGCCCCACTCGCTGCAAAACAGCTCCGCGAGCCGACCTGCGGTCACACAGTCCTCGTACTCCGGTCCGACATTGTAGCTCGACGCGAGCTCCGGAGTTTCATACTGCCGCATCGCTATCAGGAGATATGCGTACACCGGCTCGAGCACATGCTGGAACGGGCGCACCGAGTGCGGGTTGCGCAGCCGCACATTTTTCCCCGCTATCGCCGCACGCACACAGTCCGGAATAAGCCTGTCCCGCGCAAAGTCGCCGCCGCCTATCACGTTTCCCGCGCGGGCGGTCGAGACCGCGACCCCGCGCGCCTCGAAAAAGCTCCGCCGGTAGGTCGCGGTGACAAGCTCGGAACAGCTCTTGGAGTTCGAATACGGGTCGTACCCGTCCAGTTCGTCGCCCTCTCTGTACCCCCGCTCCCACTCGTTATTGCGGTAGACCTTGTCGGTGGTGACATTGAGTATCGAGCGGACGCCCGGGCAGTGCCTCGCCGCCTCGAGCAGGTTCACCGTACCCATGACGTTCGTCTCGTAGGTGTACGCCGGGCGCTCGTACCCCTCCCGGACTATCGGCTGCGCCGCAAGGTGAATGACTATCTCCGCCTCCGACCGGTCGAGCGCGCGCAGCAGCGCCTCCGCGTCGCGCACGTCCGCAATCGTGGAATGGACACCCAGCTGCCGCTCAAGCCCCGCGGCAGTATACAGCGCATCGCACTCCTGCGGCGCGAGCGCGTACCCGCTCACCTCCGCGCCAAGCCCAAGCAGCACCGACACGAGCCACGTCCCCTTGAAGCCGGTGTGCCCGGTCACGAACACCTTCCGCCCGCGGTAGAAATTTACCAGATTTTCCACGGCGCATTCCCTCCGTTCCACAGCTCCTCGAGCTTGTGCTTATCCCGCTGCGTGTCCATGCACTGCCAGAACCCGTCATGCCGGTATGCCATGAGCTGCCGCTCGCGCGCAAGCCGCTCGAGCGGCTCGTTTTCAAGCGCTGTCGCGTCTCCCTCTATGTAGTCGAATATTCTCGGCTCAAATACCATGAACCCGCCGTTTATTATAGTACCGTCGTCGTCACGTTTCTCCCGGAATGCGCTTACCACCCCGTCCGCGTCGGTCTCAAGCACCCCGAACCGCTGCCCGGGATTTATCGCGGTGATTGTCGCCGTCCTCCCGTGCGAACGGTGGAACGCCTCGAGCCGCGGCAGGTCGATATCCGCCACCCCGTCGCCGTAGGTGAGCATGAACGTCTCCCCGCCCACATAGTCGCGTATACGCTTTATCCTCCCGCCGGTGAGCGTCTCAAGCCCGGTGTCCACCACCGTCACCCGCCACGGCTCGGACACGTTAGAGTGCACGGTCACACGTCCTCCGTCCCGGAAGTCGAAGGTCACGTCGCTGCGGTGCAGGTAGTAGTCCGCAAAGTACTCCTTTATTATCTGCTGCCTGTACCCCGCACATATTATGAAGTCGTTGTATCCGTAGTGCGAGTATATCTTCATTATGTGCCAGAGTATCGGCTGCCCGCAGATCTCTATCATGGGTTTCGGACGTAGATGGCTCTCCTCAGATATTCGCGTCCCAAACCCACCGGCAAGAATAACCACCTTCATAGCGCATCCTCCACTCAAAGAGTCTTACTCCACATTTGAACACCTTCAATTATACCACTTCCGCGCCGCTTTGAGAACCCCGCACCCGGTCAAACTGCAATCCACTTTACATATTATCAAAACGTCTACAAAATACAGCAAATCCCCTTGACACCGGGACTTCTCCCAATGTCAAGGGGCATATTTTTGCAGCTTTGCGGTTAGTCCAGTATCTCCATCAGCCTGCCGCAGCAGAACGGGATAGGCTCACCGGCTTTGACGTGCTCGGTGCGATTGCAGATGTAGCAGTAGACGTCGGTGTCGTACGGAGCGAGCACCTCCGGAATAGCCCTGGTCTCCTCCTCGGTAAGTCCCTCGATGTGGAACCGGGCTGACTTATCGGTCGCACGGACATACACGCCCATCGGCTCGAGCCGCTTGGTTCCGCCAACACAGTTGCCCATCTTTATCCACAGAGCCTCGAGCTCGACCGCCTCAGCGGCGTTCTCGGGGATGAACTCGGCGATGTCTTTATCCAGCCTAATTTTCATAGCGCTACTCTCCTCTTTACAATTAAAAGAGGTCCCCGGCGGGACGCCGGGGACCTCCCTTGTCCCATCGTGTTACTAATCAGCGGCTCAGCCGAAGTAACGGGCAAGCAGACCCTCAAAAGCCTTGCCGTGACGCGCCTCGTCGCGCGCCATCTCGTGAACGGTGTCATGAATGGCGTCGAGACCGAGCTCCTTGGCTCTCTTTGCAAGGTCAAACTTGCCGGCGGTCGCGCCGTTCTCGGCGTCAACACGCATCTCGCGGTTCTTCTTGGTGCTGTCGGTCACGACCTCGCCCAGAAGCTCCGCAAACTTCGCGGCATGCTCAGCCTCCTCATAGGCTGCCTTCTCCCAGTAGAGACCAATCTCCGGATATCCCTCGCGGTGAGCAACACGCGCCATTGCCAGGTACATACCAACCTCGCTGCACTCGCCCTCGAAATTGGCACGGAGATCAGCGATTATATCCTCACGCGCACCCTGCGCAACTCCCACAACATGCTCAGCTGCCCAGGCGCGCTTGTCGCCGCCCATCGCGCTGAACTTCGACGCCGGAGCCTTGCACTGCGGGCACTTCTCGGGCGGGGTGTCTCCCTCATGAACATATCCACATACTGCGCAAATCCACTTCATAATTATATCCTCCTGCAAATATTTATCAAAATGATAACCATTACTGTTTTGACACTGCTATATTACCACACTTAAAGTGATTTGTAAAGGGGTTTTTTAAAATAAATTATTCTTTACAATTACAGCACTTTGGAGTATAATTTCAGTGGAAAAACTGGGTAAGGAAGCGAAATAGTGCTATGAAAGATGGATTTATAAAGATAGCGGCGGCGACGCCTGAAATAAAAGTTGCAGACTGCGCGTCAAATGCGGCGCGGATAATAGAGATAATGCGGGACGCGGAGATGCGAGGGGTCCAGCTCGTCGTGTTTCCCGAGCTGTGCCTGAGTGGGTACACATGCGGCGACCTGTTTTTGCAGACCCGCCTGCGCACCGCCGCGCACGACGCGCTTTGCGGGATAGTGGCGGAGAGCGGCAGGCTCGGACTGATAGCGGTGGTCGGGCTGCCCTACGTCCACGAGGGGCGGCTGTACAACTGCGCCGCGGTGATATACGGCGGGCGGCTTCTCGGGCTCGTACCCAAGACCAACCTGCCAAACTACGGCGAGTTCTACGAGCTGCGCTATTTCAGCCCGGCACCCGCGGAGGTCGGGTACACAATATTTAATGGTGAGCGCGTGCCGTTCGGAGCGGACATTCTCTTCCGCTGCGCCGACATGCCCGAGTTCTGCTTTGCCGCAGAGATATGCGAGGACCTGTGGGTTCCGGTTCCCCCATCCTGCGCGCATGCGTCTGCCGGCGCCACGATAATCCTGAACCTCTCTGCAAGCGACGAGACGGTCGGGAAGGCGGACTACCGCCGTCTGCTCGTCCGCGGTCAGTCGGGCAGGCTCGTGTGCGGGTACGTGTATGCCGACGCGGGAAGCGGCGAGTCGAGCACCGACATGGTGTTCGCCGGGCAGAACATGATTGCGGAAAACGGCGCCATCCTCGCGGAAAGCGAGCTCTTCACAACAGGCATGACGCTGAGCGAGATAGACGTGAGCCGACTTGCGTCCGAGCGCATACGCAATGTCAGCAGCGTAAGCGCGCCGTACCGCGAACACATCACTGTCGATTTCCGTATGCAGCCGTATGAGAACACCCTCACCCGCATAATCGACCCGCAGCCGTTCGTCCCCGCCGACGCGGGCGACCGGAGCGAGCGGTGCTCGCTGATACTCGAGCTTCAGGCGCGCGGGCTTGCGCAGCGGCTCGTCCGGGCGAACGCCTCCGGCGTGGTCATCGGCGTGAGCGGCGGGCTTGACAGTACGCTTGCGATGATAGTCTCGGCGCGCGCGATGGACATCCTCGGGCGTCCGAGAAGCGATATAACCGCGGTGACCATGCCCTGCTTCGGCACGACTAGCCGCACCCGCTCGAACGCGGAGATACTCAGCGAACTCATCGGCGCGAACTTCCGCGAGGTGGACATCCGCGCCTCGGTCGAGCAGCATTTCAAGGATATCGGTCAGAACCCGGAGTCCACCGACGTGACATACGAAAACGCGCAGGCGCGTGAGCGCACGCAGGTCATAATGGACATCGCGAACATGACCGGGTCGCTCGTCGTCGGCACCGGCGACTTAAGCGAACTCGCGCTCGGCTGGGCGACATACAACGGCGACCACATGTCGATGTACGGAGTCAATGCCTCGGTGCCCAAGACTCTCGTGCGGTACATCGTCGAGACGGCGGCGGACACCTCCGACTCGCCCGAGTATGCCGCAGTACTCCGCGACATCCTCGCCACGCCGGTGAGCCCCGAGCTCCTGCCGAGCGACGGCGACGACATCGCGCAGCGCACCGAGGAGCTCGTCGGTCCGTACGAGCTGCACGACTTCTTCCTGTTCAACGCCATCCGGCTCGGGTTCTCGCCCGCGAAGATATTCCGGCTCGCTCTGCGCGCGTTCGAGGGGAAGTACGACCGCGACGTGATACTGAAATGGCTGCGCAGCTTCTACCGCCGGTTCTTTGCACAGCAGTTCAAGCGCTCCTGCCTGCCCGACGGTCCGAAGGTCGGTACGCTCACCCTCTCTCCCCGCTCCGACTTCCGCATGCCGAGCGACGCCACAGCCGCCGCATGGCTCGACGAGCTTGAGACGCTCTGAAGCACGCGCAAATATGAGCAAACCGAGGGAGGCGTCAGCCTCCCTCGCGTCTTTCCTTTTCAATTGCACATTTTCCGGCAATCAGAATATAACTGCGGCGATCTTCCGATCGTCGCAGTGTTTTCTTATTTATACGCCTCGAGTACCGCCTCAGCGCAGCGAACTCCGTCCACCGCCGCACTCGTTATTCCGCCGGCATACCCGCAGCCCTCGCCGCACGGCATCAGCCCGGAAATATTCGCCTCGAAGCGCTCGTTGCGCATTATCCGCACCGGGCTTGAGGAGCGTGTCTCCACCCCCGTGAGCACCGCGTCCGGCGCGTCGAAACCGCGCACCCTGCGTCCGAACACCGGCAGCGCGTCTCGCAGCGCCCCCGCAACGAACCCGGGCAGCACGTCATCGA
>CALXFK010000015.1 GCA_944387575.1 uncultured Clostridia bacterium
CGGACGGAATTGCGGTGGGGTAGTCGCCGTCGAAGCAGGCGCTGCAATAGCCGTGGTTGCCTATCATGCCGGCAAGCGCCTCGACCGGAAGAAACCCGAGCGAGTCTGCGCCGATTATCTTCGCTATTTCCTCGGTTGCGTGGTGGGAGGCGATGAGGTTCTCCTCCGAGTCGATGTCGGTCCCGTAGTAGCAGGGGTGGAGGAATTTTGGGGCGGATATGCGCACGTGTATCTCATTTGCGCCCGCCTCACGCAGCAGCCGGACTATCCGTGCGCTTGTGGTGCCCCGGACTATCGAGTCGTCTACGAGCACTATCCTCTTGCCGCCCACGCTCTCTCCTATCGCGCTGAGCTTTATGCGCACCCGGTCGACGCGACTCGACTGACCGGGCGAGATGAAGGTGCGCCCTATGTACTTATTCTTTATAAGCCCGATGCCGTAGGGGATTCCGGATGCCTCGCTGTATCCGAGTGCCGCCTCCAGCCCGGAGTCGGGCACGCCGATGACGAGGTCAGCGTCGGCGGGGTGTGCGCGGAACAATAGCGCGCCCGCGCGTTTGCGTGCCGAGAATACCGAAACTCCGTCTATCACCGAGTCGGGGCGCGCGAAGTATATGTATTCGAACGCGCAGAGGCGGCGTCGGGTCTTTTCGCAGTGTTCGCGTATCGAAACCGGCTCGCCGCCCGAGAACACGAGAATCTCTCCCGGCTCAACGTCGCGTATGAACTCCGCGCCGACCGCAGCAAGCGCCGAGGTCTCGGACGCCGCGACATACGCGCCGTCCGCCGTCTTTCCGTAGCAGAGAGGACGGAAACCGTGCGGGTCGCGGGCGCAGATGAGCTTCTGCGGGGACATGACCACAAGCGAGTACGCGCCCTCCAGCTTCTGCATGGCGCGGCTCACCGCCTCCTCTATCGACCCGCAGCCGATGCGCTCCTTTGTGAGGATATAGGCGATGGTCTCGGTGTCGCTTGTGGTGTGGAAGATGGCGCCCCCAAGTTCGAGCGCGCCGCGGAGTTCGGCGGCGTTTGTGAGGTTGCCGTTGTGCGCGACCGCCATTCTGCCCTTGTGGTGGTTTACCTCGATGGGCTGGCAGTTTGCGCGGTTGGTGGCGCCGGTCGTGCCGTATCTGACGTGCCCCACGGCTATCCTGCCCTGCGGAAAGCTGGAGAGCGTGTCCCCGCTGAACACGTCCCCGACAAGCCCGAGGTCCTTGTGCGAGGAGAAAACCCCGTCGTCGTTGACCACGATGCCGCAGCTCTCCTGACCGCGGTGTTGGAGCGCATACAGACCGTAGTACACATAACCTGCAATGTCGCGGCGGTCGGGGGCGATGACCCCGAATATGCCGCACTCCTCGTGAATGCTCATGTTTGCCTCCGGATGTAGAACAGTTCTCCTGCAATTGTCTCACAATCGCGCCGAGTTGTCAAAGGGTATTGCTGAGGTCGGGGCGGTTTTTGCCGGATTCGGCGCGCTCGAGCGCCGCGCCGACAAAGCCGTTGAAGAGCGGGTGAGGGCGGTTCGGTCTGCTCTTGAATTCGGGGTGGAACTGCACGCCGATGAAGAAGTCGTGACCCGCTAATTCGACCGTCTCGACCAGCCTTGAGTCGGGGGATAGCCCGGAGAGCACGAGCCCGCTCTTCTCGAGCCGGTCGCGGTATGCGTTGTTGAACTCGTAGCGGTGGCGGTGGCGCTCGCTTATCAGCGGTGCGCGGTAGCAGCGCTCGAGGAGCGTGCCGCTCTTCACCGCGCAGGGGTACGCGCCGAGCCGCAGAGTGCCGCCCTTGTCCACCTCCTCGCTCTGACCGGGCATGAAGTCGATGACCTTGTCCGGGCAGTTCTCGTCGAACTCGCCGGAGTTTGCGTCCGCGATACCGGCGGCGTTCCGCGCAAATTCGATGACCGCAACCTGCATTCCGAGGCAGATACCGAAATACGGCACTCCGCTCTCGCGCGCGTATCGTGCCGCCGCTATCATGCCCTCTATCCCCCTGCCGCCGAAGCCGCCGGGAACTATTATCCCGTCCAGTCCGTCGAGCATGGCGGCAGCGTTTTCGGGGGTGATCTTCTCCGAGTCTATCCAGAGTATGTCGACGCGGGCGTTATGGAAGTAGCCCGCGTGCCTGAGCGCCTCGGCGACCGAGAGGTATGCGTCGTGCAGCGCGACGTATTTTCCCACAAGCCCGATGGCAACCGAGCGGGTGCGCGAGCGTATCCGTTCGACCATGCCGCGCCACTCGTCGAGCTGCGGTGGGGCGGTGTTCAGACCGAGCTCGCGGCAGACAACCTCGGAGAAGTTTGCGCGCTCGAGCATCAGCGGAGCCTCGTAGAGGTTCGGGAGCGTGATGTTCTCGATGACGCAGTCGCGCTTGACGTTGCAGAAGAGCGAAATCTTGTTGAAGATGGACTGCTCGAGCGGGCGGTCACAGCGGAGGACTATTATGCCGGGGTTGATGCCCATGCCGCGCAGTTCCTTGACCGAGTGCTGGGTCGGCTTCGACTTGTGCTCGTCCGACCCGCTGAGGAACGGGACAAGGGTGACGTGGATGAAGAGGCTGTTTTCACTTCCGACCTCGAGCGAGACCTGGCGCACCGCCTCCAAAAACGGCTGCGACTCGATGTCGCCTATCGTGCCGCCTATCTCGGTGATGACCACGTCCGCGTCGGTCTGTTTGCCCACGCGGTATACGAACTCCTTTATCTCGTCGGTGATGTGCGGGATGACCTGTACGGTCGAGCCGAGATACTCGCCGCGCCGCTCCTTGTTCAGCACATTCCAGTACACCTTTCCGGTGGTGAGGTTCGAGTAGCGGTTGAGGTCCTCGTCGATGAAGCGCTCGTAGTGACCGAGGTCGAGGTCGGTCTCGGCGCCGTCCTCGGTGACGTACACCTCCCCGTGCTGGTAGGGGCTCATCGTGCCCGGGTCAACGTTTATATAGGGGTCGAGCTTCTGCGCCGCGACCTTCAGTCCGCGCGCCTTGAGAAGCCGCCCGAGCGACGCCGCCGTTATCCCCTTGCCGAGACCGGACACGACGCCGCCGGTCACAAATATATATTTCGTCATTGTTTTTGCTCCCTCGCTTCCTGTTTACCGGCTTATTCCTTATTCCCACTCCACCGTCGCGGGCGGCTTGCTTGTGATGTCGTACACCACCCGCGCTATCTCGGGAAGTTCGTTTGTTATGCGTGAGCTCGCGCTCTCGAGCACCGAAAGCGGGAGCTTTGTCCACTCGGCGGTCATGAAGTCGTCGGTGGTTACCGCGCGGAGCACCACCGTGCGACCGTAGGTGCGCGCATCCCCCTTGACCCCGACGCTTCTGAGGTCGGTCAGCACTGCGAAGTACTGGTCGGACGGGCAGCCCGCGCCCTCGAGCTCGGAGCGGAATATCGCGTCCGCCTCGCGCAGCAGTTCGAGTTTTGGGCGGGTCACCTCGCCGATTATCCGCACCGCGAGCCCCGGACCGGGGAAGGGCTGGCGGTGCACGAGCGCGTCGGGAAGCCCGAGCTTTGTGCCGACCTCGCGGACCTCGTCCTTGAAGAGCTCGGCGAGCGGCTCTACTATCCTCTCAAAGTCCATCACTGCGGGAAGCCCGCCCACGTTGTGGTGGCTCTTTATCGTGGACGCGTCGCCCCTGCCGCTCTCCACGACGTCGGGGTATATCGTGCCCTGAACGAGTATGTCTATCTTTCCGAGTTTACGCGCCTCATCTTCAAACACGCGGATGAACTCCTCACCGATAGCCTTGCGCTTCTTTTCCGGGTCGGTGAGCCCCGTGAGGCGGTCGAGGAAGCGCTGCTCGGCGTTGACACGGATGAAATTCACGCCGAACCTGTCCTTGAATGTGTGTTCAACGAAATCGCCCTCGTCCTTTCGCATGAGACCGTGGTCGACGAATACGCAGACGAGGTTCTCGCCTATCGCGCGGTGCAGCAGCGCCGCCGCGACAGAGGAGTCCACCCCGCCGGAGAGCGCGAGCAGCGCCCGCTTCCCGTCAAGCTCGCGGCGGTACTGCTCGACCGCGTTTTCTATGAAGTCGTCCATCCGCCAGTCGGCGCTGCACCCGCAGACGCGGAAGAGGAAGTTGCGGAGTATCTCGCTTCCGTGCTCGGTGTGCGTGACCTCGGGATGGAACTGGACGCCGTACAGTTTCCGCTTTTCGTCGCATATCGCGGCGCAGCGGCAGTTCGAGGTCGAGGCGATGACCTCGAATCCGGACGGCGGGGTGCTTACCTGGTCGGTGTGGCTCATCCAGCAGACGATTTTTTCCGGGATGCCCTCGAAAAGCTCGCAGCGCCGAAGTTCGAGCGGCGTCCTGCCATACTCGCTGCACTCGGCGGCGCTGCGTATCTCGCCGCCCGCCATCTGCGCGAGGAGCTGGTCGCCGTAGCATATGCCGAGAATCGGGATGCCCGCGTCGATGACAGCCGGGTCGAAGTGGGGAGAGCTCTCGTCGTAGACGCTGTTCGGTCCGCCGGTGAAGATAATGCCGCGATAGCCCGCGCGGCGTATCTCCTCGACCGACGTCCTGTTGTACGGCAGTATCTCCGCGTATACCTTCTGCTCGCGCACCCGACGCGCTATGAGCTGGTTGTACTGACCCCCGAAGTCGAGTACCAGTATCTTTTCCTGTGTCTGCTGCATCTCTTATACCGCCTCTTTCGATGTGATGTAATTATGTGTGTTTTTATGTTTTATTGTGTTATAAACAACGGAATGCGGAAGCATACGGATAGTATGCTTCCGTCATCGGTTTATTTTCCGCTGTCGCCGTAGTTTGAGAGCACCCGCGCGGACGGGTCGTCCACGTCGCAGCCCTCCCAGTCCCGGTTTGGCATCCAGAACCCGGATATCATTCCGCCCTGACCGGGGTAGTACCGCTCAAATATCTCCCGGTAGAGGAGCGACTCCTTTGTAAACGGAGGCGAGTGGTCGAATGCGGCGCACCGCTCCCTGAACCCGTCGTCGTACAGCCCCTCCGCGTACCGCTTCAGGCAGTCCACCATCGAGTGCCCGACCGCGTCGGAGAACGCCGCCTTCTCCCGCCAGAGGATACCGTCCGGGAGGTACCCGAGCCCCTCAAATGCGTGGCGGAGCAGGTATTTGCCCTTGCCGTAACGGTTGAGCTTCAGCTCGGGGTCGACCGCGAGCACGTACTCCACGAAGTCGAGGTCGCCGAACGGCACGCGCGCCTCAAGCGAGTTTACCGAAATGCACCGGTCGGCACGGAGTACGTCGTACATGTGCAGCTCGCGCACCCGTTTCAGCGACTCCTCCTGGAACGCCTCGGCGTCAGGGGCGAAGTCGGTGTACTTGTACCCGAACAGTTCGTCCGATATCTCGCCGGTGAGCAGGACGCGGATGTCGGTGGTCCCGTGAATGGCTTTGCGGGCGGGGTACATGCCGATAGTCGCGCGGATGGTGGTGATGTTGAAGGTGCCGAGGATGTGTATGACCTCCTCCAGCGCGTCGAGTATGTCCGCTTCGGTGACGATGACCTCGGTGTGGTCGCTTCCGATGAAGTCCGCGACCTGTTTTGCGTATTTCAGATCGATGGCGTCCTTGCTCATGCCGATGGCGAAGGTGCGTATCGGCTGAGAACTCCGCCGCGCGGCAATCGCGCACACGAGCGACGAGTCAAGACCGCCGGAGAGCAGGAAGCCGACTTTGGCGTCGCTCACGAGCCGCTTCTCCACGCCGCGTATCAGCTTTTCGCGGATGTTTTTGCACACCGTCTCCAGCCCGTCCTCGAGCACCGAATCGACATGTGTGATGTCGTGGTAGCACACGAACTCGCCGTTGCGGTAGTAGTGACCGGGCGGGAAGGGGAGTATCTCGCCCACCAGTCCCACGAGGTTTTTCGCCTCGCTTGCGAATATCATCACGCCTCGCTCGTCGCAACCGTAGTAGAGCGGACGTATGCCTATCGGGTCCCGCGCCGCGATGAATTCGCCGGTCGTGCCGTCGTACATGATGAGCGCGAACTCCGCGTCGAGCATACGGAACATTTCGACGCCGTATTTCCGGTAGAGGGGGAGCAGGACCTCACAGTCCGAACCGCTTTTGAACTCGTACTCTCCGGCGAGTTCTTCGCGGAACCGCTCAAATCCGTAGATCTCGCCGTTGCAGACCACATAGCTGCCGTCGAGCTCGAAGGGCTGCATGGCTTCCGGCTGGAAACCCATTATCGCGAGCCGGTGAAAGGCGAGCACCCCGCCGCCGGCGTCTATAACGCGGCTCTCATCCGGTCCGCGCGAGAGCGTCCGGTCGAAAGCGTCGAGGAAGGACTGCATGTCGGCGACCTTGCCGCAGTAGCCCATGATTGAACACATAAATGCGACCTCCAATGTATGTTTCGCGCAGGCGGGGGAGGGTATCCCCCGCCTGCTTCCGGTCTTTGGACTACTCCACGTCCTGCAGCGCGTCGTAGCCCTCTTCGCCGGTGCGAACCTTTACAACGTTCTCAACGTCGTAGACGAATATCTTTCCGTCGCCGATGTGGCCGGTGTACAGAGCTTTCTTTGCCGCCTCAATGACGGTTCTCACAGGAACTTTGCTTACAACGATGTCGACCTGAATCTTCGGCAGCAGCGTGACCTCCATCGCAACGCCACGGTAGTACTCGGGCTTGCCCTTCTGCTGTCCGCAGCCGAGCACGTGCGAGACGGTCATGCCGGTGATGCCGATGTCCATCATTGCGTTCTTCAGAGCCTCGAAGCGCGACTCCTTGCAGACTATCTCAACCTTCGTAAACTTCGGAGAGCCGTCGTCGAAGGTGGGCATTTTCTTTACCGGGATTGCCTCTGCGGGAGGCGTGTCGCCGGTCACGACCACCGGGCTGTCAACGCCGTAGTCGATGTCCTCAATAGCTGTGACAAAGTCGGGGTAGGCGTGGTTTCCATGCTCGCCGATGTCAAGGCCTGCGATTTCCTCTTCGACCGAGACGCGGATGCCAACCGTCTTTTTGAGCACGAGCCACACAATCGACGAAGCGACAAACACGAACGCGCCAACCGCCACTATGCCAATGAGCTGAGTGCCGAGAAGGCCGAATCCGCCGCCGTAGAACAGACCGTTTTCGGTGGACAGGGTGGTCACACCCTCCTTTGCGAACAGCCCTACGCATATCGTTCCGAACACGCCGCAGCCGAGGTGAACCGAAGTTGCGCCGACTGGGTCGTCGATTTTGATGCGGTCGAAGAACATTACGAAGAACACTACAAGCGCGCCCGAGATAGCGCCGATGAGCAGCGACATCTCAATGGTGATGTACGCGCAGCCGCCGGTGATAGCCACAAGGCCGGCAAGGCAGCCGTTGATTGTCATGCCGAGGTCGGGCTTGCCTATGAATATCCACGCGGTAATGGTGGAGGTGAGCACCGCCGCAATGGCCGAGGTGTTGGTGGTCATGAGGATGTGCATTACGTCGTCGGGGTTCTGGAAGCTCATGGTCGAGCCGGGGTTGAATCCGAACCAGCCAAGCCACAGCACGAAAAGTCCAATCACCGCAAGGGACATGTTGTGGCCGGGAATTGCGCGCGGCTTTCCGTTTTTGTCGTACTTGCCGATGCGCGGTCCGAGAATCATCGCGCCGGCGAGCGCCGCCCAGCCGCCGACCGAGTGAACCGCCGAGTCGCCCGCGAAGTCCTTAAAGCCGATGTCCGCAAGCCAGCCGCCGCCCCAGATCCAGTGACCAACGACCGGGTATATGAACAGAGTGAGCACAAACGAGAAAATAATGAAGGATATGTACTTTATTCTCTCTGCCACCGCGCCCGAAACTATCGTCGCGGCGGTGCCGCAGAACACGAGCTGGAAGAAGAACTTACCCCAGAACGGCACGTTTTCGGTGAGGGTGCTGTCGTATGCGGACAGATCCGCGCCGCCCAGAATCCAGAGGTTTTCAGTGCCTATAATCGGGTTGTCGCTTCCGAACATGAAGCCCCAGCCGAGAAGCAGGAAGCCGAGCGACGACACCGCAAAGACAATGAAGTTTTTGGACAGTATGTTGACGGTGTTTTTCGACCTTGCAAAGCCGGCCTCAACCGACGCAAAGCCAAGGTTCATAAAGAAAACCAGAATGGCCGCCAGGAATACCCACAATGTGTCTATCAACATTACAATCACCTATTTCCATTTATTTGGCGCTATTTGGCGCCGCGGTTCAGCCCACTCCGAACAGCAGGTCGCCGTACGTCGGGAAGGGCCAGTACTTTCTTGCGGTGACCGTCTCCGCCTCGTCGCACGCCGCGCGCAGCTTGGTCATCTGTGCGAGCAGGTCGTCGCGTATGGCGGCGGACTGTTCGGTCACGTCGGATATCTGACCGACGGTGAGCAGGCACTGTTCAAGCTCATCGGTGGCGGCGGAGATACGGCAGGTGAGCCCGGAGAGCTTCTTGAGGAGCTCGCTTTCGTAGGCGAGCGGGATGTCCTCGAGCACCGACTTCTTCAGCGACGCGGTCTTTGCGACTTCAAGCGCGTACGCCTCGACTGCGGGGGCAATCTCGCGGCGAGCCATATTGACCATGGTGTTCGCCTCAATCATGATTGTCTTGCAGTAGTTCTCAAGGGTTATCTCACAGCGGGAGCGAAGTTCCGCCTCCGAGTAGACGCCGTGCGAGGTGAGCATATCGACGTTCTTCTTATCGAGCAGGTGGGGCAGGCAGTCGGCGGTGGTGCGGTAGTTGAGCAGCCCGCGCTGCTCGGTTGCCTCTTTAATCCACGCGTCGTCGTAGCCGTTGCCGTTGAAAATTATGCGCTTGTGGTCTTTGATGGTCTTGCGAATCATCTCCTGCAGCGCGCCCTCAAAGTCCTCCGCGCCCTCAAGCCGGTCAGCGTATATCTTCAGCGACTCCGCGACCGCAGAGTTGAGCATGATGTTGGCGCAGGCAATGCTGTTCGACGAGCCGAGCATGCGGAACTCGAACTTGTTGCCGGTAAACGCGAAGGGGGAGGTGCGGTTGCGGTCGGTGGTGTCGCGGGTGAAGTTCGGCAGGACGTTGACGCCGAGCTTCATCTCGGTCTTTTCGGCGGCGCTGTACGGGGTGCCGGTCTCGATGGACTTGAGTATCGCGGTGAGCTCGTCGCCGAGGAATATCGACACGACTGCGGGCGGAGCCTCGTTTGCGCCGAGCCGGTGGTCGTTGCCGGCGGTCGCGACCGCTATGCGCAGCAGGTCCTGATAGTCGTCCACCGCCTTGATGACCGCGCACAGGAAGAGCAGGAACTGCGCGTTCTCGTACGGGGTCTCGCCGGGGGAGAGCAGGTTGACGCCGGTGTCGGTGGAAACCGACCAGTTGTTGTGCTTGCCCGAACCGTTCACTCCGGCAAACGGCTTCTCGTGGAGCAGGCAGACAAGCCCGTGCTTTGCCGCGACCTTCTGCATTATCTCCATGGTGAGCTGGTTGTGGTCGGTGGCGACGTTGGTGGTCGTGTAAATCGGTGCAAGCTCGTGCTGAGCGGGCGCGACCTCGTTGTGCTCGGTCTTTGCGAGGATTCCGAGTTTCCAGAGCTCCTCGTTGAGCTCCTCCATGTACGCGCTCACTCTCGGCTTTATCACGCCGAAGTAGTGGTCATCCATCTCCTGACCCTTCGGGGGCTTTGCACCGAAGAGCGTCCTGCCGGTGAATACGAGGTCCTTGCGGCGGTCGAACATCTCCTTGTCGACGAGGAAGTACTCCTGCTCCGGACCGACCGAGGTGCGCACGCACTTGACGGTGGTGTTCCCGAAGAGACGGAGTATGCGCAGCGCCTGGCGGTTGAGCGCCTCCATCGAACGGAGCAGCGGGGTCTTTTTGTCGAGTGCCTCGCCGCCGTACGAGCAGAACGCGGTGGGTATGCAGAGCGTCTTACCTTTAATAAATGCGTAAGAGGTGGGGTCCCACGCGGTGTAGCCGCGAGCCTCGAAGGTCGCGCGCAGACCGCCGGACGGGAAGGAGGACGCATCCGGTTCGCCGCGTATCAGCTCCTTGCCCGAGAACTCCATTATCACGCCACCGTCGGGGGAGGGGGTGATAAAGCTGTCGTGCTTCTCGGCGGTGATGCCGGTCATCGGCTGGAACCAGTGGGTGTAGTGGGTGGCGCCGTTCTGTACCGCCCAGTCCTTCATGGCGATAGCGACCGCATTGGCAACCCCTATGTCAAGGTCCTGACCCTCGTCGATGGTGCTGCGCAGCGAGTTATATACCTCGGCGGACAGCGTCGCCTTCATTATTCTGTCGTCAAATACCTTGCATCCGAAAAATTCTGTTACAGCCTTCACAGTGAACCCTCTCTTTCGTCAAGTCGTTTTTTACAGAGGCTATAAACAAAGAAAAGACGCCTTTAAGGGATGGACCCTTAAAGACGCCTTTGCCTTTACACCGCGCAGTATACACCTGCCAAAACGCTTTGTCAACCCCTTTTTTGCAAGTTCCGAAAAAAATCCTGCAAAAATTTCTCGCATACTGATTGACAAGGTGGGAGCACTGTGCTAAAATGCAGGCAGATGAGCAAAGGCGTTCATTATAATGCGGAGCTGTCCGCATTATAATGGGCGTCTTTTTGCTTTTTTGTTTTAGTACGCAGGTGCGGGAAAGGGATGCATTATATGAGTATTGAGGGTCAGGTACGGATCCCGTCGGGCTGTGCGATAGCGGCGGTGATATCGAAAGAGGGACGCCGGATGAGCGGCGCGAAGATAGTTGAGTCGATGAAACCGATGCACGACCGGTCGAACGGACTGGGAGGCGGATTTGCGGCATACGGCATATATCCCGCTTACCGGGACTACTACGCGCTGCACATGTTCTTTGACGACCGTGCGGCGCGCAAGAACTGCGAGGTGTTTCTGAAGGAGCGGTTCGAGATAGTGGGTTCGGAGATAATGCCGACGCGGAAGATTCCCGCGATAACCGACGAACCGGTCATATGGAGGTACTTTGTCGACCCGCTGAAATCGGTGCTTGC
Organism: uncultured Clostridia bacterium; assembly: GCA_944387575.1. GTDB lineage: Bacteria > Bacillota > Clostridia > Oscillospirales > JAAYOS01 > CALXFK01. Next base: position 10,950 of record CALXFK010000015.1, read on the forward strand.
GTCGCTGCAGGTGGACGAGAAGGAGTTCGTCGCACGGACGGTGATGGAGATAAACACCCGGATGCACGGCGCGTACGTGTTCTCGAGCGGGAAGAACATGGGTGCGTTCAAGGCGGTCGGGTTCCCGGAGGACGTCGGGGTGTTCTACCGGCTCGACGAGTACGAGGGGTACTGCTGGACCGCGCACGGGCGTTACCCGACCAACACTCCCGGCTGGTGGGGCGGTGCGCATCCGTTCACGCTGCTCGACTGCTCGGTGGTGCACAACGGCGAGATCTCGTCATACGACGCGAACCGCCGCTTCATCGAGATGTTCGGGTACAAATGCACGCTTCAGACCGACACCGAGGTCATCACATACATAATGGACTACCTGCTGCGCGTGCAGAAGCTGACGCTCCGCGAGGCTGCGAGCGTTATTGCCGCGCCGTTCTGGAGCACGATAGAGGCGGTGGAGGACGAGCGGGAGCGGGAGAAGCTGAAGTTCCTGCGCACCGCGTTCCCGAGCCTTCTCATCACCGGACCGTTCTCGATAGTGTTCGGCTACGACGGCGGGCTGATGGCGCTCAACGACCGCCTCAAGCTTCGCTCGATGGTGGCGGGAGAGAAGGACGACTGCGTGTTTATAGCGAGCGAAGAGGCGGCTATCCGCGTCATGGAGCCGGATGCCGAAAACATATATGCCCCCGCCGGCGGAGAACCGGTGATAGTTGAGGTAAAGGAGGGTGCTTACTGATGGGTCTCGACTTTATATATCCGGAGTTTGAGGTAGTGCGAAACGAGAAGCGGTGCATTGCGTGCCGCGTCTGCGAGAGGCAGTGCGCAAACGAGGTTCACAGATATGACGCCGACCTCGACGTGATGGTGTCCGACGAGACGAAGTGCGTAGACTGCCAGCGCTGTGTGTCGCTCTGTCCGACGCGGGCGCTGAAGATAGTGAAGAGCGACTGTGCGCTGCGCGAGAATGCGAACTGGAAGCAGGACACCATTAAAGAGGTGTACCGGCAGGCGTCGAGCGGCGGGGTGCTGCTCTCCTCGATGGGCAACCCGAACCCGCTGCCGGTCTACTGGGACAGGATACTTATAAACGCATCCCAGGTCACCAACCCGTCGATAGACCCGCTTCGCGAGCCGATGGAGACGAAGGTGTTTCTCGGCAGGAAGCCGGCGAAGGTGGGCAGGAACGCGGACGGTAGCCTCGACTGCAAGCTCGAGCCGCAGCTTGAGCTCTCGATGCCGGTGATGTTCTCCGCGATGAGCTACGGATCGATAAGCTACAACGCGCACAAGTCGCTTGCGACCGCCGCCTCCCGGCTCGGCATACTCTACAACACCGGCGAGGGCGGTCTGCACGAGGACTTCTACTGCTACGGCGCAAACACGATAGTGCAGGTTGCGTCCGGGCGGTTCGGGGTGCACCGCGACTACCTCGAGGCGGGCGCCGCGATAGAGATAAAGATGGGTCAGGGCGCGAAACCCGGCATCGGCGGTCACCTGCCCGGCACGAAGATAGTGGGCGACGTTTCCCGCACCCGCATGATACCGGAGGGCACCGACGCCATCTCCCCCGCGCCGCACCACGATATATATTCTATTGAGGACCTGCGCCAGCTCGTCTACTCGCTCAAGGAGGCGACCGGTTACCGCAAGCCGGTGATAGTCAAGGTGGCGGCGGTGCACAACATCGCGGCGATAGCGAGCGGCATCGCGCGAAGCGGCGCGGACATAATCGCGATAGACGGTTTCCGCGGCGGTACCGGCGCAGCGCCCACCCGCATACGCGACAACGTCGGCATTCCGGTCGAGCTCGCGCTTGCGGCGGTGGACACGCGGCTGCGCGAGGAGGGTATCCGCAACAATGTCTCGATAGTGGTCGGGGGCAGTATCCGCAGTTCGGCGGACGTCGTCAAGGCGGTCGCGCTCGGCGCGGATGCGTGCTACGTCGCGACCGCGGCGCTGCTTGCGCTCGGCTGCCACCTCTGCCGTACCTGCCACACCGGCAAGTGCAACTGGGGCATCGCGACACAGCGCCCCGAGCTTGTAAAGCGGCTGAACCCGGAGACGGGCAGCGAGCGGCTCGTCAACCTGATGAGCGCATGGCAGCACGAGATAAAGGAACTGATGGGCGGCATGGGCATAAACTCCATCGAGGCGCTGCGCGGAAACCGCCTGATGCTGAGAGGTATCGGACTTACCGAAAAGGAACTCGAGATCCTCGGCATCGCGCACGCCGGACAGTGAGCGTGAGGGGGAGCAAGAGAGTATGAAACGTGTATACGTAAACGAAGAGTGGTGCCTCGGGTGCCACCTGTGCGAGTACAACTGCGCATTCGCAAACTCGGGCGAGCGCGACATGGCGAAGGCGCTCAAGGGAAAGAAGATATTTCCCCGCATATCGGTCGACGGCGAGGAGGGGAATTCGGGCATACACTTCGCGGTCTCGTGCAGGCACTGCACCGACCCCCTCTGCGTCAAGAGCTGCATATCCGGTGCTCTGCATATCGAGGACGGGCGCGTCTGCATCGACCATGACCGCTGTGTGGGCTGCCTGAGCTGTGTGCTCGTCTGTCCTTACGGGGCGCTGTCGGTGTCCGGCAGCGGGGCGGTGCAGAAGTGCGAGCTCTGTCTCGAGAACTCCTGCGGCGAGCCCGCCTGCGTGACCGGCTGCCCGAACAGGGCGATAGTGTACGAGGAGAGGTGAGAGTATGAGCGAAAGCAGGAACAGTTACGTCATAATCGGCAACGGAATAGCGGCTGCGGGCTGCATAGAGGGAATACGCAGCGCCGACCGGGAGGGGAAGATAACCGTGGTCTCGAAGGAGCGCCACCCGGTCTACTGCCGCCCGCTCATCTCGTACTACCTCGAGGGAAAGAGCAAACTCGAGAACATCGGGTACCGCCCGGACGACTTCTACGAGAAGAACGGCTGCGAAGTGCTGTACGGCGAGAGCGCCGTCAAGCTGGAACCGGGGCGGGTACTGCTCTCGGACGGCAGTGCGCTCGAGTGTACGGCGGTGTGTGTGGCGACCGGGTCGTCGCCGTTCCTGCCGCCGACGCAGGGCTATGAGACGGTGCCGGAGGGGCGCCGGTTCTCGTTTCTCACGCTGGACGACGCGCTCGCGATAGAGCGAGCGGCGGACGGGAACTCGCGGGTGCTGATAATCGGCGCGGGTCTGATAGGCTTGAAGTGCGCCGAGGGACTGCACGGCAGGGTCGGCTCGATATGCGTGTGCGACCTCGCACCGGGGGTGCTGTCGAGCATACTCGACGCGGAGACCTCCGAGGTGTTCAGGCGCTGCCTTGAGAGCAACGGCATAGAGCTGATGCTCGCGGACAGCGTCGAGCGGTTCGACGGGCAGACCGCGGTGATGCGCAGCGGGCGGACGGTGGAGTTTGACCTGCTCGTCACGGCGGTGGGCGTCAGGGCGAACAGCGCGCTCGTCGCGGACGCGGGCGGCGAGGTCGGACGCGGGATAGTGGTCGACGACCACATGCGCACGAGCCTCGACGGTGTGTACGCGGCGGGGGACTGCGCCGAGGGTTACGACGTCTCGCTCGGCGCGCGCCGGGTGCTCGCGCTGCTGCCGAACGCATACATGCAGGGTCATGCCGCCGGGGTGAACATGGCGGGCGGCGACGAGTGCTTCGACTGCGCGATACCGATGAACTCGATAGGGCTATTCGGACTGCATGTGATGACCGCCGGGAGCTACCCCACCGAGGCGGAGGGTGGAACGGTGCTCCGCGAGGGCGAGGGTGAGAACCTGCGGAAGTTCTTTGTAAAGGACGGGCGGCTTGTCGGTTACATACTGGTGGGCGACGTGAGCCGCGCGGGGGTGTTCACCGCGCTGATACGCGAGCGGACGCCGCTCGATACGCTCGATTTCGGGCTGCTGCCAAGTTTCATGGCTTTTTCGGCTGAAAACCGTAGAAAGAAATTCGGAGGCGTGGTATAATTATGCTGTTGGACGCTAAGGACCTGGGATACAGGGAGCTCAACGAGAGAATTAAGGCGGCGGAGGGCGACTGCCGGGTAGTGGGCTGCTGCGGTCAGCGGTTCATAGCGGCAGGGCTCCGCGAAAAGACCGTCGCGATAGACGGCATACCCGGAAACGCGCTCGGCGCGTATCTCGACGGCGCGAAGATTGTCACGAGCGCGAACGCGCAGGACGCCGTTGGCGACACGATGAACGACGGCAGCATAATCGTGCACGGGAACATCGGGGACGCCGCGGGCTACGCGATGCGCGGCGGGCGCATATTCGTCAAGGGAAACGCCGGGTACCGCGCCGGCATACACATGAAGGAGTACCACGACAAGGTCCCGGTGATGATAATCGGGGGCAGTGCGGGCAGCTTTCTGGGCGAGTACCAGGCGGGCGGCGTCATAGTGGTGCTCGGGCTTGGCGGGAAGCCGCGAAGCGGCAGGATAGTCGGGAACTTCCCCTGCACCGGGATGCACGGCGGCAAGCTGTTCCTTCGCTCGTGCGAGGGTGCGGAGAAGGTCGTGTTTCCGCCAAATCTCCTCGTTCGCCGCGCGGAGGAGAGCGACCTCGACTGCGTGCGCGCAGAGCTTGAGGAGTACTGCAAGGTGTTCGGGTACGACCTCGGCGAGGTGCTCCGACCGGGGTTCATGGTAGTGACGCCGGGCAGCCACGATCCGTATAAGCAGATGTACGTCGCAAACTGAGTTTTGCTTATTTTACCTATTACAATTACACATTATTGGAGAGGGCAGGTATGGCTGTGAAATATTCAAAGGAAGAGATAATGCAGTATGTCGAGGAGGAGGACGTAAAGTTCATACGTCTCGCGTTCTGCGACGTTTTCGGGCGGCAGAAGAACATCTCGATAATGCCGGGCGAGCTGATGCGCGCGTTTGAATACGGAATAGCCTTCGACGCCTCGTCGGTCGACGGGTTTGGCGACGAGACGTATTCCGACCTGCTGCTCAAGCCGGACGCCTCGACGCTCGTTGCGCTGCCGTGGCGACCGGAGCACGGGAAGGTGGTGCGGATGTTCAGCGACATTTACCACCCGTCCGGGAAGCTCTGCGAGAGCGACACCCGCAACCTGCTCAAGCGCGCTGTCGAGCATGCGCAGCGCGCCGGGCTCTCGTTCAATTTCGGCGCGGAGCAGGAGTTCTACCTCTTCCGGCTCGACCAGGACGGGAACCCCACCCGCGAGCCTTACGATCACGCGGGATATATGGATATAGCCCCGGAGGACCGCGGCGAGAACGTCCGCCGCGAGATCTGCCTCATGCTCGAACAGATGGGCATTCGCCCCGAGAGTTCGCACCACGAGGAGGGACCGGGGCAGAACGAGATTGACTTCCGCTATTCCGACCCGCTCACTGCAGCGGATAATGCGATGACATTTCAGACGGTGGTCAAGACGGTGGCACGGCGGAACGGTCTCTACGCAGACTTCTCGCCAAAGCCGCTCAAGAACCAGCCGGGAAACGGTTTCCATATAAATATGTCGGTGAGCGCCGCAGACGGCTCGGACGAACTGCCGTATATGATTGCCGGAGTTATGGAAAAGACGGCGGAGATGACTGTGTTCTTCAACTCGACCACCGCCTCGTATGAGCGGTTCGGGAAGTCGAAGGCGCCGAGGTACGTCTCATGGTCGAGCGAGAACAGGAGCCAGCTTGTCCGGATACCGGCGGCGAGCGGGATGTACCGCCGCGCCGAGCTCCGTTCGCCCGACCCGATGGCGAATCCGTACCTCGTGTTCGCGCTCATCATATATGCGGGTATGTACGGCATAGAGAACCGCATAGACCTTCCGCCTGTCGCGGATTTCAACCTGTACAAGGCAAACGAGAGTACGCTTCGAAACTACCGCAGCCTCCCCGAAAACCTCGACGCGGCGCGCCGTGCGGCGTCGGCAAGCGAGTTTGTGCGCGGCTGCCTGCCCGAAGCGGTGGTGAATATGTACTGTTCGAGGTGACCGCGGCTGCGGCTGCGGATATACCGGTACCGGAAAGGGGGCTGAACGGATGAGCCTTGAGGAACGTGTATACAGCGTGCTTGTCGTCTCCCGCGCGGGGAACTTTTCGTCGGCGCTCACCGGGCTGCTCCCGCCCTCACGGTACGACCCGGTGCATGTCGTGGGGAGTTTGAGCGAGGCGAAGCGCAGTATCGCGGAGAACGTGTACGACATGGTGATAGTCAACTCGCCGCTGCCCGATGGGTCGGGGGTAGGTTTTTCAGGGAATGTCTGCCGGTCGGGGTCGGGACAGACGGTCGCGCTGCTCGTCATGCGCGCCGAGGAGAACGCCGAAAACCACGACCGGGCGGTGGAACAGGGAGTGTTCACCCTCACGAAGCCGACCTCCCGCATGGCGATGGCGACCGCGCTCGACTGGCTCGCAAGCGCCCGCGAACGGCTGCGGTCGCTCGAACGGCGCTCGATGTCGATAGAGGAGCGAATGGAGGAGATCCGCGTCGTCAACCGCGCGAAGTTCCTGCTCATAAGCGAGCTGAAGATGACCGAGCCGGAGGCGCACCGCTACATAGAGAAGGGCGCAATGGACAGTTGCATCTCGAAAAAGGAGATGGCGCAGCGAATAATAAAGACGTACTCGTGACGTCAGGGGCACAAAAAGGCGGGACCGCGCGTGAGCGCAGTCCCGCCGTGTCCGCGGAATGCGGGGACAGAGGAGGTTTCAGGTGGAGATACGTCCGGTCGCGCACATTTACACGGCGTTTGAGGAAAAGTTCGGGATACCCAGGCAGAGCGGCAGGGCGCCGTCGCTTGCCGGGAGGATAGTGTTCGAGCCGGAGTTCCGGAGCCCGGAGGCGCTGCGCGGTATCGAGCAGTTTTCGCATCTCTGGGTGATATTCGACTTCTCGGAGGCGCACCGCGACGGGTGGTCGCCCACCGTCCGCCCGCCGCGCCTCGGCGGGAACATGCGGGTCGGGGTGTTCGCGAGCAGGTCGCCGTTCCGCCCGAACTCGCTCGGGCTCTCGTCTGTGCGCCTTGTCGGGGTCGAGCACAGCGAGCGGGAGGGGGACGTGCTGCTCGTCGAGGGGGTGGACATGCTGAACGGCACCCCGGTCTACGACATAAAGCCGTACCTGCCCGGCGCGGACAGCCACCCGGACGCGCGCGGCGGGTACGCGGACGAGTTTGCGGGGCACCGCCTTGAGGTGGAACTTCCGCCCGCGCTCGCCGAAAAGATTCCCGGAAATATCCGCGCGGCGGTGGTCGAGTGCATCGCCGACGACCCGCGTCCGTCCTATCAGTCGGACGCAAACCGGGTGTATGGAATGCGGTTTTCCGGGTTGGACATCCGATTTACCGTCGGCGGCGGACGGGCGACGGTGGTAGCGGTGGAGCGGATGGACGAGGGTGCTTCAGATTAGGCAATAGTGTATTGCAGAATATGAAATTGATTTCCGATGGTTCTGTGATATAATAGATATGATAGAATTGTTCTGACTTTGAATAAACAGAGCTGTCTGGAGGTACCTGAAATGAAAATTCCGGAGATAATGAATAAGCGCATGTCCTTCTCGTTCGAGGTGTTCCCGCCGAAGGAGGACAAGGGCGTTAAGTCGCTTGCAAGCGCGCTCGACCGGCTCTATGAGTGCGAGCCGGACTTCATATCCTGCACCTGCGGCGCAGGCGGTTCGAACGAGGGCAGATACTTTGAGATCCTGAAGATGCTGAAGGATGCCAACCGCTGCACTCCTCTTGCGCACTTCACCTGCATCGGGCAGACCCGCGAGTCGGTCCGCAACAAGGTGGACCGCCTCAAGGAGATAGGTATAACGCATATACTCGCGCTGCGCGGCGACCTTCCGGAGGGGTGGGACGATACCCGCGGCGATTTCTCCCATGCAAACGAGCTTGTCAGTTTCATAAAGGCTGAGTACGGTGATGACTTCGTGGTCGCAATGGCTGCCGCACCCGAGAAGCACATAGAGGCAGTGAGCTTTGAGGCAGACATAGCGCACCTGCGCATGAAGCAGGACGCGGGCGCCGACTTCATAATGACCCAGCTCTGCTATGACATAGACGCATATCTGCGCTGGCTCGAGATGATCCGCGCCGCCGGTATAACTATCCCGGTTGACGTAGGTGTGATGCCGGTCATCAATAAGGACGCGACCCTCAAGATGACCCTTTCGACCAACGGCTGCTCGATTCCGCGCGAGCTTGCCGAGCTCATCAGCCGGTGGTACAACGACCCGGATGGGTTCCGCAAGGCGGGCAAGGAGTACTCCGCCAAGCTCATCCAGGAGTACATCAACTGCGGCATAGATGGTCTGCACATATACACGCTCAACAAGTCCAACGACGTGCGCGACATCCTGCGCATGGCGGGCGTCCACGCCCCGCGCAAGAAGCGTCCGGCTGCGGTCGAGGAGTAAAAAACGGATAACATGCCATGCGGCGGAGGATTTTTCCTCCGCCGTTTTTCGGTTTGTGGTTTTGTGGTTTTGTGGACATCGTGCGCGGCAATGATTGACAAAAAGTCGCCGTGGTGTATAATGAATAATGTGCGATATATACACTTAGAGGAAGGAAGGAAAGGACTATGTGGAATAAGATCAACACAGGCGAATACGAGGGAATGATAGCCGAAACTATATCGGTCCCGGGCGCCGCGCGCGGGAATGTTCGTGCGTACTACTCGCGTCCGCTCGGAGCGGGTCCGCACCCGGGCATAGTGCTCATCCCGCATATGCCGGGCTGGGACGAGTTCTGCCGCGAGGCTGCCCGCCGTTTTACTCAGCACGGCTATGAGGTGGTCTGCCCGGACATCTATTCCGCGTTCGGCACCGGCACGCCGGAGGAGGTCTCGGCGAAGGTGCGCGAGGGCGGCGGAGTGACCGACGAGAGCGTCATGGACGACTGCCGCGCCGCGCTGAATATGCTCAAGGCGCAGCCCACGTCGAACGGGAAGGTCGGCGTCATCGGCATGTGCTCCGGCGGGCGCCATGCGTTCCTCGCCGCCTGTACGGTAGACGGGTTCGACGCTGCGGTGGACTGCTGGGGTGGTCGAGTAGTTATGCCGCCCGAGACGCTCACCCCCGCGCAGCCGGTCGCGCCTATAGACTACACCGAAAAACTTGCCTGCCCGCTTCTTGGAATATTTGGAAACGACGACAAGTTCCCGACACCCGAGGAGGTCGACCAGCTCGAGGCTGAGCTGAAAAAATACGGAAAAGACTATGAGTTCCACCGCTACGACGGAGCGGGGCACGGTATATGGTACTACCACAACCAGATGTATCGCCAGGAGCAGGCGATGGACTCGTGGGAAAAGACGTTTGACTTCTTTGAAAGGACACTGAAGTAGCATGGCAAATGGCGAAGTGGTAACGGCGAAGTCGCCGTTTGTCGTGATGGCAAAGCCGGTCGGCTCGCTGTGCAACCAGCGCTGTGAATACTGCTACTACCTCGGCACCGCCGAGCAGCTCGACAACGCGCGCGCAGGTCGGATGAGCGACGAGCTCCTCGAGACGTTCGTGCGTGGGTACATAGAGTCAAGCCCCGGTCCGATAGTCCAGTTCACCTGGCACGGCGGCGAGCCGACGCTTGCGGGGCTGGATTTCTACCGGCGCGCAGTCGAGCTCCAGAAGGAATACCTCCCCGCGGGGTGGTCCTGCTGGAACAATCTCCAGACGAACGGACTACTGCTCGACGATGAGTGGTGCGAGTTCATCGCGGAGGAGAAGTTCGACGTGGGGCTCAGCGTTGACGGGGACGTGCAGAACCACGACCTGATGCGCCACGACGTCGGCGGCGCGGGGACGTGGGAGCGGGTCGCCGCCTCCGCGCGGCGGTTGATGGAGCACGGGGTGAAGCCCGACCTGCTCTGCACCGTCACCTCATATGCGGCGGAGCGTCCGCTCGAAGTGTACCGCGCGCTGAGGGAGTTCGGCACCGGATGGATTCAGTTTATACCCATCGTGAGGAGCGACGGGGAGGGCGGGTTCACCCCTGACTCGGTCACCGCCGAGGGGTATGGGCACTTTCTCTGCGAGATTTTTGACGAGTGGGTGCGCCACGACGTCGGCACGACCGAGATCCAGCTCTTTGCCGAGACGACGCATGTCTGGGGCGGCGGGGCGCCGAGCCTCTGCTGGATGTGCGATACCTGCGGGCGCGCGCTTATAGTAGAACGGGACGGCGGGATATACTCCTGCGACCACTTCGTCGACCTCGACCACCGGCTCGGATCGGTGACCACCGATTCGCTCGGCGCGTGCGCCGATTCGGAGGCGCAGACGCGGTTTGGGCTCGAGAAGCGAGACGGGTTGGACGAGACCTGCCGCCGCTGCAAGTACCTGCATATCTGCGGAGGGGGATGCCCGAAAGACCGGCAGGACGGAAAGAACGTCCTCTGCGCCGGACTTTACCGATTCTTTTCACACTCGGAGAGCCTGCTGCGCGTGCTTGCGGATCTGCGGAAGCGCGGCGCGAGCAGACAGACGCAACAGGAGACCATGCTCCGTTCACTTGCCGAGATGTGGCGCGGGGTGGGACGGAACGACCCCTGCCCCTGCGGGAGCGGTCTCAAGGCGAAGAAGTGCTGCTGGGACAAGCGCGTGTCATAAATGTAAAACAAACGAGCCGCCGGGATACCGGCGGCTCGTTTTTACTGCTGCATAACGAAACACCCCGCCGCAGCGGTGAAAACCGTCTGTGGCGGGGTGTAGTCGCTGCTAACCGACAAGCATGGTCAAAATAAAGAATCCGAGCAGTCCCATAACTCCGACGAATATCGAAATCACGATGTAGTTGATGGCAAAACTCTTTGCGGTGTCCTTCGCGGTCTGGACGCCGACCCTTACGCCGGAGATTATCCAGTTATCGCCCGAGCGGGTAGCCTGCACCGAGAAGTCGGTCTTTATCATCGCTCCGTAACTGTTCTGCGAGCTAACATAGCCGATTATCGTGTACACGCCGTTTAGGCAGGTTATGCGCATCTCATCGATGCCACAGAGGACTGCGGTGAGCGGAGCCTTGAGCGACGGCTTGATCGCCGCAAGTATTGCGGCGGAAAGCGCATCCGCCTCCTCCGGCGGGATAGTCGCGTTCTGCGCCGCTCCCTGGGGGTTATAACCCTGCTGGGAACCGTAGCTCTGCTGGGAACCGTAGCCCTGCGGGGGATTGTAGCCCTGCGGGGGGTTGTAACCCTGCGGGGGGTTGTAACCCTGCGGGGGATTGTAACCCTGCGGGGGGTTGTAGCCCTGCGGGGGATTGTAACCGACCGGGGGGTTGTAACCCATCGGCGGGGTCTGTCCGCCGATAGTGACGGTGGCGCCCATGTTCTCGCCGTATTTGCCCATCTTGAGCCCGAGAATCCCGAACAGGAAGCACAGGACGAACTGGATTATGGTTATGATAAACAACGCCCCGGCGTTTCCGATGCTAAACGGGAGACGTATGACGTTGTAGACCACGTAGTTTACGAGTACGAGGACGATTGCGAGGATTATCGCGCCGATGAATATGCCGCCTATCGGGACCTTTGCCGATTTCCCGAAAATCTTCGCGGAGATGGCGAGTCCGACGGTGAAGCAGATAATGTTTATTATCGCGCTCAAAACGGTCGGGAAGATGGTGTGGAGCAGGTACGGACCGTATGTATATGCAATGAAGCGCATGAGTGCGGGGCGCATGAGTGCGTTATAAATAAAGCCGATGATGATTGTGAAAATTGCGCCGACAAGTGCGGCGAGCACTGCGTTGGGCTTGGACTGCACAGGGATCCCTCCTCTATTTTCTGTTTTTTCTTGCGACAAGAACAACTGCGGTTATCACGCCTGCAATGACAATGACTGCCGCGACGGCGACTGCTGCCATAAGGAGAAACGAGCCGTCGTTCATGATTATTATCCCCCAATCAATCCTGAGTACAAACCTTGCACGAAGTAAAGCAAGCGACCGCTCGTGAGAGACGGCCGCTTGCACATTACATATTTCTCAGCGGCTCCTTGGAACTTTTAACAGAGCTTAGCGAAGCTCGGAAGCCTTTCCGTCGCAGCCGAGAACGTCG
>CALXFK010000016.1 GCA_944387575.1 uncultured Clostridia bacterium
GTGCTGCGCCGGAGCATCGACTTCTCCGCCATGACCGTCCAGCCCGGGGAGACCGACCTCGCCCCGTTCAGTTTTTCGACCCCGTCCCTTCCCGAGAGTGTGGCGGTCTGCCACCTGACCTACACCAACCAAAGGACGCACGAACTCATCCGTGCAAACCTCTCGCGCTCACCGCTTTTTTCTGGCGACATAACCGGCGTTGGTCCGAGGTATTGTCCTTCAATAGAGGACAAGGTCGTGCGATTTGCCGACAAGACCCGCCATCCGGTTTTTGTCGAGCCGACCGGTCTTGGTACCGATGAGATGTACTTACAGGGGCTCTCAAGCTCGCTGCCGGAGGATGTACAGCTCGCGCTTGTGCACACTATTGCCGGTCTGGAGCATGCCGAATTTACCCGCCCCGCCTATGCGATAGAGTACGACTGCGCCGACCCCCTGGGTTTCCTTGCGACGCTTGAACACAAGCAGGTGCACGGTCTTTATGGCGCAGGTCAGTTCATCGGCACCTCAGGCTATGAGGAGGCGGCGGCGCTCGGTCTCGTTGCCGGAGTAAATGCAGCACGCGCCGCGCTTGGGCTGGAATCGGTCACTATTGACCGCTCGCAGGGCTATATCGGGGTGCTTATTGATGACCTCGTCACAAAGGGCACAAATGAGCCGTACCGTATGATGACCTCCCGCTCGGAGTACCGTCTGCTGTTGCGCCAGGACAATGCGGATGAGCGGCTCTGCCCGGTCGGACTGCGCATGGGTCTGGTTTCACCGGAGCGCGTCGCAGAGGTTGAACGCAAATATGCGGCGGTCGCGGCTGAGATTGCACGGTTGGAACGAACCACCGTACATGTTTCACGTGAAACAAACGAGCTGCTCGAGGCTGCGGGGACCACTCCGCTCAGTGCAGGTACTCATGTGGCGGATCTCCTCCGCCGTCCCCAGCTGAGCTACGCCGCCACCGCGCAACTCGACCCCGACCGCCCGGCACTGCCCTGGCAGATAGCGGAGCAGGTCGAACTGCGCATAAAGTACGACGGATATATACGGCGAGCCGAATCGGACGTCGAAGCGTTCCGCCGTCAGGAGAACCGGCTGTTGCCCGAGGACATCGACTACATGTCGCTTCCCGGTCTGCGCACCGAAGCCCGTCAGAAGCTATCCGCCATCCGCCCGCTGTCGGTTGGTCAGGCGGGGAGGATAAGCGGAGTGAATCCCGCGGACATTGCGGCGCTGCTTATCTGGCTGGAAAAGTAAAAACTAGCTGTGAGAGGTAAAAATGAGCTTTTTTGATAGCACGCGCTCAATTGGGGTGGATCTCGATAACGAGGCGCTTGAGCGTTTTTCGAAATTTGCGGAAATTCTTGCCCGGCGCAACGAGGAAATGAACCTTGTTGCCGACGCTACTCGCGAAATTGTGGAGACAAGGCACTTTCTGGACAGTCTTGCTCTTGTCGCGGCACTGAGGGAGAAACAGCCGGACAGGCATCCGTTTTCACTTGTGGATGTCGGCAGCGGCGCCGGGTTCCCCGGGCTCGCCGCCGCGATAGCAATGCCGTATGCCAAAGTGACACTGCTCGATTCACTGGCAAAGCGCTGCGCATTTCTTTCGGAGACGGCAGCCCAGCTCGGACTTATAAATGTTACGGTACTTAACGCACGCGCGGAGGAGGCGGGACGTTCCGAGCTTCGCGCACAGTTTGACGCGGCTACAAGCCGTGCAGTCGCCAAGCTGCCGATGCTGTGCGAATTGTGCATGCCGCTCGTCCGAACCGGAGGTACATTCTATGCAATGAAAAGCCGCCACGCGCAGGATGAGCTGAGGTCAGCCGAGACCGCAATCTCAAAGCTCGGCGGCAGTCCTGCACGCTCCTTTGATTACGACCTGCCCGCTTTTCCTGGTGAACCGGACGGAATCGCGCTCTCGATATTTATTGTCGAGAAGCTGTTCGACACTCCCTCCACATACCCCCGCGCATTCGGCGCTATAAAAAAACGCCCCCTCTAAATGCCCGCTATTTCCGGATTTTTGCCGACACGATTTTCCACCATCCGCCGCTGTCCGTGTCGCAACCGGTTGATTTGTACACAATATCGCGGAATGCTGCGGCTTTCTGCGATATTTTTATGTTTACATGTCCTCACAATTGTGATATGCCATAATTGTAAAAACTATGCAAGGAGATGCGAACATGAAAAAGTACATGCTCTATGAGTCGGGCAGAGTGCGAAATTTACCGGTCTCAAGCATTCTTCCAAACCCACGTCAGCCGCGTGCCATATTCGACGAGACTGGGCTCCGCGAGCTTGCATCGAGTATCAAGTGCCACGGCATTCTCCAACCACTAAGCGTGCGGCGCATTGCAGGGGTGAAGGGAAGCTTTGAACTGATAAGCGGGGAGAGGCGCCTCCGTGCTGCGCGACTTGTCGGTCTAGAGAGCGTCCCGTGTATAGTGGTGGGCGCAAATGAACAGCAATCGGCAGTTCTTGCTCTGGTCGAGAACATCCAGAGGCGCGACCTTGACTTTATTGAACAGGCGCGCGGAATTCAAGAGCTTATTCAGAACTACGGCATGACCCAGGACGAGGTGGCGCACACCCTTGGTAAAAGTCAGTCCGCCGTTGCTAATAAGCTGCGCATACTGAAGCATCCGCCAGAGGTGTTTGAGCTGATTCGTCAGGGCAGTCTCACAGAGCGTCACGCGCGCGCACTTCTCCGTCTTGAGGGGGATGCAGAGCGCATATCTGCCGCACAAATAGTTGTTGAAAAGAACATGAATGTCGCTGAGACAGAAGAGCTTGTTGAACAACTGCTTGCACAGAAATCGGTCGAGCGGTCCGAACCTGAACGTGGTCGACCTCGCCGCCAGCGCACATACATAATAAAAGATGTGCGCCTATTTATGAATACCGTGCGCCACGCGCTGCAGGTAATGAAGCGCTCCGGTCTGGCTGCCGACATGGGAGAGCAGGATGAGGGTGATACCATCCTCCTCACCATCCGAATTCCCAAACGTGCAAACCAAGCAACACCTCAATAAACAAACAGTGTCCTGTTTCACGTGAAACATAAAAAGCGAAAACTGGAGAAACCCATTGTGGTTACTCCAGTTTTCGCTTTCATTAGTAAAACTACCAAACACAATAAAGTGAATACGCAAATAATGTTTCATGTGAAACAGCTAATTTCTGTTTGCATATTAGCCCAACTGTGCTATAATATTGCAGGACAACAACTTTAAATTCAAAGGGGGTAGCAGATGGGGCGCATAGTTTCGGTCGCCAACCAAAAGGGTGGGGTCGGTAAGACGACCACCTGTGTAAATCTCACTGCGGCGCTGCACGAGCGAGGCTATCGCACGCTGCTCTGCGACTTTGACCCACAAGGTAACTCTACTAGTGGAATGGGGGTCTCCAAGACCAGCATTCCAACAATTTATGAACTAATCTGTGGAAAATCAAGTTCTACGGAGACAATAGTTTCGACGCCGTACGGCGATGTGCTTCCAGCTTCTCGTTCGCTTTCCGGGGCAGAGATTGAGCTTGCTTACGAGGACGAGCGCGAGTTCTACCTCAAACGTGTGCTCGAGCCTCTGCGTGACAGCTACGACATAATACTGATCGATTGCCCGCCTTCACTCGGTCTGCTACCAATAAATGCATTTTGCGCAGCGGAGGGCGTACTCGTACCTGTCCAATGTGAATACTACGCACTGGAGGGATTAAGCGACCTGGTGTTTACGCTGCGTGGGATCCGAAAAAAATTGAATCCCACGTTAGACATAGATGGTATACTGCTAACGATGTTTGATTCACGCACAAATCTCTCGGCGCAGGTCGCCTCGGAAGTAAAAAAGTACTTTCCCGGAAAAGTGCTCTCCGCCGTAATCCCGCGAAATGTGCGTCTTTCCGAGGCTCCGAGCTTTGGAAAACCGGTGTTTTATTACGACAAGTACAGTCGGGGCGCGGACAGTTATTTTGCCCTCGCCGACGAACTTGCAGAAAGGGTGTGGAAACTAGATGGCAAATCCTAAAAAGGGACTTGGCGGAGGACTTGGCAGCCTTCTCGGTCTTGGTGATGAGGAAATTGTTACCCTCGACCACACCGCTGCGCAGCCGCCGTCCAGTACTCCGTCGGTTCAAGCAAACGAGGTCGACGGCAGCAGCTCGTCCGAACCCAAACAGAACATCGGTGGGACGAAGGCGGCAGCGGTGATGCTTAGGCTGATAGACGTATGCCCGAACCCGCTCCAGCCGCGAAAGGACTTTGATGAGGCGTCGCTCGCAGAGCTCTCAGAGAGTATACGGAGAAATGGCGTACTTCAGCCGATACTTGTCCGTCCGGCATCCGCGCAGGGCAAATACATTATAATAGCAGGCGAACGGCGCTGGCGTGCAGCACGGCTCGCAGAACTTGATAGTATCCCGGCGGTCATCTCAGATGCCGACGACGCGCGCTCCGCTGAGCTTGCACTGATAGAGAACCTTCAGCGAGAGGACCTGAACCCGGTCGAAGAAGCGGAGGGATTTCGTGCACTGGGGGAGGTATATGGACTTAAGCAGGAGGAGATAGCTGAGCGTGTCGGTCGCAGCCGCCCCGCGATTGCAAATGCACTGCGCCTGCTCTCGCTCGACCGCGAAGTATTGGACATGCTCGCCGCAGGTCAGTTGAGCGCCGGTCACGCACGAGCACTTGTACCACTCACACCCGCGGAACAGGTCACGCTCGCGGAACGAATTGCAAGAGACGGACTGTCGGTACGACAGGCTGAAACTCTTGCATCACACCTCCAACAGAGCCAACAAGAGCACGAAGAGAAGCCCACCGTCACCGCCGAAGTGGACTACACATCCGTGCTTGCCCATGACCTGGGGGAACAGCTCGGCAGAAAAATACGTATTACATCCGGCAAGCGCAAAGGGCGCATTGAAATAGAGTTTTATGGCAACGACGACCTCAATGCACTCTGTGAGATGCTTGGACGCACTGGAGGTTCTTCCTGATGTTTAAAAGAAAAAGAGACACGGCAGCCACACCTGAACATGTTCAGAAACCGGTGAACGACAACTTTGATACAAGTATAGACGCTTCAGACATTAACCCACTCGAAAAGAAGAAGCGGAGCCGCGAGGACAAGCGTCAGTTTCTTGTTGCATATGTATTTGCGCTGCTTTTTATCGCTCTCGCACTAGTGCTTCTGAGCTACTTCAATCAGGTGCGCGCCACCCGCGAGCAGATTCAAAACCTCACCGAGGAACATAACCTGTTTTCGGTCAGCGCGCTCGGCTCGATAGATAAGCTCACTACCCAGCTCGATACATTGCGTGAGGAACGTGATTCGCTCTCCGAAGCAAACACCGCTCTAGAAAACAAGCTGAGTGACATGCAGAGCGAACAGAACTCGCTCGAGGCAAAGCTCGAGGTAGCAGCCGCCGAACAGGAGGCGCTTGAGGACAAAAATGCGGCGCTTGAGCTCACCGTAAATGCAGTTACCAACGCCGAAAATGCTATCTCTCTTTTCAATAACGGCGACTATGATGGTGCTGCCGCCGCCGTTTCCGAACTGCGCGAAGGGGATGGCGAAGAGGAGCTCAGCAAGTTTCCGTCATTGAACAAAAGTTACCAGAATGTCTGCACAAAGCTGGAAAATAGAGGATATCTAGAATAAAAATAACATATTGAAAGGATTCAAGGTATGATAGACATTAAATATATTAAAGAAAACCCTCAGGAGGTCATCGACCGTCTCGCCGCGAAGGAGAAAGATGTTCGCGACGAGGTAGCACGAATTCTTGAGCTTGACGCCGAGCGCAGAGCTCTCATCGGAGAAACCGAAGCACTGAAGGGCGAACAGAATAAGGCATCCAAGCGCATTCCCGCGATGAAGAAGGCGGGCGAGGACGTCGCGCCGCTGCTTGCCGAAATGAAAGCAATCTCGGAGAAGATAGGTGTAATCGACGCAAAACTCGCGGAGGTAGTCTCAGAGTACGACCTGCTTATGCTCAGCCTGCCGAACCTGCCGGACCGCGACCTTAAACCTGGCGGTAAGGAGAACAACGAGCCTATCCGCTACTATGGCGAGCCCCACAAGTTTGATTTCGAGCCAAAAAATCATGTGGATCTCTGCACCTCGCTTGGTCTTATCGACTATCCGCGCGGCGTAAAACTTTCGGGCAACGGTTTTTGGGTCTATCGCGGCATGGGTGCGCGGCTTGAATGGGCGCTGCTCAACTACTTTATCGACACCCATCTCGCAGATGGCTATGAACTGGTGCTCGTACCTCATATGCTTCTCGAAGAGTGTGGCACTACCGCAGGGCAGTTCCCGAAATTCCGCGACGAAGTGTACAACATAGCAAATAGCACCGACGGTCGCAGCCGCTTTATGCTGCCCACCGCCGAGACCGCTCTCGTTTCGCTCCACCGCGACGAGATCCTCACCGAAGCCGATCTTCCGCGCAAATACATCAGCTACACTCCCTGCTTCCGCCGCGAAGCGGGAAGCTACCGCTCGGACGAGCGCGGAATGGTGCGTGGTCACCAGTTCAACAAGGTCGAGATGGTCCAGTACACGCTGCCGGAGAAGTCGGACGAGGCGTTCGAGGAACTTGTCGGCAAGGCTGAGGCGCTCGTCAAGGGGCTCGGTTTCCACTTCCGCACCGTCAAGCTCGCCGCCGCAGACTGCTCCGCCTCTATGGCGCGCACATACGACATCGAGATCCACATCCCGTCGATGAACGGCTACAAGGAGGTCAGCTCGGTCTCCAATGCGCGCGATTACCAGGCGCGGCGCGGCATGATGCGTGTCAAGCGCGCCGATGGTCACATCGAGTACCTGCACACTCTCAACGGGTCCGGTCTTGCCACCAGCCGCATTCTGCCCGCGGTCGTCGAACAGGGTCAGCTTGCCGACGGCAGTGTCGTGGTTCCGGAAGTGCTGCGCAAATACCTCGGCGGTATAGAAGTTATTCATCCCAACAAATAATAAAATGGACACCATTGCCGCTCTCTCCACCGCCCCCGGCGCTGCCGGGCTTAGTGTAATACGAATATCCGGCAGCGATGCGCTTGCGGTACTCGGTCGGGTGTTCCGCAGCGCAAATACGGCGCATCCCATACAGATGCAGCCTCGCAAAATGGTCTGTGGCAGTCTGCTTGGCGCAGACGGAAGTGAAATTGACCGCCCTATGGCGGTCTGGTTTAAGGGACCTCACAGTTTCACCGGCGAGGACGTATGCGAGATACATTGTCACGGATCGCCCGCGCTTATCTCGCTTGCGCTTGCGGCGATATATAACGCGGGCGCGCGTCCCGCGAAACCGGGCGAATTCACTAAGCGTGCATTTCTTGCGGGAAAACTTGACCTCGTTGAAGCAGAGGCGATCGGTGAACTCATTGCCGCCGAGACAGAGGCGGCGGTCCGCAACGCCGCAGCGCTGCTCGGCGGAGCACTCGGACGCGCACTCGGCGGCGTGTACGATTCGGTACTCGCGCTCGTAGCTCGGTTCCGGGCGGTGACCGACTATCCGGAGGAGGACATCACCGAACAGGAGATCCCGGAAATGTGCTCTGCACTCACCGCCGCCGCCGGGACACTCTCTGCACTCGAGCGTCGCAGTCTCGCAGCACGTGCCTTTACCCATGGAGTAGACTGCGCGATAGTCGGTCGTCCGAACGCCGGGAAGTCGTCGCTCATGAACCTGCTCTGTGGCGAGGACCGCGCGATCGTCACCCCGCTCGCCGGCACAACGCGTGACGTCGTGGAATCGCGAGCAATGCTTGGCGGGGTTCCGCTGCGCCTTATGGATACCGCCGGTATACGCGATTCACAGGATCCGGTGGAGGCGCAAGGCATTCTCCGTGCAAAAGCTGCGGCTGAACACGCATCGCTGGCGCTTCTGGTGCTCGACGCAGGCATACCTGTCGGGGAGGAGGATCTCCGCGCGATGGATGCTGCTCGCCGGGCAGAAAAGATGATAATAGTAGTAAACAAGTGTGACCTGCCTGACGTTCATTACGAGGTACCGGCTGAGGTCAAAAGTACCGGCGCCCCTGTCGTCTATATGTCCGCGCTCTCAGGCGATGGATTTGACGAGCTTGAACAGGCAATCCGCACGCTGTACGATTCAGGTGAACTGCTCTTCAACGGGGACGTGGTCACCTCCGCGCGTCAGCTCGACGCTATATGTCAGTCCCGAGCGGCACTTCTACGCGCGGCTGATGCACTCAACTCTGGATTTCCCCCCGACATGGCACTCACAGACGCTGAGTTCGCGCTTGACAAGCTCTCTGAGCTCTTTGGAAGAAAGGCGTCCGAAGATATAGTCGAGCACATATTCGAAAATTTTTGTGTTGGCAAGTAAAAGGAGACAGAAGTATGCGAGGGATCCCTTCACTTATTACCGACATACGTAACAAGGTCTTTACCGAGGTCGCCCGCATGGCATACTCGGGCGGGGACTATTCCCGCGTTGAGGATCTGCCGTATATCATTGTGCCCGGCGACCAGCCGCTGCACCGCGAATCGGTCTTTCTCGAGCGCGCCATAGCAGGTGAGCGCGTGCGTCTCGCAATGGGTCTCGGTATTCGCCCCGTGCAGACGCGCACACTTCTCACCGACGGTATGGAGGCAGCTGCGGGCGCCGAACAATACTATGAGCCGCCACTCATCAACATTATTCCTTACGCCTGCCACGCCTGTCCCACTAACCGTTACCGCGTTACCGATAGCTGTCAGAACTGCCTTGCAGCGTCCTGCCAGAAGGTCTGCCCGAAGGATGCGATACGTTTCATCAACGGAAAAAGCTTCATCGACCAGTCCAAGTGCGTACGCTGCGGCAAATGCGAACACGCCTGTCCCTATAACGCCATTATCCATATTGAGCGCCCCTGCGCCGCCGCCTGCGGAATGGACGCAATCGGTGCAGATGAGCATGGTCGCGCAGTTATAGACCAGGAGAAGTGCGTCGCCTGTGGTCAGTGCCTCGTGAGCTGCCCGTTTGGCGCGATAGTGGACAAGGGTCAGATATTCCAGGTCATTCAGTCTATACTTCGCGGAGACAGGGTCATCGCCATTGTTGCACCGTCGTTTGTAGGACAGTTTGGCAAGCACTCCACCCCCGGAAAATTTATTGCCGCAATGAAACAGCTTGGCTTTGACCGGGTGGTCGAAGTCGCAGTCGGAGCCGACATTTGTACTATTGAAGAGGCGCGCGACTTCCTTGAAAAGGTCCCCTCCAAGCAGCCGTATATGGGCACTTCCTGCTGCCCGGCATGGCATTCTATGGTCTACAAACTGTTCACCGACCAGAGCAGCAACATCTCGATGACACTCACTCCGATGGTATTCACCGCGCGGATGATAAAGAAGGACAACCCAGACTGCAAAATAGTGTTTGTCGGTCCGTGCGCCGCAAAGAAACTAGAGGCTATTCGCGCCGACATCCGCTCAGACGTCGACTTCGTGCTCACATTTGAGGAACTCATGGGTATGTTCGAGGCGAAGGAGATAGATTTTGAGACCATCGAACCTCTTGAACCGCTCAACGAGGGTACCGCTGCCGGTCGCGGTTTTGCGGTATCCGGCGGAGTAGCCGGAGCCGTCAGCAACCTGATACACGAGATGCACCCAGACATTGAAGTGAAAACCGCCCGCGCAGAAGGTCTTCGCGAGTGCCGTAAGCTCATGACCCTCGCCAAAGCAGGAAAGTACAACGGATACCTTCTCGAGGGTATGGCATGTCCCGGTGGCTGCATCGCCGGAGCAGGGACCCTTCTTCCGCTAGACCTCGCCACAAACGTCGTCAAGCGCTATCAGAATGAAGCAGAGACTCACAGCCCCCTCGAAAGTCTCTACCACGACCGCGGAAAGTCACTCGAAGAGTAAATTTAGATACTATACGTAAAAATATTGCTCTGCAATACTTCTTGTATTGCAGAGCATCTCTATTTAATAATTCTTTTGCTCTATATGAGGTTAATTATCATGCTCAACCCATAGAGCACCGGCTGGTGGAGCAGATATATTATCAGCGTATTTCTGCCCACGTCAGCAAGGAACGGCACTCTCATCGAATAGAACTTGGGTGGCAGCTTCTTTTCTGTGACCCATAGCCCGACAATATTTCCCGCAAAGTAGACAAATATCCACGGTATTATGGGGAAATAGTCGCTTGAGAAGAAACTCGCATTGCGAAACCCAAGCCACCACAGTCCGTCTACCGCAAAGTGCTGCCTGTAAATAAAGATCCAGCTCAGCGTAAACAGAATGGCAAAGACCATGACCCCGGGAAATCTCGGGAGCCGGTCGAGCAGGGGGCGCACCACACAGAATATGATCGCGGCGGCGCCCATGAAGTGAAGTATCCCGAACCACGCGGGCATGTCCATTATATATGTCGCGAGAGTTACGAGCATTCCACCTGCAAATGTCACAAGCCCGCGTTTGAGGTTCGAGTGCGAAAACCGGCAGCAGACACCGCTCAGGAATATAAAGAGACCTGCAAAAATTGGGGAGAGCGTCTCGACCAGTGGATTGTATATCAGCGCACGCGGCGCGCCGCAGAAATGGACCAGGTCGTACCCAAAGTGGTGCAGTACCATAAGCAGTATGGAAATACCACGCAGACCGTCTATAACCTCCAGCCTGGTAGGGGAGGGGGGATGCCAGACCCAGCGCGGCAGACGCAGCCGCGTCGCACGTTCAGACTCAGACATTGAATCTGAACAGCACGACGTCCCCGTCCTGCATCACGTATTCCTTGCCCTCCGAGCGCATGAGCCCTTTCTCACGCGCAGCAGCGGTCGAACCGCACGCTATGAGGTCCTCATACGATATGACCTCGGCACGAATAAACCCGCGCTCAAAGTCGCTGTGTATCTTTCCTGCCGCCTGAGGCGCTTTCGTGCCGCGCTTTATCGTCCAGGCACGGACCTCCGGCTCTCCGGCGGTGAGATAACTTATAAGACCGAGCAGGTGATAGCTCTTACGGATAAGGCGGTCAAGACCGCTGTCTTCCAGTCCGAGGTCGCTCAGAAACAGTGCGCGCTCCTCCGGGTCGTCGAGCGCAGCAATGTCCTCCTCAAGGCGCGCGCATATCGGCAAAGCCTCTGCTCCCTCCTCCGCAGCACGCGCAGCTACCGCGCGGTAGTACTCATTTGTGTCGAGCGACGCAAATCCGTCCTCATCCATATTGGCAGCGTACAATACCGGCTTCCGTCCGAGGAGCTCGCAGCTATCAAGCAGGGCAGCTTCCTCCTCGTCCTGCACCGTAAAGGTGCGCGCCGTTCCTCCACCGTTCAGATGCTCTGCGACCCGCTCGAGCAACTCTACCTCGGCGGCGTACTTCTTGTCGCCCTTGGCAGCCTTTCGCGCACGCTCAATGCGCCTCTCGACCTGCTCCAGGTCTGCGAGCGCAAGCTCGAGCTCAATTATATCGATGTCCCTTGACGGGTCGACCCCACCCTCGACGTGCGTGATATTGTCATCGTCGAAACAGCGCACGACGTGCACTATCGCATCCACCGAGCGGATGTGACCCAAAAACTTGTTGCCAAGCCCTTCGCCGTGGCTCGCGCCCTTTACAAGACCCGCTATGTCGACAAATTCAACGACCGCCGGCGTGACTTTCTTCGGATTATACATCTCCGCGAGCTTGTCGAGCCGCTCGTCCGGCACCGGCACCACACCAACATTCGGATCTATCGTGCAGAACGGATAGTTCGCAGCCTCAGCGCCCGCATTCGTTATCGCATTAAAGAGCGTCGACTTTCCAACATTTGGTAATCCCACGATTCCCAATTTCATATCTACTGTCCTTTCCCACTACCTGACGGCGCGTTCAGCGTCCGGCTCCATTATTACAGGGAGTATCATCGGGCGTTTTTTCATCTGTTTGTATATATAGTCGCTCAACCTTCCGCGCACCGCCTGCTTGACGGATGACCAGTCTCCCTTACCGCCGCGTGCACTGTTGGCAGCATTTTCAGCGAGGCTTGTAAGCTTATCAATCAAGCTCTCCGATTCCTTGTTGTACACAAAGCCGCGCGTGATTATCTCCGGACCGCCGGTTATCTGCCCGTCCGGACCGAGCAGCAGTGCGACAATTATCAACCCGTCCTCCGAGAGCGTCTTCCGGTCGCGCAGCACAACGCTGCCCACATCGCCCGGATTCGACCCGTCATAGAGGAGCTGCCCCGCCTGAACGGTATCCGCGAACTTGGCTCCGATCTGCGATATCTCAAGGGTGAGCCCGTTATCTCCAATAAAAATGTTCTTTGCCGGTATACCCATCTGCTCGGCGAGCCGCGCATGTGCGCGCAGGTGCTTATACTCGCCGTGCAGCGGCATAAAGTACTTCGGCTTTACCAGACCGAGTATCAGCTTGAGCTCCTCCTGACATGCGTGACCACTTACGTGGAGCGCATAGAGCCGCTCATAAACGACGTCAGCACCGCGCATCATCAGCTCGTTTATGACCCGTCCGATAGCGTTCTCGTTACCGGGGATCTGTGAAGCGGACATTATGACCCGGTCTCCGGGACCTACTTCGACCTGCCGATGCGTACCAAATGCCATGCGGTAGAGAGCAGAAAGCGTCTCTCCCTGGCTGCCGGTCGTGATTATCACGAGCTTGTTTTTCGGGTAGTTCTTTATCTGGCTGAGGTCGATGAGGGTGTTCTTAGGAATGTCCGCATACCCAAGCTTGACCGCGAGATCCATCGTCTTTTCCATCGACCGCCCGGTTATCGCGACCTTGCGCCCGACCTTCACCGCCGCCTCGATTATCTGCTGTATCCGGTGCATATTAGACGCAAAGGTGGTAACTATCAGCCGCTGATTACAGCCACGGAACATGTGGTCAAATGTCTCACCCACCGTCCGCTCGCTCATGGTGTACCCGGCGCGTTCTGCATTTGTCGAGTCTGAGAGCAGCGCAAGTACTCCCTGCCTGCCATACTCGCCGAAACGGGTGAGGTCTATCATCTCGCCGCCCACCGGCGTGAAGTCTATCTTAAAGTCACCGGTGTGGATGACCACGCCGAGCGGGGTGCTTATTGCATAGCTCACCGCATCCGGCATCGAGTGATTCACGTTTATCGCCTCGAGCGAAAAACATCCCGCAGTTACGACGTCACCGGGGTGTATGGTAGCTATCTTGGCGCTGGAAAGCAGACCCGCTTCATCCAGCTTCGCCTCTATCAAACCACGCGCAAACGGCGTGGCGAATATCGGTGTGTTGATCTCACGAAGAAGATAGGGGAGAGACCCTATGTGATCCTCGTGCCCATGCGTTATGAACACGCCGCGAATTTTCTTGCGGTTGCGGAAAAGGTAATTCATATCCGGCACAACCAGGTCTATGCCGAGCATGTCCTCTTCCGGAAAAGCAGAGCCGCAGTCCACGATTATGATGTCCGCCCCGCATTCGTACGCGGTGATATTTTTCCCAACCTCATGAAGACCACCGAGCGGAATTATTCGCAGCTTCTCGCTGCGCGCGCGTCCACGCCCGCGCACCTTTGTCCCGCGCTCCTCCTCCGAAGCTGCCGTCTTCTTCTGCTTTTTCTCAGTGACACCGACAGCGCTCTCCTGCGCCTTCGCGGCACTTTTCTTCATCTGCTGGCGGCTGCTCTCTTGCGCCTTTGCAGTGCCCTTCTTTGCCTGCTGACGGCTCTCCTGCGCCTTCGCAGTGCTCTTCTTTGTCTGCTGGCGGTCGCTTTCTTGCGCCTTTGCGGCGCCCTTCTTTGTCTGCTGGCGACCGCTCTCCTGTGTTTTTGCAACCTGACGACGTGAAGTACCTACCGACTCCTCCGGCGATACCCCAAATTCCTCAGCTTCAAGCATGACATTTTGCCACGCGAGGTTCAGCTCCTCCTGTGCCTCCATGAGAAGCTGCGCCTCGTCGCGGCGCGCACTGTTCCGCCTGGGACGGCGGTTATTCTTTTCTGGCATATTATACTGACCTTTCTTCCTTTCTTGAGGGACATTGGTTCTCCCTCTATGTAAAGCTTTTCGCTTTACTGTGAAAAGGCATGCCTCACATAAACCCGCCTGTATAATACATGTAGTATATTGCAGCCGCTATATTGCACTACGTAGTTACAGCAGGTTGAGAAAACCTATTCACTATTTCAATTGTTATAATAATGCGAAACCTTAGTCCGCAAAATTTACTTGGTAAGCAGAGTATACCGCGCATGTCCGGCGAAAAAGGGCGGTATACGCGGAATCACTCAGGCGTGATTTGTAATATTGAATGTGAGGTCGCGCAGGTCGCTGTCAAACTTGGAGTCTATCTTGCGCTCGGCGTCGACTATCTCAAATGAGTGCATTATCGTAGAGTGGTGCCGGTCGAGCACCCGCCCTATCTCGGGCAAGCTGAGCTTGGTCATTGTGCGGATCAGGTAGACTGCGACGTGACGCGCACGCGCGGTCTGCTGGTCCCGCTTTTTGGACGCGAGAGACCCCTCCTCCAGACCGAAAAATTTCTCGGTCGCGGAGATGATGCTCTCCGGGGTTGGGGCAGGATTCTCGGTAAACACGTCCCCGATCGCTGAGGACGCAGTCTCAATGTCTATCTTTTTGCCGAGCAGCACACTGTACGCCAGCAGCTTCTTTACAACACCTTCGAGCTGGCGGACGTTTGCCGTTATGTTTTCAGCGATAAACGCGACGACCGACTCACTCAGGTCGAGCCCGATAGCCGCCGCCTTATTTGATATTATAGCAGTCCTTGTCTCAATATCCGGGGGCTGGATATCTGCTATAAGACCCCACTCGAACCGGGTACGCAGACGCTCATCCAGACGGCTCATGTCCTTGGGCGGACGGTCGGAAGTGAGCACTATCTGCCCACCGCGGTCATAGATTGCGTTGAACGTATTAAAAAATTCCTCCTGCGTGGACTCTTTTCCCGCAATGAACTGCACGTCGTCCACAAGCAGAATATCCGGTGAGCGATATTTCTGCCTGAACTCCTCGGTTCGCCCCTCTCGGATACGACCCTCTCGGATCTGGGCGATAAGTTCGTTTGTAAAGTCCTCGCTTCGGGTGTATAATATCCGGCAATCTGGATCGTTACGGCGGCGCAAGTCTGCAATCGCACTGAGAAGATGGGTCTTGCCAAGACCACTCCCGCCATATATGAAAAGAGGATTGTAGTTTCGCGCCTTTCCCTCCGCCACAGCAAGTGCGGCGGCATGCGCAAAACGGTTGGAATTCCCCACTATAAAATTATCGAACCGAAACTCTCCCGGACGAAAGCTGGTCTGCTCGTCACGCTTGTCATCCAGCTCCCCGAGAAACGCATCCCGCTCCTCTTCTCCCGCAAGAAGGCGCAGCGAAATATTCCCGCCGGTGCACGCGCTGAGCGCGTTCTCCACGCGGGACATGTGATTTCGCAGGATGTTGTCCCGCGCCACAACTCCGCCAACCATCACGACAAGAGTGGAGTCGATAAGCGCTATCGCCTCCGCCCCGTCAAAAAATGTCGACATCGTTGTTCCTGAAAGCTCGCGCCTGAGTTGTCCGCAGACATCCGACCAGATCTTTCCAGCCTCAATGGCGCTTTCATGCGTCATATAACTATCTCCCTCAATTCCACCGCAGCACTCCGAGCGGTCAGAACCTCCTTATTATTCCCGCACGCTCAAGCGCACGGGCAACAACAAAGAGTATCCCGCCGTAAATAGGTATCGCCACCAGCAGAATAAGCCGCCCCACAAACATAAGCGACCAATTACTTGCATAGTTTATCATGAGCGCGACCGGCATCATTCCAAGGTCCGCTATTGCGATAACAAGTCCCGTCGCCAGAATGCAGCGCAAAATATTCACCTTTCGCTTGTGCAGCACAAGCCCGTACAGAACACCCCGAACCGCACAGACCATTGTAATAAGTGGTGTGAAGACAAGTCCGCCGCTGTTAAGCAGCATTCCGACAATATCTCCACACACGCAGACCACTGCACCCCAAATAGGACCCAGAATAAGCCCGCTCAGTGCGTTCGGAAGAAACTGCATACTGATTCTCGCAATATTGCCCGGGGTATAAAAATACAAAAAACGCGCGCAAAGAATATCGACTGCAACAAGCAATCCGCCAACCGCAAGGTACTGTATTTTTTTGTTCATATCAATCTCCGCAACTTTTCCGAGTGACACTCAGTGGCATCCCGGGCGCGACTCAAGCCGCGCTATTCTGTGATTATAAATTTTAACACAGCGCTGCAGCATTTACAATATGCACTGCCGAAGTTTTTTACACTATCAAAAACTTTACTTACTTTCTCTGTCCATTCCCACTCGGCTCATCTGGGACAGTCGACTCGTCCGCACCATTCTGCGCTCGTCTCGTGCTCTTTCTCTCCTCCACCTCAGCTTTAGGCAACGTAAAGCGCATGGTCGTGCGCGCGCCGTCGGTCTCGCACCACACATCCTCGTTGTGACGCGCCATTATCTGCTTGACAAGATACAGCCCAAGTCCGAGTCCCTCGGTCTTACGCGAACGGTCTGCCTTGTGGAACCGCTCAAATATGCGCTCTCTCTCGTCGGGCGAAATCGGACGACCTACGTCACTCACAGAAAATACTACCTTTCCTCCTACCTCCGAAATATCCAGAGTTATCATTGAACCCTCGTCAGAATACTTTACGGCGTTATCCAGCAAGTTATATATAACTCTTGTTATACCATCAGTATTCGCGACTACCTTTACTGGGGCGTCAAACATAACATCAACGTCGAGTTTTCGGTCGGTGATTTTCTTTTCCTGACTTAGAAGCACCTTTCGGGCAAGCTCACAGAGGTCGAATATCTCATACCTCTCCTCGCCACCTTCGGCGGCTTCGACACGGCTTATCTCGAGCATTTCGCTTATTAGGCGGTTGAGGCGTTTGACCTCAGAGGAGACGATCTTGAGATAGTCCTCCTGTTTGGACTGAGGAATGACCCCGTCGAGGATACCATCTACATATCCACCAATCGATGTCATCGGCGTCTTAAGCTCGTGTGAGATGTTGGCAACAAAGTCGCGTCTGCGTTCCTCAGACCTCTCAAGAGACGCCGCCATGTTATTAAATGAGACTGCAAGCTCGTGGATCTCTATATTGTTGCTCTGTTCCTCGACCCGTGCCTTTAAGTTTCCACGTGCAAACTCGCGGCTGGCTTCCGCGACCCTTCCAAGCGGACGAGTGAGCCTGCGGGTGTAGTAGAACGCCCACAAACAGCTCACAAACGTCACAAACGTGCCTACCCATATGAGAATATAAAGTAACCGCATTATCATCGCGCGGATGTCCGCGACTTCAGTTGACACGAAAACCGCACCCATCGTGTTTCCGAATGCGGAGATCACCGGCATGCCTACGCTGAGATAATCTGACGAGTACAGACCGCCAAGGCTTCCCACCCCTGAATACTTCCCGCTGAGTATGACCTGCCCGATGACATCAGGACCCACCTGGAGGTGGTTTGCGTCCATGTTATCGGTGTCCGAACTCGACAGTACACGCCCAGTCACGTCGCAGATGATAATGTGATAACCCGAAACCTCCGAAACGAGGTTTAAATATCCCGCAAATCTGCTGTTTCCCTTAAGTGAACCGAGGACTGTCAGAGGCGTCGCCATGTCCGAGATCCTCGCCGCACTTGCATGGAGGCTGGCGGTGCGGCTGCCAATATTTGTTCTGTACGCTATTATTCCGAACGCCGCTCCAAGTACGACAAAACTGAGCAACAACATAGATGCCGTTGCACCGAATATGCGGGAAAATGTAGAACGCATACGCATTTAGCCGTCCACCTCGAATTTATATCCGACTCCCCAAACAGTTTTCAGCCGCCACTTTTCGCTTGCTCCCTCCAACTTTTCACGGAGCCGTTTGATGTGGACATCGACTGTGCGACTATCACCGAAGTAATCGAAACCCCACACTTCGTCAAGAAGCTGATCTCGCGTATAGACCCGGTTGGGGGAGGAGGCGAGAAAGAACAGTAGCTCAAGTTCCTTGGGCGGAGTGTCCACCTTCTTGCCGCATACGGTGAGTTCGAAGCTCTCCATATCTATAACAATGTTTTCGAATGTCAGCCGGCGTGGTTTCTCTGCCGCGCCGCCGGTGCGCCGTAACACCGCGTATACGCGCGCGATGACCTCTTTCATTTCAAACGGTTTTACGACATAGTCGTCCGCGCCCATCTGCAGCCCGACGACCTTGTCACCGAGCTCGCCCTTTGCGGTGAGCATTATTACTGGTGTCTGAGACTCGGCGCGTATCTCACTCAAAACACCCCATCCGTCCAGTTTAGGAAGCATGACGTCGAGCAGCACCATGTCAGGGGAGAAGCTCTTGAACTTTGCAAGCGCATCCTCTCCGTCGCCCGCGGTCATCGTCTCAAATCCTTCGCGTTCCATATAGAGCGTGAGAAGCTCGGATATATTCTCGTCGTCCTCAACTATAAGCAGCTTCCTTGCCATAAATTACACCTCTCGAACCGGCGCATATAACGCGCCAATATTATTTACTATACTGTCATTATACTACATGTCGCGCCGCTTGGGTTAATTTTCTGTAAATATTAAACTGGAAGATACAATTTCCGTGCAATATTATTATTGGTATAATTGTGTACCTATGGTATACTTTTAGGCGTATAAATTTTTCCATTACCATTTTTGGAGGATGACTACCATGTCTGTAAAAAACCGTGCCGCGATAGTGCGTATCGGTAACAGCGATGCTCTAGCGCTCTTTTCTGCCGACCTGCTCTGGCGTCCGGTGGGTGCTGTTCTTGCTGATGCGCTTGTAGGAGCTGGCGTGGAGCGGCTTCTCATTGTTACTAATGAGGCTCCTCCTGAGAGCCTTCTGTCCGCCGCTCATGAGACCTGCCTCATCCCTCATGGAGCGCGCGACCGCTACATCGACTTTATCCGCGATACCGACGCAGCCGTGTTTTTTACACTTCCCGCTCTCATAGACGCCGAGCCGCTCTCCGAGCTTTTCTCCTGCGCCGCGCATCTCGGTCCCACAATTCTCACCTCCGGCGGAGAGCATGTCGCGTTTGGTCTCTCCGGTTCCGCACTGGTAGAGGGTCACGAACTGCTTGACAATATTATTGCGGACTGCCCCTCAGGGTTTCGCGTGCTCGAGCACACGAGCGGCGGTCTGTGCATGCCGGTGCGCAACCTTAGCGAGCTGAGTCGCGCGGAAAATCTATGCCGCGACCGGGTCAACGCGCGGCTGATGGCATCCGGCGTGCGCATAATAGGACCGGAGACCTGCTACATCGCAGAGGACGCTCAGATAGAGCCGGGCGCCACCATTCTTCCCGGCACGATAATCCGCACCGGTTGCTCGGTCGGTGCGGGGACTCAACTTGGTCCGTATGTGTATATCCGCGAGCACTGCCATATCGGACGTGGCTGCCGCATAGGTGACTTCGTCGAGCTTAAAAACGCCAATATTGCAGACGGCACAAAGGTCTCGCATCTGACATACGTGGGAGACGCGGACGTCGGCGAGCGGGTAAACTTCGGCTGCGGCACCGTCACCGTAAATTACAACGGCGGCACCAAGAGCCGTACCGTGATAGGCGACGACGCCTTCATCGGATGCAATACCAATCTTGTCGCACCGGTCACCGTCGGAGCACGCGCATATACCGCTGCTGGGTCGACGGTCACGCACGACGTCCCCGAGGGTGCGCTCGCGATAAGCCGCTCTCATCAGGTCAACAAAGAGGGATACGGCGACCGGCTCATGAAAAAGTTTAAAGAGGAAAAGAAACAGTAGTATGCTCTTCCGTTTTCGCCAGCGCACCGGCGGGTTCGACTGGATAATAGCCGGGCTTGGAAATCCCGGCATGAAGTATGACAAGTCCCGGCACAACACCGGGTTTCACGCGCTCGACATGCTCGCCGAACGGCTTGGCGCAGACGTACGCAGCGCACGTTTCAACGCACTCACCGGTGAGATTACCTGTGCCTCTCCTGGTACCGAAGGGGGTAGGGCAAGAGTCCTGCTCCTAAAACCGCTCACCTATATGAATCTCAGCGGGAAATCGGTAGCTGAGGCGGCGAAGTTTTACAAAATCCCACCCGAGCACATCATTATAATGTTTGATGACATAAGTCTCCCGCCCGGTCGCCTGCGCGTCAGAGCCTCCGGCTCGGCTGGCGGGCACAACGGTTTGAAATCGCTGATCTCCGAGCTGCACAGCGACGCATTTCCTCGCGTCAAGATCGGAGTGGGGGAGAACCAGTATCCCGACCTCGCCGATTGGGTGCTCGCTGCGCCTTCGCCGGATGACAGGGCACGCATAGATAAGGCGTGTTCGGCTGCGGGTGAGGCTGCGCTCACATTGATCTCTGACGGGGCTCAGGCTGCCGCCGCAAAATTCAACGGACTCAGTTTTTAAACGGCTATGAAACAACTTTTGTCCTCTATTCTGGATATTCCGGAAATTCGAAAGGCTGCTTCGGCTCTTGAGCGTGGAAGTACACCTCTAGCCATCGGTGGTCTGAACAGTGTACACAAAGCACATATTGCGGCGGCCCTCGCCTTTGCGTCCGGGCGGCCGCTTTTCCTCCTCTGCGCAGATGACCTCGAGGCTGAACGCCTCTGTTCGGATACCGCCGAACTGCTCGGGACATCCGCCCGCGTTCTCACCCCGCGCGAATTTACCTTTCACCGGGCGGACACCGTCTCCCGCGAATGGGAAAACCGGCGCGTCTCTATTCTCGCGCAGATGCGAAGGGCGGGCAGGGAGGACGGCGCATGCGTATTTGCCGCAAGCTATGAGGCGGCAACAGCGCGCACCATCCCTCCTGAGAAATTTGACTCGCTCGCACTTGAACTGCGTCCGGGCATGTCGGTCACTCTCGACTCGCTCACCGATGCACTTATTTCCGCCGGATACAAGCGCTCCGCTCAGGTCGAAGGTGCGGGGCAGTTTTCGGTGCGCGGAGGAATCCTCGACTTCTTCTCTCCCGGTTCAGACTCGCCGGTCCGCATCGAACTTTGGGGGGATGAGGTGGATACCGTGTCTGCTTTCGACCCGTCCACACAGCGCCGCACCGTCACCCTTGACCATGTCGAACTTCTCCCGGCAGCCGAAACGCTGCCCTTCCTCGCCCCCGGCGGATATGCCGGGCTTGCGGAACAGCTCCGCACGCTATCGCAACAGCCAGGTACTTCTGACGCGCTCCGTTCAACTATGCTCGCCGACGCAGACATGTTTGAAAACGGCATGACCTTCCCCGCGGCGGACAGATGGAGCGATCTGATATATCCCGAACAGTGCTGCGCGCTTGACTATCTCCCGTCGGATACCCTCATCGCTTTTATCGACCATGCGCGCTCCGGAGAACGCGCAAAAAACCTCGGCTGGCAGTCAGGCGAGGATTTTCGTGCACTCAGTGAGAGTGGTCTTATCCATCCTAAATACGCCGAGTTCTATTTGGATATAAACAAACTGTATAAGACATTAGATAAATTCCCTTTTGTATACCTGGATAGCTTTATAGGGGCAGCTTATCCGACGGCACCAGTGCTGCTTGAGACAGTCTCGGCAAAACAGCTCCCATCGTATGGTGGTAATCTTGAAACCGCAGTCGAGGATGTGAAGCACTACGCAGACGGTGGCACCGCAGTCGTACTGTTTAGCGCAAACGAGGCACGTGCTCGCAAGCTGGGTGAAATACTACTCGACCGCGGAGTAAAATATTCTCTCGACTATGGACTTGAACGCCTCCCTGAGCCGGGGCAGGTGTGCATTGCGCTTGGCTCGCTTTCGGCGGGATTTGAGTATCCGGCGTTGTCGCTTGCAGTGATAACCGAGGGTCAGCTCACAGCTCCCCAACGACCTCGCGGCAAACATGCAAAACGCGGCGGGCGGAATCGTGTACGCTCGTACACCGACCTCACTCCGGGTGACTATGTGGTCCACGAGCACCACGGTATCGGTCGTTTCTCCGGGATAGTCAAGATGGAGGTGGACGGCGTCTCGCGCGATTATATTAAGATCGCGTATCTTGGCGCGGATAATCTCTATGTCCCGGTCACGCAGCTCGATCTTGTTTCGAAGTATATAGGAAACGGCGGCGAGGATTCGAACGTCCGCCTGAACAAACTTGGCGGAGCGGAGTGGAAAAAGCAAAAATCACGCGCAAAGGCGGCTGCAAAGGAGCTTGCTCACGAGCTAATAGAACTCTATGCAGCACGCCGCCGCACGCCCGGATTCGCATTCGCAGAGGACGACGACATCCAGCGCGACTTCGAGAGCCGCTTTGAATATACCGAGACCGATGACCAGCTCTCCGCCGCTGCTGACATAAAGAGGGATATGCAGAGTTCTTTCCCGATGGACCGGCTGCTCTGCGGCGACGTCGGCTTCGGAAAAACAGAGGTCGCCCTGCGGGCGGTGATGAAATGTGTCCTGTCCGGAAAACAGGCGGCTATCCTCGTTCCCACCACCGTGCTTGCTCAGCAGCATTTTCTCACAGCCACCCGTCGTTTTGCCGGGTTCCCAGTAAGTGTGGACGTGCTGAGCCGGTTTCGCACGCCCCTGCAGCAGAAAAAGACGTTAAATGCTCTCAAGACCGGGATGTGCGATGTAATAATCGGAACTCACCGTCTTATACAGAAGGACGTAATATTCAAAGACCTCGGGCTTCTTATTATAGACGAGGAGCAGCGCTTCGGGGTCACACACAAGGAAAAACTGAAGGAAATTTCAAAGAGCGTAGACGTTCTCACCCTGTCCGCGACCCCGATCCCGCGCACGCTCAATATGGCACTCAGTGGGATACGCGACATGAGCTCGCTTGAGGAGGCTCCGCGCGATCGCCATCCGGTACAGACCTACGTGCTAGAACAGGATGAAGGAGTAATCCTCGACGCCATTCGCCGTGAGATTGCCCGCGGCGGACAGGTATACTATCTCTACAACCGCGTCGAAACGATAGATGCCCGCGCAATGCACCTCGCGGAGAAACTTGATGGCATAAGCGTGGCGGTCGCACACGGGCAGATGCACGAGGGAGAACTCGCCTCGGTGATGAGCCGTCTCGAGGACGGCTCGATACAGGTTCTGGTATGTACAACGATAATCGAGACCGGAATAGACGTTCCGAACGTAAACACTCTTATAGTCGAAGATGCCGACTACTATGGACTTGCTCAGCTCCACCAGCTCAGAGGCAGGGTGGGGCGTAGTCAGCGCCGCGCATACGCCTATCTTTGCTTCAAGCGAGGTAAGGTCCTGAGTGAAATAGCAGAAAAGCGGCTGAGTGCAATACGCGAATTTGCCGAATTCGGCGCTGGATTTAAAATAGCAATGCGCGACCTTGAGATACGTGGTGCGGGAAATGTGCTTGGTCACGCCCAGTCGGGTCACATGATGAACGTCGGATACGACATGTACCTCAAGCTGCTCGAGGAGGCGGTAGTCGAAGAACAGGGTGGCGATACCGCCGTACTCACCGACTGTACTGCTGATATCCTCGTCTCCGCCGGTATTCCCGAAAACTATGTTGCGGACGCGGGTCAGCGTATGGACCTGTACCGCCGTATCGCGCTTGTGCGCACCGAGGAGGACGCAAGCGACCTCATTGACGAACTCTGCGATAGATATGGTGACATGCCATCCAGCGTTTACACGCTCATTCGTATCGCGCGGCTGCGGGCGGAAGCCGCCGCCGTCCAGGTGTCCGATATCTCGCAGAAGTCTAACCGCATCCTCTTCTCTCTTGCGCGCCCGGATATTCGCGCGATCAGTGCCCTCTGCGGCGAGCGGAGATGGCGTGGTCGGCTGTTCTTCAGCGCGGGCGAGAAACCTGCGCTCACACTCAAGCTGGAAGGTGCCTCTCCTCTCGACGAAGCTGAAGCTATAATCTCCGGTCTCGGTACATTTGCGGGTGGCGCAGATGAATAACAACGTTTACCATTCCAATATCTACAAATTTGTAAAACATGAATTTGAAAAGCGCGGCGCCGTATCCTTCGGTGCGTCGCGCTTTTCCCGCATACCGCTGCTTCCGCGCGGAAAAGAACTCACTTCCGGCGGAAAAACACTCTTCTGCGGTACATTTCCATACTACGCTGGAGAGGACTATCCTGCAAATATATCTCTATACGCAAGGGGAACAGACTACCACCATGTCGTCGGTCAGACCCTCCGTGAAATCTGTAACTCACTGCGTGAAGCATTCCCAGACGCGTCGTTCACACCGTTTTGCGACAGCGCGGCATTTGACGAAGTTACCGCAGCACGTCTCTGTGGTGCCGCAATGACCGGTACAAACCGCCTTGCAATCGTAGACAAATGTGGGAGCTATGTCTTTCTCGGGTTCATACTCACCGATGCGCCTGTCGATCTACCCGACCTCGACGCCGGAAGCTGCATCAACTGTATGCGCTGCTTATCCGCCTGCCCGACCGGAGCTCTCACCTCCCAGGGGGTAAACATCTCTCTCTGCCTGTCCTCGTTGAGTCAGCGGAAGGGTGAATTAACCGAGAAAGAGTGCGAATATTTACGGCACTCATCGCTCATATGGGGGTGCGACGAGTGCCAGCGGGTATGCCCTTACAACTCTACGCCTCCGCTTACCCGTATACTTGCATTTCACGACAAAATACCGTTTCTCTCTCTTTCAGAGCTGGATGGGCTCTCAAATCGTGATTTTAATTTAAAATATTCCTACCGTGCCTTTACCTGGCGTGGAGTTGCTCCTCTTTTGAGAAATCTACGACTTAAAAAAAATAAATAAAAAAGTTTTCCACACTATCCTGCGGATTCCTCAGGGAAAACAGTGTGGAAAACTTTAAAGCTTACTTTTACCAAAAATTTGTATTTACTTTTGCGCAGAGCCTTAGGAAAA
Source organism: uncultured Clostridia bacterium (assembly GCA_944387575.1). Lineage (GTDB taxonomy): Bacteria > Bacillota > Clostridia > Oscillospirales > JAAYOS01 > CALXFK01. The sequence continues at coordinate 24,871 of CALXFK010000016.1, forward strand.
GTACGGCATAAAACGATGAGTTTTGCACAGCCTTGTGTTGACAGTTTTCTATTGCGCCATGCGGTATAGAGCGTTTTTTCCGCAAATCAGCGCAGACTACTTACGCTTTTACTTTTTTAAAAGGATTTATTTCTTTAATAGCTCAGGAAATAACGCATTATGTCATTCAAACTGTGGAAAAGGTGCTAAACCTGGTTTCTTGACCGGAAAGAGGAAAGCGTGATATAATCTCCCTGTTGGCTGTTGGTAGGGAACTGTAAGTTATCTGACTTATCATGGTCTATTTAAAAATATATGCTGAGGTATATTTGAATATGAAATTTACATGTGAAAAGGCTGTCCTTCTCTCTGCGGTCACCGCTGCAAGCCGTACCGTTACTTCACGCAGCTCGATACCAGCGCTTGAGGGCATACTTGTCGAGGTGTCGCGAACGACGGTCGCGCTCACGGGGTACAATCTTGCGACCGGTATCAGGTCGGTCATCCGTGTTGAGGATGCGCAGGAGGGTTCGATAGTCATAAATGCGCGTCTTTTTGGCGACATAGTGAGAAAGAGCCCGGACGACTGGATCACTGTTCAGGCAGATGAGAATCTTGGCATAAAAATAAAATGCGGCAGGTCCGAATTTTCGCTTAAAGGTCTTGCCGCGGAAGATTTTCCCACCCTGCCAGAGGCGGATGGCGAGACCTCGCTTCGCATCGAGCGCAACAGGCTCCGTTCTATGCTCTCAATGACCGGGTTTGCGGTGAGCGACAACGAGGCAAAGCCTGTACACACAGGTGAGCTGTTTGAGTGCGAGGACGGGGTACTGACGGTGGTCGCGGTAGATGGGTTCAGGCTTGCGGTCCGCCGGGAGGAGGTTACCGCGTCGAGTGAAAAATTCAGCTTCATCGTACCGGGGGCGGCGCTGCGTGAGGTCGAGCGCCTCTGTGGGGATACCGACGAGACTGTGAATGTGAACGTCGGGCGCAGGCACATTTGTTTTGACTTCGGAGATGCGGTGCTGATAAGCCGGCTTCTCGAGGGTGAGTTTCTCAATTACCGCGCCGCGATACCGGGAGAATCGAAATATTCGGTCACTGTATCCGCGCAGGAGCTGCGTGACTCGGTCGAGCGCGTGTCACTCATAATAAGCGAGCGCCTCAAGAACCCGATCCGCTGCGAATTTGGTGATGGCACGCTTCGTTTATGGTGCCAAACGACGCTCGGAAGAGCCGCCGATGAGATAGCCTGCAACGGAGACGGCGGCGGAACCGAGATAGGTTTCAATAACCGCTTTTTGCAGGATGCAGTTCGCGCCGTGCCGGATGAGCGGGTCGTGTTAAAAATTTCAGGCGGTCTCAACCCCTGCGTTCTTGCCCCAGAAGAGGGGAATTCCTATCTCTTCATGGTGCTCCCGGTCCGTCTGAAATAGGAATGTTTATTGAAAAAATAAGCCTGGAGAATTTTAGAAATTACGAAAGAGAGAACTTTGATCTCTCTAAAGGGCGTAACGTGGTGTTTGGAGCGAACGCCCAGGGAAAGACAAATTTTCTCGAGGCAGTCTGTTTTCTTGCAGCCGCGCGATCGTTTCGCGGCGCGAGGGAACAGGAGATGCTCCGAGCCGGGGAACAGTTTGCATCTCTCGAGGCTGAGGTGGCGCTTTCCGACAGGAAAATAGTGCTGCGCGCCGAGTTTGAGCGTGGCAGGCGCAGGAAGCTGTATTTGAACAGGGTAAAGCTGAAAACGGCGGGCGAGTTTACTGGAAATCTGCGCGCGGTGATTTTTTCACCGGATGACCTGACTCTTGTGAGAGGCGGCGCAAGTGAGCGGCGTAGGTTCATGGATGTGGCGTTTTCCCAGCTTCGCCCGAGGTATGCGGACTGCGCAGCGCGGTACTCACGGCTGCACGAGCAGAAGACGCGGCTGCTCCGCGACTACCGGGAGGACCCGAATCTGGGCGGGATGCTGGATGCGTTCAATCTTCAGCTTGCCGCAACCGGCGCCGCTATAGTCAGATACCGCGCCTTCTTCGTACGGAAAATGCAAAAATCCGCGTCCGCCCTCCATGATGACATATCTGGCGGGGAACGGTTGGAGATGCGATACCGCACGGTATCTACTATATCCGACCCGTATGCATCGGAAGAAGAGCTGAAAAACCGGATCCTTGAGCACATGTATTCCCACCGTGCCGCAGAACTTGCAAGCGGGCAGGCTCTCTCAGGTCCGCATAAGGACGATATAGAACTGCTGATAGATGGTCTGCCGGCGCGTAGTTTTGCTTCACAGGGACAGGCGCGTACCGCCGCACTTGCTCTGAAACTTGCCGAGCGTGAGCTCATGCTATCCGAGAGCGGGGAGGAGCCGGTGCTCCTGCTCGATGATGTGCTGAGTGAACTCGATTCAGGGAGAAGAGAGTTTGTGATAAACAAGCTCGGGGGCGGTCAGGTGATAATCACTCACTGTGACCCTGCCGCGCTCGAAGGATTCGGAGGAAGGTTATTCGAGATTGACGGAGGACGGATAGCTTCGCAGACAACAAACAGGTGATGGAGGAGATTCGCTATGTATCTGCATCTGGGAGATAAGACGGTGGTCCCGTTTTCAGCGGTGATAGGCGTTTTCGACCTCGACAATGCATCCACCTCCCGCAATACTCGCGCATACCTTGAGCGTGCGCAGAAAGAGGGGCGTGTGGTGGATGTCTGCGGCGAGTTGCCGCGTTCGTTTGTGGTCTGTGATGGCGATGGGGAAAGTGATATAGTCTATCTGACGCAGATCTCAGCGCGCACCTTGATGAGACGCGCCGAAGTTTTTGAAATCGGGGATTTATAAAATTTTTAAAACAATATACACTTTTACATACCGGGAAATTTGATTTTCCCGGTATCTTTTTGTCATGTTGCTGTTGTAAAAAGAGGGCTGGTGTGCTATAATATAATAAGGTATAGTAGGCTATTCAAATTTGCTGCTGCCGCTTTTGCGGAATTGCGGCTTGAGAAAAAAGGAGTTCTCATGGACGAAATCAACCGTAACACTGATATTGAGGAAGAGGAAATTTCAAACGATATTCCGTCCTCCTCAGTCGGACAGAGCGCGGAGGATTACAGCGCAGACAATATTCAGGTGCTCGAAGGTCTGGAGGCGGTCCGCAAACGCCCCGGAATGTATATAGGTACAACGAGCGAGCGCGGTCTGCACCACCTTGTCTATGAAATAGTGGACAATGCCATCGACGAGGCGCTCGCGGGATTCTGCGATCATATCGAGGTAGAAATCCTCGAGGGCGACATCATTCGTGTAAGCGACAATGGGCGCGGTATCCCGGTGGGAATACAGCCGCAGACCGGAAAGCCTGCGGTGGAGGTCGTGTATACGGTACTGCACGCCGGTGGAAAATTCGGCGGTGGCGGGTACAAGGTCTCGGGAGGTCTGCACGGCGTCGGTGCAAGCGTTGTCAATGCGCTCAGCGAGTGGCTGCGAGTCGAAGTGCGCGATGGCAAAGAGCACTATATGATGGAATTTAAGCGCGGCAATGTGACTAGACCGCTCACTGTTCTTGGAGCTACTGACCGTAGGGGTACCACTGTCACCTTTAAGCCCGACCCAATCATGTTTGATACTACGGTGTTCAACTATGAGACGCTCGAGATACGGCTTCGCGAGCAGGCATTTTTAAATGCGGGTCTCCGCATCACGCTCACAGATTCCCGACCCGGAATGGAGCAGACGAGCGTCATGCACTACGAGGGAGGTATCCGCTCGTTTGTGGAGCACCTCAACCGCAACAAGACTGCGATAATCGACGAGCCCATCTATATGAGCGGCTCGCGAGCGGGGAGCGTCGCCGAGGTCGCGATGCAGTACACAGACGGATACAACGAGCAGATAATCTCGTTTGCCAACAATATAAACACGCCGGAGGGCGGAATGCACGAGACCGGGTTTAAAACGGCGCTCACCCGCGTGCTCAACGACTACGGAAAGAGGTTCAACCTCCTCAAGGGAGAGGAGAAACTGTCCGGAGAGGACACTCGAGAGGGTCTCTGCGCGGTGATTTCGGTCAAGCTTGAGGATCCGCAGTTCGAGGGTCAGACCAAGACGAAGCTCGGAAACAGTGAGATCCGGGTGCTCGTCGATAGCCTCCTCGGAGAGAAGCTTGAGCAATTCCTCGAGGAGAACCCGACGGTAGCAAAGACGATAATAGAGAAGTGCATTTCAGCGAACCGCGCTCGGGAAGCTGCCCGAAAAGCGCGTGACCTCACCCGCCGCAAGTCGGCGCTCGAGGGAATGAGGCTGCCCGGAAAGCTGGTAGACTGCAACGAGCGCGATGCGTCGCTCACCGAGATATTCATCGTCGAGGGAGACAGCGCAGGTGGTTCGGCGAAGGATGGTCGCGACCCGAAGTACCAGGCGATACTTCCGCTCTGGGGAAAGATGCTCAACGTCGAAAAGGCGAGGCTCGACCGCGTATATGGCAATGACAAACTTACGCCGGTCATTCTCGCGCTCGGATGCGGCATTGGAGACGAGTGCGACGTCAGCGCCCTGAGATACGGGAAGGTCATAATAATGGCGGATGCCGATGTCGACGGCAGCCATATACGCACGCTTCTGCTCACCTTCTTTTTCAGATTCATGCGCCCGCTTATAGACAACGGAAACATATATATAGCGCAGCCCCCGCTCTATAAGATAACCCACGGCAAGAAATACCGCTACGCATATGACGACGCCGAGCGGGATCAAATACTCTCAGAGATATATGCGGCTTCCCCGAATGCGCGACCGGATATCGGGCGTAACAAGGGTCTTGGTGAGATGAACCCGGTCGAGCTGTGGGAGACGACGATGGACCCGGCAGTGCGCGTACTGAAAAAGGTGCGCCTTGAGGACGCCACCCGCGCCGACGAGATATTCACGATACTTATGGGTGAAAAGGTGGAGCCGCGCCGCGAATTTATAGAGAAGAACGCAAAATACGTCGTAAATCTCGACGTCTAAGCGCGCTGAGGAAGGATAAAAAGCATGGCGGACACATTTAATCACGACAACCAGAGCATACTTGACGTCGAAATAACAAACGAAATGCGCACGTCATATATCGACTATGCAATGAGCGTCATAGTCGCACGTGCGCTTCCGGACGTGCGGGACGGTCTCAAGCCGGTACACCGCCGGATACTGTACACTATGTATGAGGACGGTTTGACGCCGGACAAGCCGTACCGTAAGTCTGCAACGACAGTCGGTGACGTGCTCGGGCGATACCACCCTCACGGCGATACCTCTGCTTACGACGCTCTAGTGCGACTTGCGCAGACGTTTTCACTCAGATATCCGCTGGTAGACGGACACGGAAACTTCGGTTCGATAGACGGAGACCCGCCCGCCGCATACAGGTATACTGAGGCTCGACTTTCGCGTATCGCGACCGAGATGCTGACCGACATCGAGAAGGAGACGGTCAACTTCTCACCAAACTTCGATAACCAGCGAAAGGAACCGGACGTACTCCCGGCGCGATTCCCCTGCCTGCTTGTCAACGGTTCGCAGGGAATAGCGGTCGGAATGGCGACGAATATCCCGCCGCATAACCTCCGCGAGACGATAGACGCCTGCATAGAATTGCTTGAAAACGAGAATGCGGACCTTGACGACCTGATGAAGCACATCCAGGGTCCGGACTTCCCGACAGGAGGCACGATAGTCGGGCGCAGCGGTATCCGTGCCGCGTACTCGACAGGGCGCGGGCGCATACATGTGCGCGCAAAAGCCGCCATAGAGGAGATGAGCGCGGGTCACTTCCGTATCGTGGTAACCGAGCTTCCATACATGGTCAATAAGGCACGGCTTGTCGAGTCGATAGCCGACCTGTATCGTGAGAAGAGGCTTGAAGGGATAAGCGCACTGCGCGACGAGTCTGGGCGCAACGGTATGAAGATAGTAATAGAGCTGAAGCGGGATGCAAATCCGCAGGTCGTACTCAACCAGCTCTATTCTATGACACAGATGCAGTCCACCTTTGGAATAATAATGATAGCGCTGGTGGACGGGCAGCCCCGTGTGCTTTCGCTGCACGACATGCTCAGCGAATATATACTACACAGGAAGGACGTTGTGCGTCGCCGCACGATATACGAGCTTCGCAAGGCGCGCGAACGTGAGCACATACTCGAGGGGCTGCATATCGCGGTAAACAACATTGACGAGGTAATACGTATAATCCGCAGTGCGTACGACGATGCGCAGCAGCGCCTGATGGACAGATTCTCGCTTTCAGAGATACAGGCTCGCGCTATCCTTGAGATGCAGCTTCGCCGCCTCCAGGGTCTCGAGATAGAGAAGATCGAGGAAGAGCTTAACGCGATCAGGCTGAAGATAGCGGATTATGAGGATATTCTCGCCCACGACAGCCGTGTAGTCGCGATAGTGCGCGACGAGCTTCTCGATGTGCGCAACCGGTATGGCGACGACCGCCGCACCGAGATAGAGCAGGTGGAAAACGAGATAGACATAGAGGACCTGATCGATGAGCAGGACTGTGTCTACACCCTCACCAACCTCGGATACATCAAGCGTCAGACTCCGGACACCTATCGCTCGCAGCGGCGCGGAGGCAGGGGTGTTTCTGCGATGACCACGCGCGAAGAGGACTACGCCGAGACGCTGTTCATCGCGTCTACGCACGACTATATTCTATTCTTTACCAGTGCCGGGCGCCTCTATCGAAAGAAGGGATACACGGTGCCGGAGAGCGGGCGTACCGCAAAGGGAATGAATATAGTAAATCTCCTGCCGCTCGAGGCGGGGGAGAAAGTCACCGCCATGCTCGCCGCACGCGATTTTGGTGACGACAAATACGTAGTGATGGTAGCGCGGTCGGGCGAGGTGAAGAGGATTCGTCTTTCTGCGTTTACGAATGTACGGCAGAGTGGACTTCGCGCGCTGTCGCTAGAAGAGGGCGACGAGCTGATAAGCGTGTTGCTCACCGACGGATCGGATGCGATAATCATGGCGACAAGACAGGGCATGGCGATCTGCTTTGAGGAGAACGACGTCCGTCCGACCGGACGTACCGCGGGCGGCGTGCGAGGTATCCGCCTCGAGGAGGGGGATTACGTAATAGGCGCCGCAAAGGCGGTCCCCGGGGCGGCGCTGCTGTCGGTGACCGACAACGGCTTCGGAAAACGGACCGCGATAGAGGAGTTCATGCGCGGCTCTGATGAGGACAAGACCCCGCAGCACCGTGGAGGAAAGGGTCTCACCGCATACCGGATAACCGAAAAGACCGGTCCGGTCGCCGCGGTAAAGGTCGTAGGCGATGGGGACGATATCCTTCTCATCGCGGACGACGGGACCATGCTCCGTACTGCCGCTGCGGACATCAGTCTCTACTCACGCAGCACACAGGGCGTGCGCGTAATGCGCGTTCAGGAGGGTTCGCGCGTCATTTCGCTTGCGCGGCTTGAGGGAAATGACGGCGACGATACCGACGAGATAAGCGGCGAGGGCGGAGACGCCACAATATAAATTGAAGAGTGCGGGGAAATTGATGAACTTCCCCGCACTCATTTTCGATGCAAAGGCAAAGGCGAAGCCGGAGCAGGCTTCGCCTTTGCTGTGCTATATTTTACTTTGCCTTGTGGATAAATAACACGCCGATACAGTTCTGACCGCAGTGGCAGGATATCGTGCAGCCGGCGCGTGTGATCTCGACGTTATCGAATTTTTTGCAGGTGTCCACCGTCTTTTTGGCAAGCTCAATAAGCTCGGGCGGAAGGGACGAATAGGTGATGAATATGCGGTGCGAATCGAGCGCCTCGGGGGAGGAAAGTTTGTCGCGTATGTACTCGACCATGCACTTGTCCAAGGCTCCACGATACTTCTTTCCGACCTGCATCTTTCCGTCTACAACATGGATAGAGGGCTTGAGGCGGAGCAGATTGGCGCCAAGAGCAGCGACCGACGAGCAGCGACCGCCCTTGCGCATATAGTCGAGCCGGTCCAGAATAAAACTCGCATCCACGCGCGGAATTATCTTTCCGAGCTCTTCGACTATTTCGGGAGCGGACATCCCGCGCTCAGCCATCTCAGCCGCCTGGAGCACGACATGACCATGCCCGGTAGAGAGGTTGCGGGAATCGACAACGTAGACGTTGTCGTAGTCCTCGGCGGCAATGCACGCCTGCTGGTGCGAACTCGAGAAGTCAGAGCTGATATTGATGTGTATGACAGCGTCATATTCGGGGGAGTACCTGCTGAAGATCTCCTGATAGTCCGAAATATTTCCTGCGGAGGTGGTGCATATCTCCCCGCCCGCGTCCACATGACTGAAGATGTCGTCGGTGTGGATATCCACGCCGTCGCGGTAGGTGTGTCCACCCATGTTGATATAGAGCGGCATAACATGAATATTAAAACGCTCAATAAGCTCCGGCGAAAGATCGCAGGTGCTGTCTGAGGTAATTTTGATTGACATTTGAAAACCTCTTCAACAAATTTGTAATAATATTATACCTGTCCAGCGGGGTTATTGCAAGGCGAAAATGCTAAACAATTTATAAAATTGAAGTTTACACACAGCAGAATTGTTGATATACTGGAGAAAATTGATAATGAGGGGGTAAAACATGCCTTTATTAGAAATTTCACTAACCACCGCACGAGGAATGCTTACTGTTGCGGCGATACTCGCAGGGATATCGCTCGTATTGTTGATAATATCAGTATTTGTTTTTGTCGCGGCACGCGCATGGTACCGCGCAGCGAAAGGCGAACTTACCGTTCCCCCGGAGGATGACCTGCCCCCGGAGGACGATATTCCTTTTGATCTTTAGGCTAGATGCAAAGGTAAGGTAACCAAAGCAGTTAAAAAGGACGGTATAGCAAAAGCTCTACCGTCCTTTTTTATATAAATTCGATTGGGAAAATATAAATACAAATTATTTCGCGTATTCGATTGCGCGGGTCTCGCGGATTATATTGACCTTTATCTGACCCGGGTAGTCAAGCTCCTCTTCGATCTTCTTTGCGAGGTCGCGCGCGAGCAGGACCATATCATCGTCGCTCACCTTCTCCGGCTTTGCCATTATACGGATCTCACGACCTGCCTGGACTGCGTAGCAGGACTGGACACCGTCGAAGGAGTTGGCGATCTCTTCAAGTTTCTCAAGGCGCTTGATGTAGTTTTCGAGGTTCTCACGCCGCGCTCCCGGGCGCGCTGCCGAGACCGCGTCGGCAGCCTGGATGAGGCAGGCGACGACCGTCTTCGGCTCGACGTCGTTGTGATGAGCCTGGATGGCGTGTATTATGTTCTGGTTCTCCTTGTAACGCTTTGCAAGGTCGACGCCTATCTGGACGTGCGAACCCTCGACCTCATGGTCGACAGCTTTTCCGAGGTCATGCAGCAGACCTGCGCGCTTCGCCTGGTTGACATCGGCGCCTATCTCAGCAGCGAGCAGACCCGCGATGTGACTCACCTCTATCGAGTGCAAAAGCACGTTCTGACCATAGCTAGTGCGGTAGCGCAGGCGACCGAGCAGTTTTATTATTTCGGGGTGGAGGTTGTGGATGCCGGTCTCGAATGCGGCGCGCTCGCCCTCTGCCTTTATCGTGTTCTCGACCTCGCGGCGGGCTTTTTCCACCATCTCCTCGATGCGAGCGGGATGAATACGTCCGTCAACAATGAGCTTCTCAAGTGCAATACGCGCTATCTCGCGGCGGACCGGGTCGAATGCGGAAAGGGTGATAGCCTCCGGCGTGTCGTCGATGATAAGGTCGACACCAGTCATCGTCTCGAAGGTGCGAATATTGCGACCCTCACGCCCGATAATACGACCTTTCATGTCGTCATTGGGGATCGGTACGACCGACACTGCCGCCTCGGCGACATGGTCGGCTGCACACTTCTGAATGGCAAGCGAAAGCACCTGGCGGGCTTTTGTCTCGGCCTCGTCTTTAAATCGAGCTTCGATCTCGCGGATCTTGACCGCCTGCTCGTGGGTGACTTCGCTTTCGAGCTGGGACAGGAGGTACTGTTTTGCCTCCTCCGAAGTGAATCCAGAGATGCGCTCAAGCAGGCTGAGCTGGTCGGCTTTGAGCTTCTGGAGCTCGGCTTCGGTCTCCTCGGTATGCTGGATCTTCTGGGCAAGCTGGGCATCTTTGCGTTCAGCCTGCTCGATCTTACGGTCGAGAGTTTCTTCCTTTGAGGTGATACGACGCTCCTGTTTCTGGAGATCGGCGCGGCGCTGCTTTTCCTCCTTCTCATACTCGGTGCGCTGGCGATATATTTCGTCTTTGACTTCGAGAAGCGCTTCGCGCTTGCGGTTTTCCGCATTCTTGATGGACTCGTTGATAATACGCTTTGCTTCCTCCTCGGCGCTGCCTATCTCACGTTCGGACACGCGCTTTCGGAAGAGATTGCCGGCGATCGCGCCAACAATCAGAAACACGACGGCAGCCGCCGCCGCAATGCCGATACATGCGCCGGTGGAAATATCAGCCACCGGAACAGTCGGCAAAATTGAAAAATAATCGAACATAGAATACCCTCTCGTTAATGGAAATTACGGTGGGCAGAAAAAAATATTCAGGGCTGCAACCGGAAAAGATACCATAACAGAGCTGCCATCTTATCCGCCTTGCGCTAGCGCAGAGCAGCAAAGAAAGCAGCCCCGGGAAATTCTGCTCCCGCGGCAGACAAAATTATCAACACGGCAGAACTTGCTGCCGTCAAAACACATTTGTCTTAGATTATTGTAAAGGTAATAACCCTGCATGTCAAGGGGTTAACTTCAAATTTGTAACAGAATTGTGTTCTGAAATATATGGAACGGGTGCGAGTTGGAGTTTGGTGCATATTTTTCTGTGCGTGAGCAATATTAAATCACACAGAAAAGCGCGTCGAAAACATACGGAGGTGGCAAATGCGAAGAAAAATCCACAAAGCCGGGGCGGCACTCCTGCTGCTCGCCTTTATTACCGCAGCAGCTGGACTGATGAAAACCGATGCGGATGCGGCAATATACCGCTTTGGTTCGACCGGAACGACCGTAAAGAAGATCCAACAGGTCTTGAAGAATACCGGACACTATTCCTACTATATCGACGGTATATACGGTTCTCGAACGGTAAAAGCGGTCAAAAGTTTTCAACGGAGCTGCGGTCTGTCGGTGGACGGAATATGCGGACCGATCACTTTGAAATATCTCGGGCTCGGGTCATCCACCACTGCGTCCTCCTCCCAGAGTTCATCGGATAAAATGCTTCTCGCCCGCATAATAGCGGCAGAGGCACGGGGAGAACCGTACAAAGGACAGGTTGCAGTGGGAGCAGTTGTGCTCAACCGCGTAAAACACTCCTCTTTTCCGAATACTATTGCGGGAGTAATATACCAAAAGGGCGCCTTTACCGCAATTGATGACGGACAGTTTAACTCTACAAGTGTCCCGGAGAGTTGTATACGCGCCGCCGCCGACGCAATGAACGGCTGGGACCCGACCGGTGGCTGCATTTACTACTTCAATCCTGCTACTGCCACCAGTTCATGGATATGGTCCCGTCCGCAGATTATTACAATCGGTAAGCACATATTCTGCGTCTAAGTTCGAAATTTTGGGTTTAATACGATCCCCACGCGAGTGCGCCCCCGGGAATTATCCCGAGGACGCAAAACAATACGTAATATAAAGTTTAAATATTGCTATAAGTTTAGGAAAGAAGCCCGCATACAAGGTCGGTATAGCGGGATGCGTCGTCGAGCGGGAGACCGGCTATGAGTAGAGCCTGGGAGTAGAGAATCTCCGCATACTTTGCGGCGCGGTCTTTGTCGGATGAGACAGCGCGGCGGAGCGCCTCGAATGCGGGGGATACGGGGTTCAGCTCAAGGACGCGCTGAGCGCGCATGGAGTTTGCGGCGTCCGGCTGAACCGAGCGGAAGTACTTCTCCATTTCGAGGCTCACCGGACCGTCGGCACTCATGAACACGGGGTGGCTGACAAGTTTGTTTGAGACGCGGACATCGTGGACGCGGTCACCGAGCGTCTCCTTTACGAAATCGATGACCTCTTTTGCGTCCTGAGCGGCGGCGTCGCGCGCCGCCTTCTCTTCGTCGGTCTCCTCGAGGGCGTCGTCTGCGTCAACGCTGCGGAACTCCTTGCCGCCGTACTCGTGCAGTCCCTGGAGCACAAACTCGTCCTCGTCCGAGGTAAGGCAGAGAATCTCGTATCCGCGCGCGGATATACGTTCACACTGGGGGAGTGCGGCGACCTGTGCGGTGCTCTCACCAGAGGCGTAGTAGATGAACTTCTGGTTCTCCGGCATACGCTCGACGTATGCGTCGAGGGTGGTGAGCGTGTCCGAGCCGGTGGACGGGAAGAGCAGGAGATCGCTCAGCAGGTCCTTGTGCACACCATAGTCGCTTACCGTCTCATATTTGATGGAGCGACCGAATGCGGTCCAGAATTTGTCGTATTTTTCGCGGTCGTTCTCAAGCAGGCGCTTCAGTTCTCCCTTTATACGCCGTTCAAGGCTCTGAGCAATGGTGCGGAGCTCGCGGGTGTGCTGGAGCAGCTCGCGGGATATGTTGAGCGAGAGGTCCTGCGTGTCCACAACGCCGCGCACAAAGCGGAAGCAGTCGGGCAGAAGGTCAGCGCAGCGCTCCATGATGAGAACGCCGGAGGAGTAGAGCTGGAGCCCTTTCTCGAAGTCGCGGCTGTAATAGTCGTACGGCGCCTGTGCTGGGATGAACAGCAGAGCCTTGAATTGGACAAGACCTTCCGCCGAGACAACAATATGTGAGAGCGGAGCGGCGTAGTCGGCAAATTTTGACCGGTAGAACTCGGTTGCCGCCTCGTCGGTGATCTCAGCCTTCGGGCGCTGCCAAAGCGGTATCATACTGTTTAAGGTTGCGTGTTCAGTGTAGCTCTCCCACTCGGGCTGGTAGTCGTCGCCCGCATCCGCGGGGCGCTCCTTCATGCGGCTGCGCTGCACATCCATACGTATCGGGAAACGGACATAGTCCGAATACTTCTTTACAAGCGACTGAAGTTCCCACGTCTCCAGGAAACGGTCGTAGTTCTCACCGGGTTCGGCTCCATCCTCTGCCGGTGCTTCATTAGGCTTTATATGGAGGACAATGTCGGTGCCGGGGCGTTCCTTTTCTGCCGGGGTTATCGTATAGCCGTCCGCGCCGTCCGACTCCCAGCGCCACGCCTCGTCCGAACCATACGCGCGGCTGGTGACCGTGACCAGGTCCGCGACCATGAACGCGGAATAGAAACCTACGCCAAACTGACCAATGATGTCTACGTCGCCCTTTGCGCCCTCGTCAAGGTTCTTCTTGAACTCCAGCGAACCGCTGTGAGCAATGGTGCCGAGGTTCTTTTCGAGGTCCTCCTGCGTCATTCCGACACCGTTGTCACTGATGGTGAGGGTCCTAGCCTCTTTATCGACCGAGAGCTCGATCGCAAAATCGCTGCGGGAGAGACCGACGCTGTCATCGGTGAGCGCAATGTATGCGAGCTTGTCCAGCGCATCCGAAGCGTTGGAAATAAGTTCGCGCAAAAATATCTCTTTGTGCGTGTAGATCGAGTTGACCATCAGGTCGAGCAGGCGCTTTGACTCCGCCTTAAACTGTTTCTTTGCCATGCTATCAAACCCTTTCACAATTATACGCTGCCCGACCCGTGTCTGCGGACCGGTGCGGTGCAAACATATAGCCGCGTTAGCACTCGAAGACTAAGAGTGCCAACACGGCTATAATAATACCTTTTTATACGAAATGCAAGAGCAAATCGAGGAATGCGGAATGAATTTATTTGTCGCCGTCCTTATCCTTGTTTGCAGTGAAGGATACGCCGACCGTCTTCTCCGCGTGCTTGCGCCAGCGACCGCTCTTGAAGTAGGTAAATATAAACACCATACCGAGAAGCATCGACGCGCCCATCGCGTAGAACATTCCCATGTAGTGATCAGGCGCGGCTATGACCGCTGCGGCGGCGCGCTGAGCCTCCTCGAGGGTCTTGTACACTCCGGTATCAAAGTACTGGGTGGACAGGTCGACGAGGTTCTGGGGCATTTCTGCGAGAAGGTCGTTTATGTGATTCTTCTGCGGGAGAGCCGCAAGGAAGTAGGTGAGCGGGATACGGCAGACGGTGGACATGACCGCGGTGACCGACGGGGCTACCGCTGCGCCCGCACCGCGCATCGAACCGCCGGTGACGTTGTCGATACCAAGCGTCCAGTAGCAGAACGCGAGGAAGCAAATGCCGGAGACGCCCATGTTAAGGACCTCGCCGTCCGCGCCAAACGCGAACATGATATAACGACCGGTGAAGAACAGCAGGATACCGACCACAGCAGCGACTATGACTGCAGAGATCTGACCGGCATGGACGCCGCGCTTAGCGCGCTCCTGGTTACCGGCGCCGATGTTCTGACCGACAAAGGTGGTCGCCGCCATACCGAGACCCATCATCGGCATTATAGCAAAGCCGTCCGCCTTCATGATAATGGTGTTGGCCGCTATGTAGTTGGAACCAAAGGTGTTGGCAAAGCTCTGGATGACGATGCCGCCGAGCGACATCGCCATGTTCTGCACGGCGCTCGGAAGACCGAGGCTTATAATACGCTTAGTGGCAAATCCGTTAGGATGGAGGAGGTCCTTGATGTGAAGACGAACCGGATATTTTCCGCTCTGAAGACGGAAGAGCGGTATAAGACCGCTGACAAAGTGGGCAATGGAGGTCGCCCATGCGACGCCGGCAACGCCCATGTCAAAGTATATAACGAACACGAGGTCGAGAACTATATTGACCACCGAGCTTGCAAGCATAGCTATCAGGGGCCAACGGCTGTCGCCCATGCCGCGCAGAATGCCTGCGCCGAGGTTGTAGAAGACGTTTCCGAGTGTGCCCGCGAAGATTATCATCAGGTAGCTGGTGGCGTCTGCGCGGATGTTTGCGGGGGTGTTGATGAGCTCAAGCAGCGGTCCGGAGAGCGGAACGCCAAGAATGGTAATGATCGTACCGATGATGATAGCGAGAGCAATACCGGTGTTGGTGACGATCCTGAGACCGTCGAAGTCCTTGCCGCCATAGGTCTGCGAAATGACTATCTGCGCGCCCATCGACACGCCGAGGAACAATGCGTTGAACAGCATCATTATCGAAAACGATGCGCCAACAGCAGCGAGGGCATCTGTGCCGACATAGTTTCCGACGATGACCGAGTCGACAACATTGTACAGCTGCATGCACAGATTGCCGAGAATGACAGGGATGGCAAAAGTTATAAGCTTTTTCAGGATAGGACCCTGTGTAAGGTCGTTGCGATCAGCTACGGATTTACTACTCAAGAAAACACTCCTCCATTTAATGAATTTTAGCTCTACTATTCTATCGGCTGCGCCGTCAAAAGTCAATCATTTTAGAAAAGAAAACGACGTGAAAAAAGCATCCTTTTTCTTGCAATTTGACGAATGCTCTGCTACAATTGGGCAAAACGCGTCTAAAGGGGTGGATAAACGGTGATAACCGAGAGGGCACTGGATTTTCTTGTGGAAAACCAGCTCAATGATTCCAAGGAGTGGTTCGAGGCGCACAGGGAGGAATATGAGAAATATGTGCGCGAACCGTTTTTTGAAATAATAGATTTTCTGACCGAGCGGCTCGGCGAGGAGATAGAGCCGGAGATAATGCGCGACCACCGCCGCGCGCTCTGCCGTGTGCGCAGGGATACGCGCTTTACAAAGGACAAGACCAAGTACCGTGCAAACGTCTGGGCGATGCTCGGCAGGGACAGGCGGTACTACCGCTGGCGCCCCGAGTTCTTTTTTGAACTTAGACCGGGGTTTTCGTGGTGGGGGTGTGGCATGTATCTTGCGGACGCCCCGGTGCGGGACTCATATGTTCGCATGGTCAGCTCGCGGAGTCCGGAGTTTCTAAACGCGGCGGAGGCGTTCGACGCTCAGGAGGTATTCGGATTTGACTCGGGCGACGAGTACCGGCGCACAAAGTTCCCGGATGAACCGCCGGAGATAAGGCGCTGGCTCGACCGGAAAGGCATATACCTGGTGCACACCGGACCTGCCGAGGACATGTACGCGCCGGATATTGCGCAGCGGCTCATTTCAGACTTCCGGCTGCTCTACCCGTATTACACCTTCCTGCTCGCAGTATGCGATGGAGCGGTGAGGCAGGACCTGGTGCAGCGCGGGGAGCAGGACTGAGGTCATGGCAAGGCAGACATAAAAACGGAGCAGCGGTGCTGCTCCGTTTTGTCTTGATGTCACATCAGCTTGAAGGTCATGTCATCGAACCGCTTTTCGCGGAATATGAGTCGCCACTCGACGCGGTACGGCGGGTCGAAGTGCAGCGACGAACAGGCGGCGCGCATTCTTGGCGTGCTGTGCGTGTCCGCGTTTGGACCGATGAAGATAGCGGTGGGACCGTCCGCGCCGCCGATAATGCCGATGACCGCTAGATCGTTCGAGGCGGTGGGGGCGTATGAATATTCTGGAGGCGCGACCTCTCTGGGGCGGTCGCTTTCCTCGCAGTCGGCTATCTGTAAGTTCTCCGTCGGGATATTCGGATCCACCGTGTAGCTCATTGCGAAGTAGTGGGTCGGGTATTCACGGGAGTCATTGCCGAAACTGTTTTCGGGGAGGGTCTGCCGCCCGAATTCGTGTGCCGTCAGGGTATGCGTCTCGCCGTTTACCGGGGAAATAAACGTGAACGTGTCTCCGGGTGCGTGTATGGTGAAATGCGGTCCGGGAATGGGTTCCGGGCGCTGTTCCATTGTCACTGCGAGCGACTTTACATCAGGGCGGCGGGAACGCCCCCACGGGAAGGAGTACCGGGAGATGAGCCATCCCCGCCCCGCGTCCAGACCGTAGTGTTCGACAACCTGCGCCGCTTCGCGGTCGGTCTCGGGGAAGAGCGGAAGAGGCGGCGTGTATGTCAGCGACCGACCGCCGGAACGCCGGAGGCGGCGGCCGTTGAGGTCGATATGCGGGGAGAATTTGAGTTGCAGCGGGTTGTCGAGGTCGAGCTTCATCTGCTGTTCGTGCGAGAGTTGACCGGAGCATTCGATTTTCGGGAGCCACTTATCCAGGAACGCGGCGACCTCCTCCGCCTCGACCATCATACAGAAGTCCACAACGAGACCTCTGCTGCACGAGTATGCCGCAGGGATAAGCCAGCGCCGCCCCGCCCACTCGAACCGTGCGCCAAGAGGGATCTCGATTCCGGGGCGCTCCCTGCTTCGTCTGCCGCAGAACGACCCATCGAATCGAACCTCCCAGGGGGTGGGCGCCGGTTCCGCGTACAGGTTCATGTCCGGGTCGTAAAAGTCATTGGTGTACTTTATTTTGCTGTAATTGAATGACGATTGCAGGTCACGAATGTAACGGAACGGATTGTCCATCGGCGAGAGCTTCATCTTTACGGAGATCTCGTCGAGTATTTTCCGCTGGGTTTCGGTCGGAGGGTTCTCTTTCAGGAAGAGGTCGAATCGTTCTTCGGTCCACATCCACGCCTGCTCGGGCGCCGCTGCGTCCCCGCATGCGAGGAGCAGACGGAGAAAATCGGAAAAATTTGCCGCGACCGGGTGCACAAAATTTGGTGCGGACGCAGAGGGGTCCACCGAGAACACCGTCTCCCCGAAACCGCGGATAAAGCAGAAATGAATGCCGTCAACCCCAGCCCATCCGATGACCGATGCGCCGCGCGGAGTACAGAAGTAGGTGAACTCACCGGCGCGGCGTTCCACCCCAAGAGGAGCGAGGTCGATACCGGTGTTAAGAAATTTGCGGTATGTGTTTGGCATGTAGATCCTCCGAAGATTATAGATTAGCAGGTGGCTACCTGACCGCAGTTATTCCGGGCGTATCTGTTCAATAATGTTTATATGTCGGAACTTTTCCATGTATCTGAGGAGCTGGTAGGAGACAATTATCCGCTGGCGCAGCCGACCGTCGGTCAGGTCGAGGTCGAGAAGTGAGCGTATTTTGGTGAGCTTTGCGGCGATGGTGTTGCGGTGCATATAGGTGGCGGCTGCGGTCCTGGCGACGCTGCAGTCGTTTATGCAGTAGTGGAAGAGGATGTCCGATAGGTTGTCGCCGTGCTTTGCATCGTGTCGAAAGAGACGGATGAGCGCGGGATGTGTCAGCGACACGAGGTCAGGGTTGCCAAGCCGGTCGGAGAAGTTCTGAGCACACATATCGATCATTATGTACTCGGCGTAGTCCTCAAACAGGAAGAGTCGCTCACGCCCGAGCCGCAGCCGCTCGCCAAGCTCGAGGGTGCGGGAGGTGAGGTAGTATGCGCCGCGCATGTTGTCTCTGCGGCTTGAAGCATTGCCGACGGCGGCAAACGCGCTGTGCGAAGCGAGCAGCGCCTCGAGCGCCGCATCGTCGAATTCGGCGTAGAGCCGCGCAGCGCGGTCCTTTCTGCTGAGAAGGAGCACGACAAGACTACCGCGGCGCGCCATATGTGAACCCGGAAAAAATCCGGCGAGCGCTGCGGCGAGAGATTCGCTGTTCGCACTATTCTCTGCGCGGGCGATAAGCAGCGAGATAAATTTGTCGGGAGGTGGGGCGAGACGGTCGAGAGACGCGGCTATCTCCTCCTCCGAGACTATGCGAAGCGCAAGGATGTCCGAAAGCAGGGCGTCGAAGCTGAAGTTCTCACTCGGGGCGAAATATGGTGCCGAGCTGAGACGCCGCAGCACCTCCTCGCGGCTGAGTTCGGTGTGGATTATACCGTCCGAACATACTACGTAACTGTCCATACCCTGCCTCTCCCTCCTTGTGGCGGACGCCTGAGACCCAGATATAATCGGGTACATCGTACATAATTTGTCAAATCAATGGCAATTAAACCAATTATAGCGCATTTGGCAGCGGACCGCAATGCGCATATGCTGATAATTGCCGCAAAAACAGGTCGTGAGTGCACAGATGTTGCGCAACATTGGATGATATATTGCAAAAACAAGAAAAAATATATAAACTGGTATTGATACTGACAAACAGACCGGCTAAGGTCGGCAACAGGAGGTAAAGCAGATGGCATACAGGCGGATCTCAAAGTACTATCCCGGCTGCGACGGCACGAAGATAGCGGTGGACATATACATACCGCAGACGGCACAGAAAGTTCCAGCGTTGTTTCAATGCGGATATATCGACAGACGGGAGAATTTCGAGCACTCGAAGGAGGCGTTTGAGCGGTTCCTTGATGCGGGATATGCGATAGTGCTGGTCGAGCCGCGCGGACACGGCGCGAGTTACGGTGTGAGCGAGGGGTTCTTTTCACGTAAGGATGCGCAGGACATGGCTGTTCTGATAGACACGATAGCGGGAGAGGACTGGTGCAGCGGCAAGGCGGGTATGTTCGGAGGATCGAACATGGGTCACATTCAGCATATCACGCTTGCGGAGGGTTCGAAGCGGCTGCTTGCCGCCGCCCCCTGTGACTGCCATGTCGACATGTACTACCAGAACTTCACGAACGGTGCGTCCGCGCTTCCGAAGATGCCGCGCCACCACAGTATGGAGGAGAAGATCGGAACCCCTGTGGATGACGACCCCGCGCCCGACTATCCAATGGCGCACGAGGCGTGTGAGTGCCACCGCCTGAACCTCGGATTTCTCGAGCAGCACGAGCCGAACATGTTCCGCGATACGGTAAACCCGAAGATAGGCTACGCCCCGAATACCGAGATACCGGTTTGGGAGCGGATGAATACGGTGCGTTACGGAGCCGCGACGGTGTACCACAACGGCGCATGGTACGACCCCGGCTGCACCTCTGCCATGCTCGCGTTTTTGAGCTGGGGAGGAAAGGTGGTAATTGGACCGTGGCGGCACTGTGAGATATACCGCGGAGGAAGCGACTTCCCGAACGGGCAGTTCGACTGGGTGGCGGAACACATAAGGTTCTTTGATGCGGTGCTCCGTGGCGAGACGAACGGATGCCTGGACGAGCCGCCGATATATTACTACACGTTCGGCGCGCCTGGGGGAAGCGAGTGGAATTATGCCGCAGATTTCCCGCTCGACAGCCAGACCCAGCCCGAGCTGAAGCTCACCGCGTCCGGAGGAATGACCGAGGGAGATGTGAGCGAGGGAAGCGTAAGTTACCTTACGAGAGAGGATGTCTCGCTCTTCGGCGGATTCGGAAGGCTGAACCGCCGCATAGACGGCAGCCTTGCGGAAAACGACGCGAAGTGCCTCTGCTTTGACAGTGAACCGCTGGAGGGAGCGGTGGAAATAACCGGGGTACCGGTCGTGGAACTGTGGCTGTCCTCTACGCACAGTGACTGCAACGTCATAGCGGCGCTCGAGGAGGTACTGCCCGACGGTACGAGCAGGTTTATAACCGACGGTACGATGCGTGCATCCCATCGC
Source organism: uncultured Clostridia bacterium (assembly GCA_944387575.1). Lineage (GTDB taxonomy): Bacteria > Bacillota > Clostridia > Oscillospirales > JAAYOS01 > CALXFK01. Next base: position 45,267 of record CALXFK010000016.1, read on the forward strand.
CGTACCGCGCGCGGTACGGTGCGTGACGCCCTTGGGCTCCCGTTCCATCCGAGCCGCGAGCGGGATGCGGTCGAACTCGTGGCGGGCGAGCCGAACCAGCTCGCGTTCAACCTCGAGGGGATAAGCTACATTGCCGCCGCAGGGTCGCGGCTGCGCCTGTCGCTCGCGTTCGGCGGGTGCGGGTACACCCAGCCGGAGGGGTTCCCGGATGAGCCGCCGACGGTGACGGTCTACACAGGCGGGAACGCCGGTTCCCTTGTCCGCCTGCCGGTGATAGCGCCGACGGTCACGCGCTTTGCGGGCGAGATGTCGGGGGAGAAGGTAAACGTGTACGCATTCAAGCGCGCCGTATACATAGAGCATGAGGGTCGCCGCTGGGAGCGGTTCGACTGCAAGCAGGTGTACCCGCTTGCGGACGGTAGCGAGGTACTGTTCGTCACCGATAAATTCACCGCCCGCCGCAAAAAGAGTGAAGTTGGCATGACACTTGCGATAGACGCACTCGGATTCAACGGCGAGGGGCGCCTTCCCGGGACGGTGGCGCTTGGGGAAAAGACCGGGGAGAAGAAGACAACGCTGCCTGCGTTTATTCGCAGCCGTCTTGTCCGTCCGACCTTCCGGAATATCTGGGTGGCGACGGTGCCGGTGGCAAAGGAGCAGCCGGGGCAGATGAACCCGCAGCCGGTATCCACCTTCGACATATACATGAACGTGATGCTGCCGGACGGCGGTGAGGATGCGTCGAAGCGCTGGCCCTGCGTTGTGAACATCCACGGTTTCGGCGGTACTCCGAACACCTGCGACGCGATTTGTTCCGATTTCCTTGCTCGTGGCATTGCGGTCGCGACGATAGATTACCGCCTCTGTCCGCCAAATGTTTGGCCCGCAAGCGACATTGACGCGAAGGGGTGTGTGCGCTGCCTCAAGGCGCGCGCGGAGGAACTGCGGCTCGACCCCGACCGGTTCGCGGTGCTCGGAGGGTCGATGGGCGGCGAGCTTGCGGCTATGATATGCGCATCGAACGGGGAACCGGAATTCGAGGGCGACATCGGCGGCAACACAGATTTTACTAGTTCGGTCAAGGTGGGCGCCGCATACTTTGCCCCGACCGACTTTCTCGGGTTCGGCGAGGATTGTGCGCACGTATGGCCGCACCAGCCGGACAAGGTCGCAAACGGGGATGGTCCGTTTGCGCCGCTCGCGTCGATGCTCGGGTATGTCGGAGCGGGAAAGGGAATGGGCGACATAAAGGCGCACCTCTTCGATAGTGACCCCAAGTACCAGGCACTCATCCAGATGGCAAAGGATGCAAGCCCGGTGTACCATGTGAGCGAAAACAGCGCGCCCTGCGCGTTCGTCCACGGCATTTACGACTGTGGAATACAGGTGCCGATGGGGCAGAGTGTTCGCATATTCGAGGCGTATACACGCAAAGGGGTGAAGGCGCTGCTGCTCTGCAACAACAACGGCATATACGGGGATGACCCGGAGGTGCGCGGCGCGGTCGCAGAATTTATTGCTTCGCGAATATAGCATGTGGCGCGAAATCGTATATTGAAGGCTAAATGCGGGATAGTACATCAAATGCGGATAGCAAGTCGTTAGGCTTGCTATCCGCATTTCCCATATTTTTACCTTTTAGAAATTGTTTTAGTTATTAAAGTTTCTTGGTTGCGCTTTAAACAGCGGCGCGGAAGGCTTTGGATTTGATAAGGACTTACTGCAATAGTGATATTATTTTTTCATCAAGTCTGCTCCGCTGTGCCACGCCTGACCGACTTTTTCTCCAACAACGTAATATCCATTCCTCATTTGATCAAAAGCAAAGGCATGGATTTTGCCCGCATCAATTTTGCCTGCCTCGTCTAATACTTTTTCATCGGCGATTACATTAGTGATCTTGCCGAGAACTCGCAGACCATATGGCTGGGATTGCATTTCCACAACTTCACATTCTAAAGTAATGGGATATTCTGTAATAATTGGTGCATCTACTCTTTCACTTTTGACTGCGTGGAGCCCGCTGCGCGCAAATTTATCTGTCATTTTGTTGGCGGTGGCAATTCCCAAGAAATCAGATTCTTTAATAGTGTCTATTCCGGGAACAGCAAGGGTAAATGCTTTTCTCGCCCTGATATTTGCAACAGTTTTGTGGTCTGATTCCAAATTCAGCGCAACCATATCCTCAGCGCAGATGCCACCCCACGCCATCATCATAACATCGACGGTATCATCTTCGTTATAAGTACCGATCATATAAGTCGGCATGGGGAACAGATACGGCTTTACTCCAAAGTCTTTTGACATAATTAGCTCTCCTTTCATATTAGCAAAATTGACTTTTTCCAATTTCTACGTTATGATAATAGCAAGAATATATCAAAAATCAAGTACGCACATTTAGGTGATGTACTTACATAAACTTTATATACTTACTTATAGGAGAGTGCAAAATGGGTGAGCGCTGTATAGCAAACGAATGTCTTAGCAGTACAGGTTTCAGTTATACATTATCGTTGATTAACGGGAAATATAAAATGACGATTTTGTATACGCTTATGGAGTTTGGCGTGGTACGGTTTAATGAAATAAAAAAATATATTGGAGAGATTTCATATAAGACGCTTAGCTCTACTCTAAAAGAATTGGAAAGGGATCAACTTGTTCACCGAGAAGAATATCCGCAAATCCCGCCCAAAGTCGAGTACAGCCTGACGGAAAGGGGCAAATCACTAATGCCCATTCTTGATGAAATGTGCGAGTGGGGGGAGAAAAACCGACTTTGATATGTACTTTTTAGTATTAGTAAATGGTTAAGGCGGTTGCTGCAAGCATAGACATTGTGAACATACAAAAGCTTCTGAGTATCGGATTCGTTTTCTGTCACGCAAACCAGGCAGCAATTATTAAAATGGCGCTTTGAGCGCATGAACTATATAAAAAGAGTCGGAACATCTGCATGTTCCGACTCTTTTTTACGTGGAATTTTTGAATTAGGAGCGCGGGATCTCCTCGCCGCGATCCTGGTAATCAAATGCGGTGAGAAGGGCACGAATGTCGCTGACATTTACGTAGAACACCGCCGGAGCGCCGTTGACGCTTGCGGCATACTGGCGTTCGTTCATTGCGTAGAGGTCAAGGGTGTTCCGCGTGCCATCATTCATAACGATCGCGATCGAATACTCGGGGGCAGCGTCGCCGGTCGAGTATGCCTCGTCGAGATCGCCGACGATAAGCAGGTTCAGCGCGTAAGTGAACAGGCGGCGTGCATTGGTGACCGAAATTGCGCGCCCGTCGAGGGTGGCATAGAACACGTCATTGCCGTCTTCATCGGTGTAGTTTTCGATTATGCTGAGCAGGCGCTTGGTGTCACCGAGGGTATACTCGATACGGGAAACGTCCGAGATGTTCTCTATCCAGAGGAGCTTAAACATCAGGTCAATGTAGTTCGTCTCGAGCACTGCGGGGGCAAACCCGCTTGCGTACAGCACTGAGTTGCAGCCTTCAGCCATGACATAGCAGTCGCCCGTTTCGGTGTAGTTGCCGATGTAGTAGTGGACGGTCTCTCCGTCCGCGTTCTCCATCCACAGCTCTATCGGGTCATCAAATCCGTACTCGGACAGCATCGTCTCGTCCGCGACATCGGTAATGACCGATTCGATGGTGAGCGGCACTATCTTGTCTATAAACGAGTCCTCAACGTTTGTGTCGTTGCACTCGCTGTCCACCGGCGCAAACATGTGCCAGGTGGTAGTTCCGGCGGGCAAGTCACCTGCGAGCTCGTCAGCGGTGCGCTGACGCAGTTCGAAGTTCAGCCCGAGGTTCTCGTTATACAGCTTGATGTAGGTGATTCCGCCGTTTGCGTCGTACGTCATCGTCTCCTGGTCAAGATAGACCGAGGTGTCGAAGAAGTTGAGCTCGCGATAGCTCAGCTCGTTTGTGGACATTTTCTGAATAGAATACTTCGAAACAGCGTACACCGCGGGGTCGTCGTCTATCATACCGTAGTATGAATCGGCGACGGCGGTGAGGTCTCCGATGCGCAGAGTGAAGTTCGCTCCGCTCTTGAAAGCGATCTCAAAGACATACATCGGGTCGTCCAGACCGTAATACGCGAGGTCGTCGGTGCTCTCCGCGACCTTAGCAAGCGCGGTGACCGACACGGCGTTCCACGCGGTCGAGCTGAGGCTGTCGTGGGAGTAGGTCCAACCCTCAACAGCTGGCTCCACGCTGAAGCGCTGCTGTTCCTCCTCGAGATAAGTGTGTATCTCAAGATCGGCGCCCGGGTCATCCCTGAAATGGACCTTGATGTAGTCGAGGTCATAGTAGTCCTCGTTTATAAGGTAGGTGGAGGTGGGCGGCGTGGAGGAGGATGGAGAGGGCGAGGACTCCTCGTCCGAGCTGTCGGGCAGGAGCGTTATGAGCAGCGCAAGCCCGATGCAGACGACAATCGCCACTAACGTGATGATAAGGGGCTTCCAAAAGGTTTTTTTCATTACTTGTTTCTCCTTCTCGCCCAGACGACAAAGCCGATAACAAGCGTGCTGAGGGGCAGAATTATGCAGAGCGCCCAGAAGATCACATTAGCCTGCGAGGCGACGATCGAGAGGGTCGTGCTCTGGAAGTATTTGCTCGAGACGACTATCGAGTCGGAGTCCTCGTTCATGTAGTTGAGTGCCTGGAGGAAGAACTTATTGTTGAGGAAGGTGTCGGTCGAGAGCATCTCATCCGATGCCATTCCGCTAGAGCAGAAGAGTATACGCGAGTAGTTGCTCTGGAGGTTGGACACCATGTTCTGCTCGGTCAGCACACAAACATTGAACGGTCCGGCGACGTCACCGTCCTCCTGTGCGTAGTTGGTAATGGCGGTGCCGGAGGAATAGCTCTTGCCGTACGAACCTGAGGAGGTAACGAGTATCGGATAGGTGGTGCGCCACTCGTACTGATTATACAGTATCGAGATAGCACGGCTCGAGGGAGTGATGACGTACTCGTTAGAGGACGCGATAGAGCTCGTCATGTCGTGGCTTATAAAGCTCGGCGCGACGTTGGTGGGATGGCTGATAGAACGGGTGGAATCCGCTACGAGCACCTGGTCGTAGGAGACGCCCCAATCCGCCATAAAACGCTCAAACACAGGAAGCTCGGGCACGTTTATGTCATAGAACACTAGTGCATTGCCGTTGCGGTTGAAGTATTCGTCGAGTTTGTTTATTTCCTCGACGGTGAAGTCACGCTCGGGCGAGCAGATGACAAGCAGCGAGCAGTCGTCCGGTATCTCTTCGACAGAGAGGTTAATGGTATCGACCGAGTAGTTGGCGGAGGTGAGCAGCGCATTGAGCTCGGTGAAGGTCTCTTCGCCGTGACCCTGGACGCGCAACGCCACCGGAAGAGTCTCCATAATGCAGTAGCTTATCGCACTCGACAGTTTCTGCTCCGCCTGAAGACCGCTTATGTAGCTCTCTTCGGTCTCGTAGCTGGTGCTTATCTCGTAGAGGTCGGCAGTCGCGAGCTTCTTGTAGCGGAGGTCGCTCTCGATTATTATATCGAAGCGGCTGACCGTTCCGAAAGTGGTGTACTGCTCGACGATTTCCGGGTTGGAGTACGGGTCGACATAGCGGACGCTTATCCGGTCGCCGGAAAGGGCAATGTACCGGAGAAGGACCTCGCGTATCGGTGCGTAGGTGTCCGAGTCAATGAAATAGTACTCGGGAGCGAACACGGTGATAAGAATATCCCGGTCGAGCTCCTCCGCGAGGAATTTCTGCGTCTCGTCGCTTATCTCGTAGAGGCGCTCGTCGGTGAGGTCGAAGCGCAGGTTGAACTTGTTGGTCACAAGACTCGAGAGAATATTGAATATCACCACTGCGGCAAGGAACAGTGCAGTAAAAACCACCGTTGCCGAACCGTAACGCACTCCTTTGCGGCGGAAAATGCCGCTCAACTTAGAAAAGAAAGATTTCATTCTGCGATGCCTCCTCAGCTCCAGCGCTTCTTCTCGATGACGCGGGTCGTGAAGAACATGAATGACGCCGCGACGCTGAGATAGAAGATGAGATCATTGATCGCCAGAACGCCGCGGCTTATATTGGCATAGCGGCGGAACATGGAAATGTAGTAAAGGAAGTTGTTGAGAATAGCGTTAGACTGACCAAGCCCGGAGTAATCGATGAGATACAGACCGAGCAGCACCGCAAGCGTGAGCACCGCGCTGATGAGCTGGTTCTCGGTGAGCGCGGAGATAAATATACCTATCGACAAGAACGCCGCCGCGACACAGTAGGTCGCAAGGTAGGTGGCAAGGAGCTCACGGACGTTGGGCTGACCGTAAGTCGCGATTATCAGAACGTATATCAGCGTTACCGCAAGCGCCACCGAAAAGATGGCGAGAGCGGCGAGAAACTTCCCGAGCACTATCTGCCACACGCTCGTCGGAGAGGTGAGAAGGAGCTGGTCGGTCTTCTGTTTGAACTCCTCACTGAAAAGGCGCATCGTCAGGAACGGCACCGTGAATATCAGGATGAACAGCATGAACCCAAACACCGACGAGAGATCGCTCGATACGTAGGCTATGTTGTTTATGTAGAAGTTCGTGTCCATAACCGCGATGAAAGCTGCGATAAAGACGTAGCCAAGCGGGCTTGTAAAATAGTGGCGCAGATCGCGCTTGAATATGGCAGTCATCAGGTTACGCCTCCTTCCTGGGTTCGCTCGACTCGTCGGTCAGCGACATGAATATGTCCTCAAGCGACATGTCCTGCGGACGCATCATAAGGATCGGGTATCCGGCTGCCGCGAGTGCACGGAACATTGGCTTGCGCACGTCCACATCTACGGCAGACTCGACAAGAAGGTCGCACGCGCCCTTTTCCCGGTCCACAAGAGCGGTGACTATACGGACCCCATCCACCGAACGAATGGTACTCATGACCGAGCTCTTCGGTCCTGCGACGCGCATGGCGAGCTTGTGTTCGCCGGAGACGCTGGCGGAGAGATGCTCCGGAGCGTCGTCCGCGACTATGCGCCCATCCTTTATGACGAGCACGCGCTCGCAGATCGCCTCCACCTCCGGGAGTATGTGAGTGGAGAGAATGATCGTGCGTTTACGCCCGAGATCCTTTATCAGCGACCGGATTTCAACGATCTGTCGCGGGTCGAGACCGACGGTGGGCTCGTCCAGAATAAGGACGTCCGGGTCGCCGATGAGCGACTGCGCAAGACCGACACGCTGCCGGTATCCCTTTGAAAGGTTGCGGATGACACGACCGTACACATCGGTAATGCCGGTGAGCTCGCATATCTCGGAGATATGGCTCGCGCGGTGTTTCACGCGGTTTTTGGGTCGCTTCAGCTCGTAGACACAGCCAAGATACTCCTTGACAGTCCTGTCCAGATAGAGCGGAGGAAGCTCGGGAAGGTACCC
>CALXFK010000017.1 GCA_944387575.1 uncultured Clostridia bacterium
GGCTGCTTCCTGCTGATGAACACCGGTGAAACACCGGTCCGCTCGGAGCGCGGTCTCATAAGCACCGTCGGATTCGCGCTCAGGCGACCTGACAATTCGGAGGAGGTGTGCTATGCACTCGAAGGCAGCGTATTCGTCGCGGGTGCGGCTATCCAGTGGCTGCGCGACGAACTTGGGCTAATTCCAAATGCCGCCGCAAGCGAACAGCTCGCCCGCTCGGTCAGCGACACCGCAGGAGCGTACCTCGTCCCCGCGTTCACCGGGCTTGGCGCGCCGCACTGGGACCAGTACGCGCGCGGTACTCTTGTCGGGCTGACCCGCGGGTGCTCCAGGGCACACATCGTCCGCGCCGCGCTCGAATCCATAGCGTATCAGACGCTGGACGTGCTGCGTGTTATGGAGGCGGACACCGGTCACCGCATTTCACAGCTGCGGGCGGACGGCGGCGCATCGGCAAATGATTTTCTGATGCAGTTCCAGGCGGACATACTCGGCGCAGAGGTATTGCGCCCTGCTTACGTCGAGACGACCGCATTCGGAGCGGCGCTTCTCGCAGGACTCTCCTGCGGGGTGTGGCGCTCAACCGCCGGGCTCCCGTCCGACCCTGACGCCGCCCTCTTCTCTCCCGCCATCGACCCGATGCACCGGGAGCGTCTTATCCACGGTTGGCAGCGCGCGCTCGAGCGTTCTCTCGGGTGGGCGGAAAATTGATCTTCCCCGTTTCCCTCAATGTTTTCTTTTGCGATATGCCGTACAGCGTCAAAAACTGCGGCATATCGTTTTGTTTTTGTCTAAATAAGTTATCAAAAAAATTTTTTGATTTTTTTGAGATTTCCTATTGCTTTTTTCGAGATCTTGTTATATAATAATCGAGCACGGCAGCCAAAGACGCCGGTGTGATGAAATTGGTAGACGTAGTGGACTCAAAATCCACCGCTGGCAACAGCGTGCCGGTTCGAGTCCGGCCACCGGCACCAACCTATCTCCCGTAGCCAGTTGCCCGCAGAGACAATATGCGGATGTAGCTCATCTGGTAGAGCGCGACCTTGCCAAGGTCGAGGTAGCGAGTTCGAGCCTCGTCATCCGCTCCAACAAAGGACGCAAGCTTATGGCTTGTGTCCTTTTTCGTTTTGCCGCGCGTCGTACAAACCAGTTGCGCTGCGGTATGCGGCATTCCCGCCGCCATCACAATATTTGTTCCTGCATTATTACATCTGACTCACTACATACCGGCACTTCTATTACAAATATCAGAACCGCCGCGGAGCTTTGCTCCGCGGCGGTCTTTCTCACTTTATGACTGCTATCGACAGTTCCTTGAGCTGTGCGGGATCGACTTCGGTCGGGCAGCCGCTCATCAGCTCACTTGCGTTCTGTACCTTCGGGAATGCGACCACGTCGCGCAGGTTCTCCGCGCCGCAGAACAGCATCGCAATGCGGTCGAGACCGAGCGCCGCGCCTCCGTGCGGCGGTCCGCCGTATCGGTAAGCATCCACAAGGAATCCGAACTTTGCGGCTATCTGCTCGTCGCTGAGTCCGAGCGCCTCGAACATGCGGCGCTGGAGCTTGTAGTCATTTATTCGTATCGAGCCGCTCGCGAGCTCCACCCCATTGAGCACGAGGTCGTAGCACTTCGCGCGGACGCGACCCGGGTCGCTCTCGAGATACTCAAGGCACTCGTCGAGCGGCATCGTGAATGGATGATGCATTGCGACCCATTCTCCGGTCTCCTCGTCCTTCTCGAAGAACGGGAACTCGGTTATCCACACGAGGTCGTACCTGCCCTCCGGGATGATGCCGAGCTTGCGCGCGACTATGCCGCGCAGAGCCCCGAGGACGGTGAAAACCAGCGCATCCCTGTCCGCGCAGATGAGCATGACGTCGCCCTTTTCACAGCCCGCGGCGGCGCAGAGCGAGTGCATTTCGTCGGCGGAGAAGAACTTTGCAAACGACGAACTCGGCTCATCGTCCACCCAGCGGACAAACGCAAGACCTTTCGCACCTATTCCGCGTGCATGTTCGGTGAGCTTGTCTATTTCTTTGCGGGTGAGCACCGAAGCGGCGTTCTTTGCGACTATGCAGCGAACGCTGCCACCGCTCTCCAGCGCGCCGGTGAACACACCGAATCCGCACCCGCGAACCTTCTCGCTCAGGTCCTGTATCTCCATGCCGTAACGTGTGTCCGGCTTGTCGGTGCCGTACCGGCTCATCGCCTCGGCGTAGGTCATGCGGCGAATCGGCATTGCTATCTGAACTCCGAGCACCTCACGGAAGAGCCGCTCCATATACCCCTCAAGCATTGCGAGAATGTCGTCCACATCCACGAAGCTCATCTCGAGGTCTACCTGCGTAAACTCTGGCTGGCGGTCGGCGCGGAGGTCCTCATCGCGGAAGCAGCGCGCAAGCTGGATGTACCGCTCGAATCCGGCAATCATCAGCAGCTGCTTGTATATCTGCGGGGACTGGGGCAGCGCGTAGAAGCTGCCGCCGTGTATGCGGCTCGGCACGAGGTAGTCGCGTGCGCCCTCCGGCGTCGATTTCATAAGCATCGGCGTCTCTATTTCAACAAAGTCGTTGTCATGGAAGTACTCGCGGGTGACCCTCGCTATCTCGCTTCGCATCATCAGGTTGCGCTGAAGCGCCGGACGCCTGAGGTCGAGGTAGCGGTAACGCAGGCGAACTTCCTCGCCAGCATTGGTGTTGTCCGAGATCTCGAACGGAGGCGTCTCGCTCTCCGCAAGGATGCGGAGTTCATGCACCACTATCTCCACGCCGCCGGTCGGCATATTCGGATTGCGCGCACCCTCGTCCCGCTCGCGGAGCACTCCGCGCACCGCGACCACATATTCCGAGCGGAGGGTGGACGCCTTCTCGAACAGCGCCGCATCCTCCCCGTCGCAAAGGCACTGGATTATTCCGGTCCTGTCTCGAACCGTTACAAATATAAGTCCGCCGAGGTCACGCCTGCGCTGTACCCATCCACAGACGCCCACTTCCGCGCCCGCATTCTCGGGACGCAGCGTCCCGCAGCCGTGCGTGCGCACAAATCCGCTGAGCAAGTCAGCCATCTTTCAACATTCCTTTCTGGCACCGGCAAGAGCGCCGGATCGAATTTATATTATTCCGCCGCCCGGATAAGCCGCGTGCCCGCGCGCTCCGCGAGCTTCCCCGCAAGCCATCCGGCAAGCTCTCCCGGCTCAAACGAGCTCTGCTCGCCGGTCGCAAGCTCCTTTACCGTGACCTTTCCGGAGGCGAGCTCATCCTCTCCCAGGAACGCAACAAACGGTATCCCGAGCTTGTCCGCATAACCTATCTTCGCGCCGAACTTCTTGTTCTCGCAGTAAAGCTGCACGCGCACACCCGCGTCGCGAAGCGCCGTCGCAAGCCGCGCAGCCGGACCCACGTCCCCGGTCATCGGGAGCACAAGCAGGTCTGCGGGGGCGCCGTACGCCCGCTCATCGAGCAGCTTCTGTTCTCCCAGAACGTAGAACAGGCGGGTAAGCCCGATAGAAATTCCAACGCCGGGCAGTTTCCTCGAGGTGTAGTATTCGGCGAGGTTGTCGTACCGTCCTCCCGAGCAGACCGAGCCTATCTCGGGGTGGTCGGTCATCACCGTCTCATAAACCGTGCCGGTGTAGTAGTCTAGCCCGCGCGCTATCGTAAAGTCGATGGCAAACGCCTCGGGCGGCACGCCGAAGTCGCCCATATACCGCGCCACCGTCACGAGCTCGTCCGCGCCGGTGTCGAAAAGCTCACTGCGCCCGCGATACTTCTCTATTGCCGCAAGTGCGCCCTCGGTCGTCGCCGACGCCTCAAGAAATTCGAGTATCTCGTCGCAGACCGCGTCCGAAAGCCCGAGGTCATCCAAAAGCATTGCGCGCATCTTCTCCGCACCAACCTTCTCGAGCTTGTCTATGGTGCGCATGACCTCGGACGGCTCTTCGATACCCAGTATCTCAAAGAACCCTCCGAGCAGCTTGCGGTTGTTTATACGTATTCTGAACCTCTCAAGTCCGAGCGCGGCAAAGGTGCGGTATATTACCGAGGGGATCTCCGCCTCATTTATGATGTCGAGCTTCCCGTCCCCGATTATGTCTATATCCGCCTGATAAAATTCGCGGAAGCGCCCGCGCTGCGCCCGCTCGCCCCGGTACACCTTTCCTATCTGGTACCGTCTGAACGGGAACTGCAACTCACCCGCATGCAGTGCAACGTACTTCGCGAGCGGCACCGTCAGGTCAAAACGTAAGCTGAGGTCGGCATCTCCCTTGCTGAAGCGGTATATCTGCTTCTCCGTCTCACCGCCACCCTTTGCAAGCAGCACCTCAGAGCTCTCGATTATCGGGGTGTCGAGCGGCGTAAAGCCATACAGCTCATAGTTCTGGCGCAGCGTCTGCATAAAGCGCTGCATCGCTCTCTCCTCCGGCGGAAGAAGCTCCATAAATCCGGAGAGAGTGCGCGGTTTTACAAGTTCCATAACTGCAACTTTCCTTTCATATCTGGTAAACAATGCACCGCGAGCAAACAAGCTCGCGGCGCCTCACCGTCTGTCAGAAACGTCGTGTCTCGTCGGTTGCGACCGTGCGCCAGTCAAGGTCGCCGCGGTCAAGCCCGAGGATAAGCATTTCCGCCGTCGCCACATTGGTGGCCATCGGCACATTGTTTATGTCGCAAAGACGCAACAGCGTCATCACATCCGTTTCGCTTACCGACGCGAGAGGGTCGCGGAAAAACAACACCATATCTATTTCATTGTATGTTATACGCGCACCAATCTGCTGGTCGCCACCCTGCGCACCGGTGAGAAACCGCTGTACGTTCAGTCCGGTGGCTTCGCTTACCAGCTTTCCGGTCGTTCCGGTGGCGCAGATAGAATGTTTGGCGAGTATACCGCAGTATGCTATGCAAAACTGTACCATCAGCTCTTTTTTAGAATCGTGCGCGATAAGTGCGATATTCATTTTCGCTTCTCCTTTTCTCTCTATCCGCGTACGCGACCGCGGTATCTCTTATATTCGAAAACATTCCTAGATCTATCGCTATGTAAAACACCGAACACATTCCAGCTATCTCTTTCTAAATTTAGGGAGAGGCACCCGTTCCCCACGCAGCCTCCGGGCGATCCTCAGCATCGCACCCGCCGCGCCGTCTACCCCCTCCAGCACCGGTATCCGTCCGGCAGGAGAGAGAGCACCCACTCTGGGGTCCTCCGGTATTATCCCTATGAGCCGCGCCCCAACGCCGTCGATTGCGTCGTCCGCATTCGGGATCCCGCGCCTTCCCATAAGCTCAGGACGTACCCGGTTGAGCACCAGCCGCAACGGAAGCTCGGCTCCGCCCCCGTCCGCCGCGACCACAGCCGCGCGCTCCGCGCCGCGTATGCTTGCGGGCTCAGGCGCCGCAACAATTATGCCAAGCGATGCTCCTCTCGCAGCACCTCTGAGCGCAGCTCCCGCCCCAGCAGCACAGTCCACAAGGCAGAAGTCGTACTCATTGGCAGCATACCTCTCGAGCGCTGCGAGCGCCGTCGGGTCGATATCCTCGTCCCCTGCGGGAGCATTGAGCAAACTGAGGGTCCGCACCCGGTCGTGCCGCACCGCAGCCTCACGCAGACCGCATGTCCCCGCGAGCACGTCGCCGAGGTCAAGGCTTGTCCGGTCGGTGAGCCCGAGAAGCAGATCGAGGCTTCGGATTCCGGCGTCCGCGTCGATACATAGGACCTCGGAACCCATTGAGGCAAGACAAACAGCAAGACCGGTGACAAGCGTACTCTTGCCAACTCCGCCCTTGCCTGATGCTACAAAAATCGTCTTCCCCATTTCCTCCATCACCCCCCGGGAGGATCCGCCGCAGCGTCGCACAAAGCCAATACGTCCTAATTATACTTTATTATATCACGCCAGTTCGGCGTAAGCAACAAATATTTCGCAGAAGCAATAATTTTGTATTCACACGTCACACGATTCCGGTCGATTTGCGTCAACTTTCACGCCATTTTCCTTTCCTTGCGCAACTTCTCGCAAGATGCCGGGAACGCAGAAACGGACGCGGCGCCCAATACCGCGTCCGTCCCCTCTCCTTTCGGAGACATGCAGGAGGTTCATTTATATAGACACGCGCTCAAGCGCCGTCTTCCCGAATCATTTCGACCGCTGCAAACTCTACTTTTGTGCCACCCGCCCCTTCTTTTTCGGAGCACATACCGCACATCGGACAGTTCGCGCAGCCGCCACCGCAGGATGATTCCCCGCGTTTTCTTCTCCTAAATTCGCGCACGACTATCGCAGCCACAGCCACAATAACCAGTACCAGAACGATAAAAGTTGGAACATTGAAGTTGTTCATTCTGCTCCCTCCCTTACAGCACGGTACCCGGCATTTATTGCAGACGCACGTTTTTCATCATACCGATTTGGTCGCAGGATCAAGTAGAGGAACCCGGCAAGCAGCGCAAACGCGACCGCAGTCCAGACACTGAACACTCCTCCACTTAAAAGTGATCCTATCTGGTATACCATGAGCGAGACACAGTATGCAAGCGCACACATATACCCGACCGCTCCCCAGAACCATTTTGCGTTGTTCATCTCCCGCTTTATCGCACCCATCGCCGCAAAGCAGGGCGCGCAGAGCAGATTGAACACCATGAACGAAAATCCAGCAAGCGCACTGCCACCGAAGAACTCCGCACCGATTACCGAGAGCGCCGCATCGCTAGACTCGGCAAGCTCGAGAGCAAGGTCTGCATCCGCCATCGACGACAGCGACCCAAACACTCCGACAACCTCTTCCTTTGCCACGAGCCCGAGCAGCGTCGCGACAGCAGCCTGCCACTTCCCGAATCCAAGCGGAGCAAATATTACCGCGACCGCCTCTCCAATAACGTTGAGTATCGACATCTCGCTGCCGTCGCCGATGTAGTGGAACCCGCCCTCAAACGTGAGGCTGTTGAGCACCCAAATGAGCACGCTTGCCGCAGCTATAATCGTCCCCGCACGCTTTATAAACGACCATCCGCGCTCCCAGGTCGCACGGAGGATATTGCCCGCCATCGGAAGATGATACGCAGGGAGCTCCATCACGAAAGGTGCGGGCTCTCCCGCAAACGCCTTCGTCTTTTTCAGGATTATTCCGCTTATGACCACCGCAGCTACCCCTATAAAGTACGCCGAAGTGGCTATCCACGCACTGCCTCCGAACAGCGCCCTGCGATCATCCCGACTATCGGGGTCTTCGCACCGCAGACTATGAACCCGGTGGTCATTATCGTCATCTTGCGGTCGCGGTCCTGCTCTATTGTGCGCGACGCCATTATTCCAGGCACTCCGCAGCCGGACGCTATCAGCATCGGTATAAAACTTTTCCCTGACAGTCCGAACTTTCGGAATATACGGTCCATTACGAACGCGACCCGCGCCATGTACCCTATGTCCTCAAGGACGGAGAGCATAAGGAACAGTATCAGCATCTGTGGCACAAAACCGAGCACCGAGCCCACACCACCTATCACTCCGTCCGCGATGAGGCTCACAAGCCAGTCCGCCACCCCAAATCCCTCAAGAAGCGAGGCGACCCCCGGCACTATCCATTCTCCAAAAAGAGTGTCGTTCATGAAGTTGACCGTCCAGTCCCCGATGGTCCCTATGGAAACGGTGTACACGCCCCACATTATCAATGCAAATATCGGCAGCGCAAAAATTCTGTTTGTGACCACCCGGTCTATCCTGTCTGACACGGTGACCGCCCCCGCCGTCTTTCTGCGGCAGCAGTCCTTTATGACACTCGCTATGTAGTCGTACCGCTCGTTTGTGATTATGCTCTCCGCGTCATCATCCAGCTCTTTTTCCACCGTCTCTATGTCCGCCTCTATATGTTCCATCACCCCGGCGGGAAGCCCAAGCTTTGCCGCGACCCGCTCATCCCGCTCGAAAAGCTTTATTGCATACCACCGCTGCTCCGCCTCCGGAAGCGAATGCACAGCCGCCTCCTCAATATGTGCGACGGCGTGCTCTACCGGTCCCGAAAAGGAGTGCGTCGGGACACGTTCGCCCAGTCTCGCCGCCTCTATCGCCGCTTCGGCGGCGGCGTCCACGCCCTCGCCCTTGAGCGCGGATAGTTCGACCACCCTGCACCCTAACCGTTTACCAAGCGCCTGCGTGTCTATCCGATCCCCATTCCGGCGCACAACGTCCATCATGTTTACCGCTACCGCCA
>CALXFK010000018.1 GCA_944387575.1 uncultured Clostridia bacterium
GACGAGCAGGAGCGTGCGGCTGACGCAGGCGGGGTACGTGTTTGCACAGTACGCGGGGGAGATACTGAAGCTCACCGGACTTTCGCGGGCACGGGTGAAGGAGAACGCAGAGGCGAGCGCGCAGCGCATCGGCATTGGCTGCCGCAACTGGCTCGAGCTACAGCTCCTCCGCCCGGTGCTCGCACGTATGCGGGTGGAGGCGCCCGAGATAGCGCCGATCCTGCGAATGGTGTCCACCGCGTCGTTCGACAATCTGCTGGAAGAGGACATCCACCTTCTGTTCGCGTTCGAGCGACCCGTCTCGCAGAACGTCGCGTTCCGGGAGCTTGCAGTCTGCCGCATCTGTTGCATTTGTGCGCCCGACTACCCGTTTGCCGGAAAGGAGAAGCTCACCGTCGAGTTCCTGCGGCAGAATGGGAAGATGGCGACCTGCCCGCCAACCATCTACCCCCCGTCGCTTTTCGCGACGCAGCGTCGGATAATCACCGGGCGGAACCCGAATAATCTGTTCTTCTGCGACGCGCTCGAAATAGTGTACACGATGGTGGAGGCGGGCTTGGCGTTTGCGGTCATGCCCGACCTGCCGCAGCAGCGGGCTCCCGGACTCTGCTACATCCCGATAGAGCAGCTTGACCCCATCCAGTTCGGCGTCGTCTACCGCGCGGGTGAGCTGCGAAACCGTGCGCTGCACACCCTCGTGACGATGCTCGAGGACACGATGAAATAAACAGAAATGACCCGCCATAGGCGGGTCATTTCTGCTTTTACCGGTATTTCACAGGCAGCGGAGGTACTGCCCGTACAGCGTCTTTTCGAATTCGTCGGCGCGGCGCATGAGCTGCTGGCGGGAGATATACCCGTGCTGGTAGGCTATCTCCTCGAGGCAGGCGATGTACCTGCCCGAGCTGTCCTGCACCCGCTTGACCTCCTGCGCCGAGAAGAGGAGGTTGTCGGCGGTTCCCGCGTCCAGCCACACGAAGTCGCGGTCGAGCGTGACCACATGCAGGCATCCGCGCTCGAGGTACGCGCGATTGACGTCGCTAATCTCGAGCTCGCCTCGTGCCGACGGGGTGAGCTGGCGCGCTATCTCAACGACGCTGTTGTCATAAAAATACAGACCGGGCACAATGTAGTTCGAGCGCGGGTTTGCCGGTTTCTCCTCGATGGAAACCGCGCGCCCCTTCTCGTCAAACTCAACGACGCCGAACGCGCGCGGGTCGTCCACATAGTACCCGAAAATGCACGCCCCCGTCTCGTACGAGAGCGCCTTGTCCAGGTAGTCGGGAAACTTGGGCGAGTGGAATATGTTGTCGCCCAGCACCAGGCACACACGGTCGTCGCCTATGAACGATTCGCCTATCAGCAGTGCGTCCGCAATGCCGCGCGCCACCTCCTGAACCTCGTATGTCACCTTCACCCCGAAATGCCCGCCCGAGCCGAGCAGCCGGTAGAACGGACCCTCCTCCCCCGGTGGGATTATTATGAGGATGTCCTTTATCCCCGCCTGCATGAGCACTGCAAGCGGGTAATATATCATCGGCTTGTCGTACACCGGCAGGAGCGGCTTGCACACCGGTCGCGTCATCGGGTAGAGCCTCGAACCCTTCCCCGCCGCAAGAATAATACCCTTCATCTGTAGTCACGCTTTCCGTTCGGCTGTGCGCCGTCACAGTTGTTAATGTAAATTGTTAATATTACATTTTATTATAACCGCTTTACGCAAAGAAAGCAAGCGCCCCGCGGCATATCTGCCACGGGGCGCTGAAGCCGAACAGGCTGACACTTATTTCACGTTTTCGCGGAGGTACTTGCAGTCGTCGGCAAGGCAGGCTTCGCGCTCATCGTAGAAGTCCTCCCGCTCGACCACCCAGAACGCCTCGAACGACTGCTCGTCGAGCGCGTCCTTGATGTCCTGCCAGTTCATGTTGGACTCGGGCGCACCCATCCTGCACTGGAGCGCCGGCTTTCCGTCGTCCTTCTTTTCAAACCGCTTCTTCAGCTCCTCGAGCGCCGCGCGGCGCTCCTCGACGGTCATACTGCTTATGTCCGGCATCGGCGGACGCGCGGGGCGCTCGGCATGGCTGGACGCGGGACGCCCCCCCGGTCCGCTCACCCGGCAGTTCTCCTTGACATGTATCGAGATTATCCGGTCGCGGTACTTGCGGATGAAGTACGGCGGGTACATCCCCCCGTTCTGCGCCCACCCGCAGTCGAGCTGCGCGTAGAACCCGCTGCCCGCGTCGAGCAGGTGCTCGAGCAGCGCCTTACCCTCGTCAAAGAAGAACTCCTGACTGTGGTTGTGGTATCCGACCTTTATGCCGAACGGCTCGGCGACCGCCGCCATCTCCTCAAGATAGCCCGCGACCTCCGCCGCCTCCTCCCGGTTTGAAAACGGAGCACTCGGCCAGATGACCGCCCGACCCCCGAGCTCCGCCATCTTCCGGATGACCTCCTCGGTCGGCTTTGCGTGCACCGACGTTATCGCGATACCCGCAGCAGCCGCCCACCGCTTTATGTCCTCAGTGTCCACCGCAAGGTCGCGCTCAAGCAGCTCCACCGAGTCGTAACCAAGCTCCTTTATCTTCAAAAACTTCTCCTCAAGCGTCGGTCCCAGCCCGAACATGCTCTCAAGACCGCCAAACGAATATGTACCTATCCCTATCTGCATCTGATCTCCTCACTTTCGTTTATATCAATAATGTTAATATCGCGCCCTGCGCCTCATACACTATATAATGCAGCCCAAAGTCCCGCAAGTCAAGCCCCCAATTCATATCTCCCGCAATATTTTCCACGCTTGTAAACTAAATATTTAAAAAGTATTTTAAAACTCTTGAAAAATCATGGCGCTTAATGTACAATATGGATAAATGGCGGAGGCGGCGGAGTATGCCGGCGGCTCCGAAAAACAGAAAGGGGAACGACAATGGCAAGACAGTTTTTATGTGAAAAGGACTCTCCGGTCGTCCAGACCAAGGCGGGCAAGCTCCGCGGCTTCCAACTCGACGGGACTTACACGTTCTACGGCATCAAATATGCCGACGCGAAGCGGTTTCAGCTCCCGACCGAGGTTGAGCCGTGGGAGGGCATAAAGGACGCGCTCGCATACGGGTACGTCTGCCCGATGCTCGGTCAGGACCATCCGACAAACGAACTCATGGTGCCGCACCGCTACTGGCCGCTCGACGAGAACTGCCAGTACCTCAACGTCTGGACGCAGACGCTGGACAACACCGCAAAGAAGCCGGTCTTCGTATGGCTGCACGGCGGCGGATTTGCCGCCGGTTCCTCGATAGAGCAGGTCTGCTACGAGGGCGACAACATGAGCCGCTGCGGCGATTGCGTGGTCGTCACGATAAATCACCGCCTCAACATCCTCGGTTACCTCGACCTCTCGCCGTACGGCGAAAAGTACAAGAACTCGGCTAACGCCGGAAACGCCGACATGGTCGCGGCGCTCAGGTGGGTCCACGACAACATCGCGGCGTTCGGCGGCGACCCGGACAATGTCACGATATTCGGTCAGTCGGGCGGCGGCATGAAGGTCACCTGCCTGCTCCAGACCCCGGCGGCGGACGGTCTGTTCCACCGCGGCATCGTGATGAGCGGCGTTGCCGGCAAGGCGTTCGGCGGCAAGCCGAAGGGCGACGGGCGCACGATAGTCGAGGCACTGCTCAAAGAGCTCGGTCTTGACAGTGTCGAGAAGCTCGAGACCGTCCCGTATTACTTCCTCGCCGAGGCGTACAACAAGGTCGCGCCCGGCATCCGCGAGCAGGGCTACTATGTCGGCGGCAACCCGATTGCCGACGACTTCTACATGGGCGACCCCGCCGACGTCGGCTGGACCGAGCACGCAAAGACCGTCCCGGTCATGGTGGGCAGCGTCATGTGCGAGTTCGCGTTCGGACCGAATGTGGACCGCTCGGCAAGCGACGAGGAGAAGGCAAAGCTGGTCCGCGAGAAATACGGTCCGCGCAGCGACGAGCTCATCGCACTGTACAGGAAGGCGTACCCCGGCAAGGACCTCGCCGACCTGCTGTTCGTCGACTCGATGTTCCGCGGTCCGACAAGGGACTACGCCGAGCAGAAGGCTGCCGCCGGCGGTGCTCCTACATATTCCTACCTCTTCTGCTTCGAGTTCCCGATAGAGGGCGGCAAGAGCGCGTGGCACTGCTCAGACATCCCGTTCGCATTCCACAACTGTGAGCGGGTCGCGGTCTGCAACGTCCCCGGAGTGAGCGACAGGCTGGAGGAGCAGGTGTTCTCCGCGTGGATAAACTTCGGGCGGTACGGAAACCCGAACAGCCCCTGCCTGCCCAAGTGGGATCCCTGCGAGAAGGGCAAGGTCGTCACCATGATATTCGACCGCGAGTGCGACGCGCGGGTCAACTTCGACGACGAGTTCTACGCACTGCTCACCGAAATTGCCCCGAAGTTCATCTTCGGCGCGGTCAAGGTGGAGCACTGACAGGTTAATACAGAAAAAAGGGGAACGTCACGTTCCCCTTTTTCTTTACTTCTACTTCGGCACTACGTCCTTCTTGAGCACGCAGGTGTTCCGGTCAAAGTCTATCACTCCCTCGCTGCGCAGCCGGTTCAACTGCGTGGACACCCCGCTCCGCTCAAGCGAAAGATACTCCGCAAGCTCCCGCTGGTTGAGGTCGAGCTTGAACGCCGGCCTCTTCTGCCGCTTCGCCTCCTTCGACAGAAAACAGAGCAGCTTCTCGCGCGTGTTGTGCTTGGACATTATCACCATCTTCTCGCTCTGCGCCATGTTCTTCTCCGCAAGTGCCATCACAAGGTTCTGCAAAAGCCGGTTGTGACACTCACACGCATTGCTGCACACCGAAAACATCCGCTTCACATCCAGCCACGCCACCTCGCACTCGCTTTCCGCATACACCTGCATATCCCGAACCGGCTCGCTCATACACGCAAACGCCTCCGCAAACACCTCCCCCGGTCGCACCCTCGCCACCAGGGTCCGCCTGCCCCAGAAGTCCTCGTTTACCAGGTTCACCTCACCGCGGATGAGAAACGCGACCCCGTCCACCTTCTCCTCCTCGTGAAGGATGCACTCCCCCTTGCTGTACACCGTCACGTATGCTCCCAGACATTCAAAGACCTTCTGCACGCTCTCCGGTGTCATCTGGTCGAACAGAGTGGAATTCTTTATCACGTGCATGTGCTTATATACATCCATTTTCAAAAATTTTACCCCCTTCTAATTGATGTTTCAACAGCTTTTCTATGAATATTGTAGTATAATCACCTCAGAAAATCAATAGGGAGGATACAAATTATGACAAATTTGTTTGCAAGCGGGTGTCCGGGCGCCGCGCGGCTCAAGACGCCGACGCTCACCGAGAAGGTGTGCCCGGTATGCGGCTCCATAATAGAGATATTTTCGGTGGATGTGACGGCAAAGTGCGACAACTGCGGCTTTGTAGCGTACAACGACACGCAGTCCTGCATCCAGTGGTGCAAGTACGCCGAGATGTGCATAGGTCCGGAGCTCTACGCAAAGCTCGTCAAAAACGCGCCCGGAGCGGCGCAGAACGCGGAGGAGAACAAAAATGAAGATAAAACGCAGAATAATTGAAATAGACCGGGATAAATGCGACGGCTGCGGGCTCTGCGTGAACGCCTGCCACGAGGGTGCGATAGCCCTCGTGGACGGAAAGGCACAACTCACCACCGAGCACTACTGCGACGGGCTCGGGGACTGCCTGCCCGCCTGTCCGCAGGGCGCAATCAGCTTTGTGGAGCGGGAGGCGGAGGCATACGACGCGGCGGCGGTCGCGGCGGCGCGTTCGCGCTCCGCCGGGACGGCGGACATCGCCGCGACCACACCGGGGGTACCGGGAACGCCGGATGCTTCGGATGTACAGGGTGTACCGGGTGCGGTGAGGAGCCGTCTTGAGCAGTGGCCGGTGCAGATAAAGCTTGCGCCGGTGGCGGCGCCGGTGTACCGCGCCGCGGAGCTTCTGATAGCGGCGGACTGTTCGGCGTACACGCGGGCGAGTTTCCACGAGGACTTCATGCGTGGGCGGATAACGCTCATCGGGTGTCCGAAGCTGGACGCGGTGGACTACTCTGAGAAGCTCGCGGAGATGCTTCGGCAGGGCGGGTTTTCGTCGGTGACTGTGGTGCGCATGGAGGTGCCGTGCTGCGGCGGGCTCGAGTACGCGGTGGGGCGGGCTCGTGAGGCGAGCGGCTGCGACATACCCTGCCGCGTTGTGACCCTGTCGGTCGAGGGGGAGCTGCTGGAAAGCCGCGACATTTGATAAAATTGTCGATTTTAGGCGGTTTTGGGGGGTGGACTTTGGGCGTCAAAACTATTATAATGATTCCGACGTACAATAAAGTCTGGCACACCCGACCTTGCGGGGTGCAGAATAGGGGTTATAAATGACTACGCTTCAGCTTGAATACCTTATCGACATCGGGGAGACGCGCAGCATTTCGCTCACCGCCAAGCGATATTTCATCTCGCAGCCGGCGGTTTCGAAGCAGATCTCGCTGCTCGAGCGCGAGCTCGGCTTTGAGCTGCTCGACCGGAACCACAAGCCGCTCCGCTTCACCACCGCGGGGGAGGCTCTGCTCGCGAGCCTGCGCCGCTGCCGCGAGGACTTCCGGCGCACCTGCCGCCAGTTCCGCACCGCGTCCGAGAACCGCATCCTGCTCGGCTGCATTCCCTGTCTCGACATCGGCGACTCGCTTCTCAACTTCATCACCGAACTCAAGCGGACAGACCCCGCCGCCGAGCTCTTCGCCGAGACCCTCACCCAGAACGCCCGCCGCGCAAGCGAATACGACATGTTCGTCACCTTCGCCAACATCCCGTCGGAGGGGGACACGGCGGACATTCCGCTGTTCGAGGCGCGCAATTACATTGTATTCTCGCACGCCGACCCGATAATTAGCAAGCCGAACCTCTCGCCGTCCGACTTTGCGGACAAGCCCTTTTTCACGATCGGCGCACAGTGCCAAAGCTGCCGCAACCACGTCGAGATGTGCCGCAGCTTCGGCTTCGAGCCGAACATCAGGCACACGCGGGACACCACCTCGCTTGTGATGGCACTTGTCGCGGAGAACGGTTTTACGATAATGCACGAGCTCTGCCGCGAGGTCTCGATGACGAGCCTTGCGCGGCTGCCGCTGCCCTCCGGTGAGAAGATAGTGCTCCGCCTGCGCTCCGGCGCAAGCGAGTTCGTGCGGCACACCGCCTCCGAGCTCGCGGAGACTCTCTGCCTCGGCTTTGCCCGCAGGTTCCGTACCTCGGCTTGACGCGGCGCGGTCGAAAAACTTACATCACGCAATTCAACAGGCTACCGCAAAAACGGCAGCCCATATTACTGTCCCTGGCGCACTGTGCTACCAAAATTTTTTACTCCCGTTTATGTACGTGCGCGACATATCCTCAGTGTGTCCCTACGCTGGGCGTTGCTGCGACAGAGCTGGGATAGGAGCGCAAGGCTGGAACCAAAGCATTTAACCAGGAGATAATTTATGCGGCGTTTATTCAACGGGTATGGCAGGTCATCGTTCCGAGTTATACTTCTCGGCTTCATTTCGGTAATATTGGCGGGAAGTCTACTTCTCTCGCTTCCAATATCCTCAAGATCTAAGCAGCTTACTCCGTTTCTCGACGCTCTGTTCACATCTACATCAGCAGTCTGCGTAACCGGGCTAGTAGTGTATGACACCGCTGAATATTGGTCGGAGTTCGGACAGTTAATCATTCTTCTGCTCATTCAAATAGGCGGGCTCGGCGTTATCACGGTGGCGGGCGCATTTTCCATTCTGTCCGGCAGGAGAATCGGATTGATGCAGCGAAGCACGATGCAGGAGGCGATTTCCGCACCGAACGTCGGAGGAATTGTGCGGCTCACATGGTTCATTCTCCGGACTTCGTTTGCAATCGAGCTTATTGGCGCCATTCTTCTCTTTCCAACCTTTTGCAGTGAATTTGGGGTGTTACGCGGCGCATGGAACGCGATATTTCACTCAATATCCGCGTTTTGCAACGCTGGATTCGACCTCATGGGTGTGAAAGCCCCATTCTCCTCCCTTACATATTACGCAGGAAACCCGATCGTCTCGCTTGTCATCGCTATGCTCATAATTGTGGGCGGCATAGGTTTTCTTACTTGGAATGATATACATACAAATCGTTACCATTTCCGAAAATATCGAATGCAAAGCAAGGTCATTCTCGTCACGACCGGCATTCTGATAGTTGTGCCATTTATTTACTTTTTTATATTTGAGTTCGCAGAAGAACCTCTCGGGCGCCGCATTCTTCTCTCGATATTCCAGTCGATAACGCCCAGAACCGCCGGCTTCAACACCGCCGACCTCAACAATATCAGCGAGTCCGGACAGTCGATCATAACCGCGCTGATGCTTATCGGAGGTTCCCCCGGTTCGACTGCGGGCGGCATGAAAACAACTACCATCGCAGTGCTGGTGGCAAGCGCATTTGCCGTTTTTCGTCATCGCTCCAGCCCGCAGCTCTTTAGCCGCCGGATTTCCGGCGACATTGTTTTTCAGGCGGCAACCATACTTGTCATGTACCTGTCATTTTTCTTCGTTAGCGGACTTATCATAAGCCGTATGGAGAACCTTCCTATACTCGACTGTCTCTTCGAAACTGCTTCGGCAATCGGTACAGTCGGTCTGACCCTCGGTATAACGCCGCAACTCAACAGCATTTCGCACATGATTCTTATTCTGCTTATGTTTGTCGGGCGCGTCGGAGGTCTCACCGTCATTTTTGCAACGCTTACAAGCGTCCAGAACATTGGCGCTCGCTTGCCGCAGGAAAAAATTACCGTGGGTTAATTTCCACATTCAGACACTGGAGGATTTATGAAAAACATTTTGCTCATTGGTCTCGGGCGCTTTGGGCGGCACATTGCCATGAAGCTTAGCGAGCAGAATCACGAGGTGATGGCGGTGGACATGGACGAAAGCCGCGTAAATGCAGTTTTACCTTTCGTGACAAATGCCCAGATAGGCGACAGCACAAGCGAAGAATTCCTATCCACAATAGGTGTGCGGAATTTTGATGTGTGCATAGTCGCTATTGGCGACAACTTTCAAAGCTCGCTTGAGACCGCTTCTCTACTAAAAGAGCTCGGCGCAAAAAAGGTCGTAGCCAGGGCTGCGCGGGACGTACAAGCCAAGTTCCTGCTCCGCAACGGTGCCGAT
The DNA here is from genome assembly GCA_944387575.1 of uncultured Clostridia bacterium. Classification (GTDB taxonomy): domain Bacteria; phylum Bacillota; class Clostridia; order Oscillospirales; family JAAYOS01; genus CALXFK01. The sequence goes on from CALXFK010000018.1 coordinate 9,217, forward strand.
GATGTTGTCTATCCTGAAAAGCAACTGGCGATTTGGACTGCAATACGTTATGGTTCTGAGCACATCTCAGATTACATCGCCCTTGCCGATGACCATGCCATATTTGAAATTGAGATCCCGGAACACTGGATAGGCAAAACCGTCGGTCAACTCGACGTGCGCAAACGATTTAATATTAACATCATGGCGATCAAACAAAACGGCAAATTCAGTATGACGGTCATAAATGCGGATACCCGTCTGCCCGCCAACAGCACCATACTCGTCCTCGGCACACAGCGCGACATTCAGAAATGCTTTCACATATAGCCGCATGTATAGATGACAACCGGTGCGCAGAATAGTATATTTCCCAACCATCTCTCTTCACGACGCTGCAATCAAGCATTCGATTCGCGCTCGCGCTACCGCAGCAGAGTTTTTCGCATTTTTAACATGCAAATCGGGAGCTATCAACTTCGCTTAGTTGATAGCTCCCTTAAATTGTACACAAAGCGATTCTAAACTTTGACCTTCTCAGTCCCGCCCGTTATTCGGACACCCTGTCCGCGTCCACCGGGTCGCCATGGCGGTCGTACCAGCGCTGACCGTCGGTGAGCAGGCAGTCCTCCCCCTCAAGCACCGCGCGGCAGAAATCCTGCGCCGATTCGAGCCGCCGCCCGAACGCCATCCCGCCGCCCGGTATCTGCACGCCGTGCGCGTCCGACCCGGCGGTGACCGCAAAGTCGTGCCGCACCGCGTAGAGCGCGGCGCGCTCGTCGAAGGACGGGTTGTAATGCGAAAGCGGCGAGTGATGCGCGGCGTTGACTATCTCCACACCGTCGATGCAGTCCGGGTAGAGCCGCACTCCGTCGATGTACGGCGCCTCACGGTACGGGTGCGCGTGTATCATCATGCCGCCCGCCGCGTGCACGAGCGCGTACAGCGCCTCCGGCTTTCCGACCCCGGCGCCGCCGCACAGTTCCGGCTCGCGCAGCTCGGGGTGCTCGCGCATCCACTCGGGCGTGAGCCCGTACACCAGGAACTCGAGCCCGCCAAACCCGGCTTCCCATCCGAAGAACACGTCCAGACCGAGCTTCTCGCCGCGCTCTCGCGCATCCTCATACCCCGCGCAGAACCGGTCCACCCACTCGCCCCAGCCGAGCGAACGCGGCACCGCGCAGTTCCCGCCGTAGTGGTGGTCGGTCACTATCACGCCGGTGTACCCCGCGCGGTGGTACGCCTCCGCCATCTCCGCGCCGGTGCTCACCGCGCAGCGGCTCGCCTGTGATGTGTGCATGTGCGTCTCATAGAGATACGGATATTCCATACTTCCTCCTTTTCCCGCCGCTCAGAGCGGCAGCGCCTCAAACAGCGCGGACACGAACGGCGCAAAAACTATCGCCGGAAGAAAGTCCGCGACCTTCAGCTTCGTTATGCCTAGTATATTCAGCCCGAGCGCGATCACCGCAAGCGACCCCACACAGGTTATCTCGTTTACCATCGTCTCGGTGAGCAGCGGCTCGATGAGCCCCGCGAGCAGCACAAGCCCGCCCTGCCACACAAGAAGCAGCGGAGCCGCGAGCAGCACCCCGACCCCAAGACTGCTTGCGAGCACCGCAGAACTTATCAGGTCGAGCACCGACTTCGTGTACAGCATCTCCCCCGACCCCGCGACGCCCGCCTGTATCGAGCCCACTATCGTCATCGCGCCGACACACCAGAGCAGAAACGCCGTCACCATCCCCTGCGCTATCCCGCCGCGCTCACCGGAAAGCCCGCCAAACCGCGACCCTCCGACCTTCTCCGCAAGCCCGCCAAGCCGCTCGAGCGCCCCGTCAAGGTTCAAAAGCGTCCCCACCGACACCCCGAGCACCATCGACACTATCGCAACAAGCACATTCTCCCCGTCGAGCGCCCCCTGCACCCCGATGAACAGCGTGCATATCCCGATGGCGCACATTATCGCGTCCCGGAACCGCTGCGGGATCCCCTTGCGGCATATCAGCCCAAACACACTGCCCGCTACCACCGCGAGCGTATTGACAAGTACCGCCGTCACGACTCTTCTCACTCCCTGTCCCGCGGCACATCCGGCACATTCTGCGCATTCAAGCCCCCGCCGCACCGCGTTTTCATCCTTCAGCGACCTTCATTATACTCCTTTGCCGTCCCGACGTAAAGTCCAAAATACCCCCCCACGCCCCACACCGCCCCGCCGGTTTGACAACTCCGCGCGCAGCCGGTATAATCCGTGTATCATGGAGGTGATAGTCATGATAATCGTCGCAGCCACCGACGACCGCGGCGCAATCGCGTTCAACCACCGCCGCGTCAGCTCGGACAGGGTGCTGACCGCATGGCTCGTCTCACTCGCGCAGGAGAGCCGCCTCTGGATGAACGAGTACTCGTCCCGCCTGTTTGAGGGCGCGGACGTCTCGCAGCCCCACATCTCGGTCGACCCCGACTTCCCGGAGCGCGCCGCGCCCGGAGAGTTCTGCCTGTTCGAAACAACACCGCCCGACCGGTGGCTCGACCGCGCCGAGCGGGTCATCGCGGCGCGCTGGAACAGGCGGTACCCCGGCGACCTCTTCCTGACCCTCCCCCCGGATGAGTGGAAACTCACAAAACGTCGGGAATTCCCCGGCTATTCCCACGAAAAAATTACAATTGAGGAGTATACACGCGCATGAGACCGAAACTTTCTGCACTCGCCGCCCTGCTCGTCGCGGCGCTGCTGCTGCTCCCGTCCTGCATCGTAAACACGTCCGACCCCTCCGCAAACCCACAGGTCAATGTCACCGAGACTGCCCCCGGCACATCTGCCTCTGTGTCCCCCTCCCCGTCCGCGTCTGTGTCCGCGTCTCCGTCCGCGTCCCCGTCCGCGAGCACCGGCTCGGAAGGTGGGCTTGACCTCTCCGGAATTGCGGAGTTCGCGGGCGAGCCGTTCATATCGCTCGGCGAGACCTCCGCCCTCGAAGCGGAGGCGGCTGAGACCCTTGCAGCCCTGGAGGCGGGAGAGAGCATTTCGTTTGAGAGCTACTCCCCGCTCGACTCGCTCGGTCGATGCGGGGTCACATTCGCGTGCATAGGCACAGACCTTATGCCCACCGAGGAGCGGGGTGAGATAGGTCAGGTGAAGCCGAGCGGCTGGCAAACCGTCCGATATGACATGGTGGACGGCAAATACCTCTACAACCGCTGCCACCTCATCGGGTTCCAGCTCACCGGCGAGAACGCAAACGAACAGAACCTCATCACCGGCACCCGCTATATGAACGTCGACGGTATGCTCCCGTTCGAGAACATGGTCGCCGACTACATAAAGGAGACCTCGAACCACGTCCTCTACCGGGTCACGCCGGTTTTTGACGGCGACGACCTCGTCGCACGCGGAGTTCGCATGGAGGCTATATCGGTCGAGGACGGCGGCGAAGGGATACTGTTCGACGTGTTCGTCTACAACTGCCAGCCCGGCATCGAGATAGACTACGCCACCGGCGAGAGCCGCCTCGCCGACGAGTCCTCACCCTCCGCCTCACCATCGTCCGCACCCTCCTCCCCCTCAGCCACCCCAGCCCCCGGCGTGGACACCGGCGTGGACGCGGGAACGGCTGCGGCGGACTACATAGTCAATACGAGCAGCGGGAAGTTCCACCTGCCCGACTGTCCGTCCGCCGCCAAGATTGCGGAGGACAACCGGCTCGACTTCTCGGGCAGCCGGGACGAGCTCATCGCGCAGGGCTACTCCCCCTGCGGGAACTGTGACCCGTGACCCATGACCCGCGACCCGCGACCCGCGCACCCGCACGGGTTACAGCCCTGCGCACCCGCACGGGTTACATTCAAGGAGGTCCCCGGATGATTTCTTACGCCCCTCTGTGGCAGACAATGGCGCGCCGGGGCGCGACCACCTACACCTTACAGGTCAAAGGCGGCGTCAGCAGTTCCACTATCCGTAGACTTAAAGCGGGTGAGTCGGTGTCCACGAATACGCTTGACGCACTCTGCAAGATTTTGGACTGCACGTTAGAGGGGATAATCGAGTATATCCCGGACGAGCCGCAGTGAGACTGGGACGCAGACGGCGAGCACCGCTGTGTCAGATAAAATACACGTTTAGCACTGCAAGCTGCGAAAAAGTATATGTAATGCCGGTGGTATATACAGGCGGGCGGGTGCAGGGTCCGGCTCACGCGCACGAGAAAACCCCGCAGACCTCGATGGTCTGCGGGGTTTTGTACGTTGTGTGCAAGGTCACTCCCAGCGGACGGGGTACCGTCCGTCCGGCGAGGTGACAATGAGGTCGCGGTCGGCGGCGGTCTCGTCGAGCGCGGCGGCGGCGGTTCCCGCGCCGCTGTCCGAATATGTGTAGCCGAGTTCACAGGAGATGGTGCAGTCCTCGGGGAGCGCATCCGCGCTGCCCTCGAGCACGATCTCCGCGCCGTAAGCGGCGAAGCGTTCGGCGGAGAATCCGCTGCCCTGCGGCGGGGTTTCGAGCCAGGATGCGTTCACGCGCAGAGAGAGCAGAACGCCCATCTCCGCGAGCTCCCCGCAGAGCCGCTCGGCGAATGCGTCGAGCTGGTCGTCGCGGCTGGTCGTCGCCTCCTCCTCGAAGTAGAGGAGCTGAGGCTTACCCTGTGTCGGGAAGCAGAAGCAATCGAGCATGACCTCATCCGCGCCGAGCGCGGCGGCTTCCTTTGCGAGTGCCGAGATATAGTCCTGCGCACCGGCGGCATACGGGTCGAGCCAGCCGTGGTACTGCCAATCGAGCCAGCGCACGCCATTTCTCGTGGAAACCGAGAGGTCGCGCGCGTAGTTGGAGGCGAGGCTGTCCTCGAAGGCGTACATCTGCGCTATGACGTACACGCCCTCCTCCTGAAACCGCTCGATGACCGACCGCGCGGCTCCGGTCTCGGGGTTCGCGCCGGAATCGGCTGCAAGCGACTGCGCGGATATGAATTCGAGCGACCCGTCGTCGTGCTTCAGTTCGAGCACGACCGCGTTGATATACCCTGCGCGTGCAAGTCCGAGCGCGCCCTCCACCGCCTCCTCCGAGTTGATATCGGGGATATACACCGCGCGCATACGCTCGGAGCGACCGGGCGCGGGGGTTGTGGTGGGGGTGGGGGTGGGGGTCGGGGTCGGAGTGAGCTCGGTCGAGGATGACGGGGACTCGCCGCCATTGCCCGAACCATCGTCTATGACGAGATGCGGGGTGACCTGCGGGCTCACGCTTGCACTGGGCGAGGACGGAGTGCGCTCACCGCCGTCCTCCGAACTGCCCGGAAAGCGGAGCACCGGACCCTCATCGGTGAACACTATGCTGCCCGACGCAACCATAGCCGCTGCGACCACCACTACCAGAACAAGCACAACGAGCACTATCGCAAGCGTGCGCATCCGCGAATGGCGGCGGTTTTCGCCGTGGTATCCGGCGTATCCAAAACGGTTGGTTTTCCGCATTTTGCTCTCCTTTCACGGATCATCGGGGGAAAAGCCCGCTATACCGCCTTCCCGCCCCCGGCTCCAACACCGGCTATCGCGGCTCCGCGCTCAAGCTTGGAATCGCTTATGAGATGGCGCGGACACTTCTCGGCGCACTCGCCGCAGCCCACGCACTTGTCATAATCTATCTGCGCAAGGTTGTCGATGACATGGATAGCGTCGTGTTTGCAGGTCTTTTCGCAGATGTGGCAGCCGAGGCAGCCGATATTGCATATCTTGCGGAGCTGCGCGCCGCGGAGGTGTGACGAACACGCGACGTTGACATCCGCGTAGTACGGGACCGGACGGATGACGTGGCGCGGACAGGTCTCCACGCACTTCAGGCAGCCGGTACAGAGTTCATGGTTGACGAACGCGACGCCGTTGCGAATCGAAATCGCGCCAAACTGGCACGCAGACACGCAGCTCCCGAGCCCGAGGCACCCGTAGGTACACTCGGTCGCACCGCCTGCGAGGCGGGCGGCGGCGTGGCAGTCGCTGAGCCCGGAGTAGAGGTACTTCTTTCGCGCGGCGTCGCCGCCGGAGCAGTTGACGAACGCGGCAAGGCGGGTGTTCTTCTCAAGCTCGATACCGAGGATGGCGGCGACCTTTTTCCCGGTCTCCTCGCCGCCGACCGGGCAGTCGCCCGGCTTTGCGGTGCCTGCGATGAGCGCCTCGGCGTAAGCGGAGCAGCCCGCGTATCCGCAGCCGCCGCAGTTCGCGCCGGGAAGGCACTCGAGCAGCGGCTCCATGCGCTCATCCTTCTTCACCTCGAACACCTTTGAGGCGACCGCGAGCACCGCGCCGAGCAGCAGCCCCAGCACGCCGAGCACCGCGAGCGCATAGAGAATATTTACGATCATCAGAACACCTCCAGCCCGGAAAAGCCCATGAACGCGAGCGCGAGCAGCGCCGCGCTGACAAGCGCAATCGGGAATCCTTCAAAGCATTTCGGGTAGTCGGCAAATTGCAGCCGCTCGCGCACCGACGCGAACAGCAGCAGCGCAAGCGTGAACCCCACGCCGCCCATGAACCCGCTCACCGTAGCCTCGATGAAGGTGTACGACGCCTCGGCGTTGAGCAGTGCCACGCCGAGCACCGCGCAGTTGGTGGTGATGAGCGGGAGGTAGATGCCGAGCGCCGAGTAGAGCGAGGGCACCGACTTCTGCAAAAACATCTCCACGAGCTGAACGAGCGCCGCAATGACAAGTATGAACGCGACGGTCTGCATATATTCAAGCTCAAGCGGGCGCAGCAGCCACACGTCCACCATCCAGGTGAATATCGACGCGAGCGTCATCACGAATATGACCGCCATCGACATTCCGAACGCGGTGTCCATCTTCTTGGAGACCCCGAGAAACGGGCATATGCCCATGAATTTGACAAGTATGAAGTTTTCGACGAGTATCGCGCCGAGCGAGATCTGGAGCAGCCGGATAAGCATTATTCAGCCTCCTTCTTCTTCGAGCCGCGGCTCATTATTTTCTGCATCGCCGCTATCAGGAACCCGAGCGTCAAAAACCCGCCCACCGGCATTATAAATATCGCCATCGGCTCAAACACGCCGAAGCTCACGTCATACCCCAAAAACGTCCCGCTGCCGAGCACCTCGCGGATAACGCTCATCGCGGTAAGAGAGCAGGTGAACCCGAGCCCCATCGCGACCCCGTCTATCGCACTGCGCAGCGGCGGGTTCTTCGAGGCGAAGCTCTCCGCGCGCGCAAGGATTATACAGTTGACAACTATCAGCGGGATGAATATGCCGAGACTCGCCGAGAGCGCCGGCACGAACGCCGCAAGCAGCAGATCCACCGCGGTCACGAAGCCCGCGACGATGACTATGTAGCTCGCAATGCGTATCTGGTTCGGTATCAGCTTTCTGAGAAGCGATATTACAAGGTTCGAACAGGTGAGCACCGCCGTGACCGAAAGCCCCATTCCGAGCGCGTTCTGCACGGTGGTGGTGGTCGCAAGGGTCGGGCACATGCCGAGCAGCAGCACAAGCGTCGGGTTCTGCCGCCAGATACCGTCCGCAAACTGCCCCGCAGTCGTGCGCAGCCATCCGCCGCGCTTCTTCTCCACGGTCTTTTCCTTCTGAGTTACCATCAGCCCTGCACCTCGCTTCCTCCGTTATCTCCGAACGCGCCGAGCGCAAGCGCCTCCTGCACCGCCTCAAGCGCGGTGTTCACGCCGAGCGTTATCGCCTCGGAGGAGACGGTCGCCCCGGTCATCGCGTCGATACTGTTCTCCCCCGAGCCGAGCGTTATGCCCGCAGGATGCCCCGCGTACTGTCCGAGGAACTCCTCGCTTGTCGGGTCGCCCATTGTCTCGGCGTGCGAGACTATCGCGACCTTCTTCACAACGAGCACCCCCTCGACCTGCTCGACCGCAACACTCATCTCGATGTCGCCGCCAAAGCCCGCCGAGACAAGGCTCACGCACCACGCGACCGACCCGTCCTCCGGGAGGGTCATCTGCGTCACGGTGGACACACCGTCGCTCCAGCTCTCGCCCGCCGCCTCGTATCCGGGCAGCACCTCAGCCATAGCCGCTATCCGCCTCTCCTCGGCGTTTTGCTCTATGCGCTTCTCGGTCAGCGCATTCACTCCGCCGAGCATCAGCGCAACCGCCGACGTTATCACGAACAGCGTCCCCGCAAGCCGCAGCACCGTCTTTCGCATCTCCTGCATCTTCGGGTTTGCAGCATTCGCCACCTTCTCGCTCTTTGCAGTCTCCGCCGCCTTCGCGGACTTCGCTGTCTTTTCAGTCTTTTCAGTCTTTTCAGTCTTTGCTCCACCGCCCGAGCCGCCACGCGGCTTCGCTTTACTCACAGGCTTAGCCTTGCCTGTAGTACCGTTCTTGCTGCCGGGCTTTGTCCTATTGTCTGCACCCGCTTTGGTATCAGGTTTTTCGGGTGCGGCGGTGGGTGCCGCGGTGGTTGCTGCGGTGTCACTGAGCACCGTCCGACCCTTTTTGGGCTTCTCGTCTATACGCTTTATCTCGTCGGTCACGCGGCTCCGCCTCCCTTCTTTTTCGCCCTGGATGCGCGCTTTGCCTCTTTTGCCATCTTGGGTGTTACCCCGTAGCGGCGGGGCATACCCGCCTTATCAAACAGCCACACGCACACGTTCATGAGCAGTATCGCGAAGCTGACCCCCTCGGCGTAGCTGCCGAAGTACCGGAAGAACACGGTGAGCGCGCCGCAGCCGATACCGAAGAGGGTGCGACCGGTGGTCGTCACCGGGCTTGTGGTATAGTCGGTCGCCATGAACAGCGCACCGAGCACGAGACCGCCGGATAGCAGGTTATAGAGCATCCAGTCCACCGGGGCGATACCGCCGCGCGGGAAAATCAGGCAGAGCACGGCGACCGTGCCGATGTAGCAGAGCGGTATGCGCGGGCTTATCACGCGGCGGAGCATCAGGTAGAGCCCGCCCGCGAGCAGCAGCACCACCGACGTCTCGCCGAGCGTTCCCCCGTTCTGCCCGAGCAGCAGTTCGACCGGCGAGAAATCGGGCAGGAGCCCGTTCTTGAGCGCCGCGAGCGGGGTGGCGGCGGTGACGACGTCCGCCGTCGACCCGACCACCGGCGCATACTCGAACACCTCGGGGAAGGTCGCCATCACGCGGGTGAAGCAGAAGAACACGAACGCGCGCCCCGCGAGCGCCGGGTTCATGAAATTCTTTCCGATACCGCCGTAGAGCTGCTTTACTATGACTATCGCGAACACTCCGGCGACCACCGGCACGTAGTACGGCACGGTCGCGGGCAGGTTGAACGCGATGAGAATACCGGTGACCACCGCCGACAGGTCGCCCACTGCGCGAGGGCGGTGCATCAGGCGGCACCATATGTACTCGGCTGCCACGCACACCGCCACCGACACGAGCGTGAGTGTGAGCGACCGCCAGCCGAAGAAGTACACCGCGCCCGCGAGCGCGGGCAGCAGCGCTATCACCACGTCGAGCATTATCGAGCGGGTGCCCTCCTCCGACGCGACGTGCGGGGAACTCGTCACGGTGTACAGCTTGTCCTCCGCAAGCGACATCGCGGTACCGGGGGCGGTGGGTATCAGCGGTCCGGTGGGCGCGGGCTGGACACCCTGCTTCTTTGCGGACCGCGCTTCCTTTTTGGTCATACTCATTTGGCAGCGTTCTCCTTCTTTTTGAGTTCGCCGAGAAGGGTCTTGCCCGTGCGGCACACCTGCGTGAGCGGCAGGCGGGCGGGGCAGATATACGCGCACGACCCGCACTCTATGCAGTCGGTCACGTTCAGTCCCTCAAGCTCGCGTATCATGCCCTTTGAATAGTACATATTTATATAGAGCGGCACGAGGTCCATCGGGCAGGCGGACACGCAGCGCCCGCAGTGTATGCACTGCTGCGGCTTGAACCGCTCGACCTCTTTTTTCGTAAACGCGAGAAGCGCGTTTGTCGTCTTGACGACCGGCGTCTGCATCGAGTAGAGCGCCACACCCATCATCGGACCGCCGTTTATCAGCTTCTGCGGCTCTACCGAAAAACCACCCGCCGCCGCAAACAGGCTCTCGACCGGGGTACCGATGCGGCAGATAAGGTTTTTGGGGTTCGCGACCGCGCTTCCCGCGACGGTCACGTTACATGTGACGAGCGGGAGCCCGGTCGTCACCGCGCGCCAGACCGCCGCGCAGGTCTCAGGGTTGAACACCGCGCATCCGACGTCCGCCGGCAGACCGCCCGGAGGCACCTGCCGCCCGGTGACCGCCTGGATGAGCTGCTTCTCGCCGCCCTGTGGGTACTTGGTGCGAAGCACACAGACCCTGATCCCGTCTCCCGCAGCCTGCGTGAGCTTCTCGACCGCGTCCGGCTTGTTCGCCTCGACCGCAATGACTGCGCCCGTAAGCCCGAGCGCCTTCATCACGAGCCGAATCCCGCCGATTATCTCGGAGGTGTGCTCTATCATTCCGCGGTACCCGCTCGTTATGTACGGCTCGCACTCGGCACAGTTGATGATGAGCGTATCCACCTTGCCGATACCGCTGCGTATCTTCACATGGGTCGGGAACCCGGCGCCGCCGAGCCCGACTATCCCCGCCTCGCGGATTATCTCGATTATCCTCTCGCCGCTCAGGCTCTCGAGAGTGCCGCGCGGCTCGATGTCCGGCGCGGGCGTATCAAAAAAGTCGTTTTCGATTATGATGCTCTGCACCAGGTTCCCGTTTGGGTGCAGGCGCGGCTCTATCGCGGTCACCGTCCCGGAGACCGGCGAGTGCACCGGCGACGACACCGCCGCGGAACTGTCCGCCACCTTCTGCCCGAGAAAAACCGCGTCTCCCACCGAGACCAGCGGCTCGCACGGCGCCCCGATGTGCATAGACACCGGCAGTACCACCGTCTCCGGCGCATTCATCGGCTCGAGCGCCTTCGCGCTCGTCGCACGCTTCATATCGTCGGGGTGAACCCCTCCTCTGAATGTAAGGGCCATCTGCGTGTATACCTCCGCATTTTTGACGTTTGTCAGTTTATGAGTATATCAATTTTCGGCTTAAAATGCAAGCCGAAAATGGTGAAACTTGCACCGTTTCGTCACCCGCGCACCGCTTCTACACAGCACCAGCCGTCCCTGCGACCGACCCGCACCGGCTCAAGCCCGCCCGCGCGCAGCGCGTCGAGCACCTCGTCGAGCCTCGGCTCGATTATACCGCTCGAGATGAACCGCCCGTCCGGCGCCAGCGCCGCGAGCACCACCGCCGGCAGCCGAATTATCACGTCCGCAACGATGTTTGCGAACACCAGCCGGTATCCGCGCGCCTCCGGGTCGAGCCTCCGCAGCAGACCGGGGTCCCCGATGACGTCGCCCGCAAATGCGCGGTAGCGGTCGTCTACATGGTTCCGCGCGGCGTTCTCCACCGAGATGTCGGCAGCCATCCGGTCGATGTCCACCCCGTCGGCACTTTCCGCGCCGAGCAGCAGCGCACATATCGCGAGTATCCCGCTGCCGCACCCGAGGTCGAGCACCCGGTCTCCCTCGCGCGTCTCCCGCTCCACCGCCTCCAGCGCGAGCCGCGTGGAGGCGTGCGTGCCCGTCCCGAACGACATGCCCGGGTTGTTTATAAACACCACGCGGTCGGTCGCGGGACGCTCCTCCCACTCGGGCAGTATCAACAGCCGCTCGCCCACCGGCGTGGGGTGGTAGTACTGCTTCCACTCGTTTTCCCAGTCGCTCTCCTGCACCCGGTCCACAGTCACCTCGAGCGACCCGAGCTCCACGTCGCTCACCGCTCTCAGCGCCTCAAGCTCGCTTCGCACGAGCGACACCCGCTCCATTCCGTCCGCCCCCGAGGGCAGGTATATCTTCACATTCGTCGCGCCGCGCTTCTGTTCGATGAGTGCCTCGTCGACGTAATCCCAGTACTTCCGGTTCTGTTCGAGAAACTCCTGGAAGTCGTCGAAATCCTCTATCTGCATCCCCTCTATGCCCATCGCTATCAGCCGCGCACAGACCGGGTCTATCCCCTCGCGCGTCGTCTCTATCGACACTTCAAGCCATTCCATTTCTGTCCTACCTCCACCATTTTTCAAAGGGTATCGTTATAAGGCGCTCCGCCCCGGGCAGCGCAACATTGTAGACCTCAAGCCCACGGCTCTCCGCGTACTCCACCGTGTACGCCGTCCCCCCGGTGCGCCGCGTGCAGTAACAAATACAGCACGACGACCCGTCCACGAGCTTCCGGTTCCGCTGCAGGTATACCCCCCTGCTCCCGCGCTCCGCCACCCGCACGACCTTGTCGTACCTCTCCAGCAGCCCCATTGCCTCCTCCCGCTGACCGCGGCTCCACCGGCTCATGTACCCGTCAAACGGATAGACCAGTATCACCCGCAGATGGGGAAAATCGGTATCACGCAGCCGCAGCAGCAGCTTGGCACACTCGGTATCGAACCCAATGGCGCCCCCGACCCCATAATACACAACGCCCCGCTCCACAAGCTCACGCACGGCGAGCTCCACCCGCCACATCACATCCGCAAGCTCGTCCGACGGTATCTCCCTGTGCCCGCTCAGGCAGCATGTCTTTGCTCTTATCCCCTCAAACATTTTCCTTTCCCCTTTCCTTTATAGGCGTGTGTATAACACGATTATAGCTCAAACCTGCACAGATTTCCACCTCTTAGCACAATTTTTTGATTTTTATTGCGCTCAGCGAATAAACCTGTCCCTTCCCGGCATATAATCCGACAAAACCACAAGGGAGGGATCCTCTTCTGAGACGGATATTCGCACTGAGCTGCACCCTCGCGGTGCTCATGCTGCTCATCCCCGCCATCGCTGTCGGCGGCGGAGGAGGAGACGGTATGTACTCGACCCCCGACCAAAACCCAGGCGCGGGTGCGGTCGCGGTCGCGGGAGATACCCCGGTGTTCGAACGGACACTGCTCTCCCCCGCCCCAACGACCACCCCTTCACCTTCGCCTTCACCTACATCTGCGACCATTACCACGACCGCTGCGGTCGGCGGCGGCGACTTCGCACTCCCGCTCTCAACGACCACCGATGCCACACCCACTGCCACACCCACTGCCACACCGGCTACCACACCGGCTACGACCACCGATACCACGTCCACTGCCACGCCGGCTGCTCCGGTGGAAGGCGCGGACGAGGGGGTGACGGTGCGTGTGCTGGACGGTGGGAGCGTGCGTGAAATGAGTCTCGGCGACTATGTCGCCGGCGCGACGGCGGCAGAGATGCCGCCGAGCTTCCCGGAGGAGGCTCTGAAGGCGCAGGCGATAGCAGTGCGCACCCTCACGCTGAACAATATCGAAGCCGCCGCCTCCGGTTCGGGCAGGCACTCGGGCGCGGGGGCGGACATCTGCACGAGCCCGTCCTGCTGTATGGCGTTCAAGGAGAACGCGGAGGTCTCGAATGAGGTCTGGGCGGCGGTGGACGCGACCGACGGGCTTGCGGTGCTGTACGACGGAAAGCCGATACTCGCGGCGTTCTGTTCGGCGGTGAACGGGCGCACCCGTTCCTCGCAGGAGGTCTGGGGCGGCGCGCTCGACTACCTCGTGAGTGTGGAGAGTTCTGAGGAGGGGGTCACCGCGTCGGGTCACGGCGTCGGAATGAGCCAGTACGGGGCGCGCAGCATGGCGCTCGACGGCGCGGACGCGGTCGAGATACTCACCCACTACTACACCGGGGTCGAGGTCGGACCGTTCGCGGAGCAGTAAAAAAACCGGGGGAGCCTCGCGGCTTCCCCGGACGGTTGCGTAGATTCGGTTGTTTTACGTATCAGCCGTTTACGAGACGGCGCACCGCAGCGGCGACCCCCTCGCCATCCATGCCGAACTCGTGCAGCAGCACGGCGGCGGACGCCGAGTGCCCGTAAACGTCCTGCACGCCGAGGCGGTGAACGGTTGTGGGAAGTTTCTCGGAGAGAAGCGAGCAGACCGCCTCCCCAAGCCCGCCGATCACGCTGTGCTCCTCGGCGGTGAGTATCTTCCCGGTCTCACGCGCGGCGCGGAGGATTATCTCCTCGTCGAGCGGCTTAATCGTATGAATGTTTATTACCCGCACCGAGATCCCCTCGGTGGCAAGAGTCTCCGCGGCTTCGAGCGCGGACGCCACGAGAAGCCCGGTCGCAACGACGGTCACGTCGCTGCCGTCGCGCATCTGAATGCCCTTGCCCAGCTCAAACGAGTAGTCCGGACGGTCGTTTATCACCGGCACGGCGTACCTTCCGAGCCGCATATACACCGGTCCGCGGTACTCATACGCGGCGCGCACCGCGGCGCACGCCTCGATGTAGTCGGACGGGCAGATGACCGTCATACCGGGAATGGAGCGCATCAGCGCGATGTCCTCGCAGCACTGGTGGCTCGCGCCGTCCTCGCCGACGCTGATACCGGCATGCGACGCGCAGACCTTCACGTTCAGATGCGGGTAACCAACGGTGTTGCGCACCTGCTCATAGGCACGCCCGGTCGCGAACATCGCGAAGCTGGACACGAACGGCACATACCCGACCGTCGACATACCGCCGGCAGCCGCGACCATGTTCGCCTCCGCTATTCCGAAGTCGAAGAACCGCTCGGGGCACACCGCCGCAAACCGGCTCGTGTAGGTGGCGCCGGAGAGGTCGGCGTCGAACACGACGATATCCGGGTGCTCACGACCCAGTTGTGCGAGAGTATCTCCGTAACCCTCGCGCGTTGCCTTTCTCTCGCTCACTGCGCTACCTCCTCAAGCTCCGCACGCTTCGCCGCTATTTCGGCGAGCGCCGCGGCAGTCTGTTCGTCATTGGTCGCCTTGCCGTGCCAGGACGCATTGTTCTCCATGAAGCTCACGCCCTTGCCCTTCACCGTATTCATTATTATACAGAACGGACGGTCGCTGCACGCGCGGGCTTCGGCAAACGCGCGCTCCATATCGTCAAACGAATGCCCGTCTATCGTGCACACGCCAAACCCGAACGCGCGCATTTTCGCGTCTATCGGGTATGGGCTCATGACCTTCGCCACCTCGCCGTCTATCTGGAGGCGGTTGCTGTCGATGATGACACAGAGATTCGAGAGCCCGAAGTGAGCCGCGCTCATGAACGCCTCCCAAACTTCCCCCTCCTGGATCTCACCGTCGCCGAGAAGGGCGTACACCCGCCAGTCCGCGCCGCTCAGCTTCCCGCCGAGCGCCATTCCGACCGCCGCGCTGATGCCCTGACCGAGACTGCCGGTGGACATGTCCACCCCCGGCGTGATGCCGAGCGACGGATGCCCCTGAAGGATGCTGCCGGTGTGCCGCAGTGTAAGCAGCGCCTCGCGCGGAAAGAACCCGCGCAGTGCGAGCACCGCATACAGCCCGGGCGCGGTGTGACCCTTGGACAGCACGAACCTGTCCCTCCACGGCGCCTCCGGCTCGGCGGGATCGACCCGCAGCTCACGCAGGTAGAGATATGTGAACATGTCCGCAGCGGAGAGACTTCCGCCCGGATGCCCGGACTTTGCGGCGTGTGTCGCCTCGATTATGCCACGGCGCACTTCGCACGCCGCAAGCTCCAGCTCACGCCTCGATTTATCGTTCATGTATCCTCCTCACGGCACGCCTCATCTCTTAATTGCCACAATGGCACGACTGCCGCGTTTTTTGACGTTTTTGTATTATCTGCGAGCTATATCCATTATTATTTTATTGTACTGCATTGCATTGCATATTGCGGCTCACTCCGGCTCGCCCTCATTCTGCGGCGGCGCCTGGAGTGCGATTATCTTTGCGGTGAGCAGCTTTGCAAGGCAGCTCGTGACCGCGGCGCTCATTACAAGATCGCGCACCTCCGAGCCGGTATCCACGCTCTCGTCAAACACCGGCGACGCATTCAGCCGCACCTGCTCGCTGAACACCTGCGCAAGCCGCTTGTGTATCGCCACGAAGCTCTCATAGTCCCGCCGCAGCTCCGCCTCGTCCGAGCAGCTTATCATCTTCGCCACCACCGCCATCGGCAGCGTCTGCTTGAGCACGCACACCATGATAAGGCACGCAATATGCGGACGGCTGTACCGCTTGCGCACCGGCGGCGGCACCACCCCGAGCTTGACATAGTTGTTGACCATCGACCGCGTGAGCAGCTTCTCGTCGTTGCCGCTGTACACAAAGTGGCTCAGATACTCGCATATCAGCGACACCACCTGGTCCATGTAGAGCTGCATGTGCGGGAGCTGTTCCCAGTCCGGCAGGTCGTACGCCGTTATATAGTTCTCCCACCGCACCAGCTTCGCCGCGATGAGCTTCTTGTCGTACCCCATCTCTCTTCCTTCCGCCTTCATGAAGTCCACGTTTCCGACCCTATTATACACCCACCGCCGCACCGTGTCTACGCTCGATAGTCCCCTCGGCGCAGGTTTGTCTATATTGCCTATTTACATAGCTGCGTTTGCAATGTATCATGGTTTTAAAAACCAGATAGAGAGGTGTTCCAAACTATGTCGTTCAAGTTATTTACCGATTCTGCGGCGTCGCTTCCCGGCGCGCTGCTCGATGAGCTGGACATTGGGCTTGTCTCGATGACATACACGACCCCCGACGGGGCGGAGCACATCTGCCAGCAACGCGGGGTAGATTTTGACGCGGAGGCGTTCTACTCGGACATCCGGACGAACCATACACATGTGCGCACGACGCTGATAAATTCTGCGCAGTTTTATGAGGCGTTCGAGCCGTACTGCCGGGACGGCGTGAGTTTGCTGTACATCGGGCTTTCGAGCGGCATAAGCGGGACGTATGCGGCGGCGTGCGCCGCGGCGGACGAGCTTCGCGAGGAGTATCCCGGCGCGGAGATACTGACGGTGGACACGCTCGGCGCGTCGCTCGGCGAGGGTCTGCTGGTGCTCGAAGCCGCCGACCTGCGGGACGGCGGGGTGAGCGCGTCGGAGGCGGCTCAGCGGATAGATTCATTGAAGAAGTATGTCTGCCAGCGGTTCATAGTGGACGACCTCGTGGCTCTGCGCCGCGGCGGCAGGCTCAGCGGAACGGCGGCGGTCGTCGGGACGCTTATGAACATAAAGCCGGTGCTGATGGGAAACGAAGAGGGCAAGATAGTCTGCGCATCCCGCGAGCGCGGGCGCGCACGGGCGATACGCGCGCTTGTCGATTCGTTTGTCGAGCTCGCGGTGAACCCCGAAAAGCAGACGGTCGGCATCTCGCACACCGGCTGCTACGACGACGCGGTCGCGCTCAGCGAACAGATCCGCGCCCGCTGCGACGTCGGCGAGTTCCTGATAGTCGACCATGAACCGGGCACCGGTTCCCACCTCGGACCGGACGCGCTCGCCCTCTTCTTCTACGCCGCCGACGCCCGCACCGCCCCCGCCGACCTCCACTCCCGCGCCGCCGCCTTCGCAAGCTCCGCCACCCGCAGCGCGCGCGACGCGGTGGACACCCTCCGCGCAGCGGTTCGCGGCGGCGTGAAGGGCAGCGCCGAGGCGGTCCGCAATGCCCGTGCCGCACACCGTGCCAGCACGGCATCAAACGCAGGCACCAGCTCCAAAAATCCCGACAACACCGACAACACCAGTGCCGGAGGTGAGGTGGAGTGAAACGCCGTATCGCGTTTGTAATACGGGTCATCACGCTGCCTCCGGTGATGATAGCGGCGCTGCTGCTGCTCTGCTGGGAGGCGAAGCGGAGTCTGTTTTCCGGGGTTGGCGAGCTTGCGCTGTCGGTGCTGTTCCTGATGGTGCTGCCGCTGCTCGCGTACCCGCTCCAGCCGCTGATACCCAAGCTTCGCGCCGCCGGACGGCAGGGTCAGCGCAACTTCGCGTTCGTGACCACCTTCGTGGGGTACACTGCGGCGGTCATATACGGGGTGCTCGAGCATGTCGAGCCCGGGCTGATGGTCATATACGCGTCGTACTTCGCGTCCTACTGCCTGCTTCTGCTGATGAACTATGTCGGCTTGAAGGCGAGCGGTCACGCCTGCGGAATAGCCGGACCGATGATACTCGCCATATACACGCTCGGTCACCTCTGGTGCATAGTCCCCTGTGTACTGCTCGGGGCGCTTGTCGCGTGGAGTTCGCTCGAACTCGGGCGGCACACCGCGCGCGAGCTGATATTCGGGGCGCTCGCCGCGCTCGTCGGGTTCGGCGCGGGGGTGCTCACCGCCGCGTGACAATTTACGACATTTATAACATTTGATTTTAAAGAGCTGCCGCGGGCGGCTCTTTTTTTGCGGGCGAAAGGCTTTTTCGGAGGGAGGGGAGCTGCGCCGCAACTATCGCCACCATCATCAGCGCGCACCCGCCGAGTTCGCGCGGCGTTAGCTGTTCATGTAGAAGCAGCCATCCGCCGAGCACCGCAAACACCGACTCGAGACTCATTATCAGCGCCGCAACGGTCGGCGTGCTCTCCCTCTGCCCGAGCATCTGGAGCGTGTACGCAAGCCCGCTGCTCAACACGCCCGCGTAGAGTATCGGCAGCCACGCCGACGCGATGCCGTCCACGCTGAGCGTGTCCCGCTCGAAGATCAGCGCCCCCGCCGTGCATATCACCCCGCATATCAGGAACTGCACGCAGCAGAGCTTCAGACAGTCCTCCTGCGGCGCGGCGCGGTCTATGACAAGTATGTGCGCGGTGAACACCGCTGCGCAGCCGAGCATCAGCAGGTCACCGGTACCCGGCACGAGCGACGCGCCCGGCTCTATGCAGAGCAGATACATCCCACTCACCGCGAGCACCAGCGCCGCCACCGTCTGCACCGGTCGCCGCGCCCCGCTCCGCAACCCCGGCAGCAGCGACACCACCGGCACCAGGATTATGTAGAGCGCGGTGATGAACCCCGCCTTCCCCGCCGTCGTGTACTTCAGCCCGAACTGCTGAAGAGTCGTCGCCGCGGTCACAAGCAGCCCGCACACCGCCCCCGCCTTCCACGGCCAGCGTTTCCGCTCGACCGGACGCAGCCGGTCGAGCACCAGTATCAGCGGCAACAGCGCCCCCGCCCCGACAAGCGACCGCGCCCCGTTGAAGGTCAGCGCCCCTATCGCGCCCCCAACGCTCTGCGCCACAAACGCCCCGCCCCATATGGCTGCCGCAAGTATCAGCAGTATGTTCGCCCGTATCCGTCTCGCCATTTCGCGCACCTCGTCCTCAAATCTTAGAAAATGTAAAGATAATATTACCTGTAATTAGTTCGTTGACTTCAACAACATATTGTGTTATTATTAGAATATTAACATAGTGGGGTATATTTACTATTTTTAGGAATATATACCACATATAGTACAAAAAGGGGGAAAAATCTGTGACTGTGTCCTTGACCACCATTTATTCGCTGTCGTTTCTCGTGATGTCGGTAGCATTTGCGGCTGCGTGTTTCCTGTACCGCTGGGTGCTGCGCTACAAGGTGCAGAACCGGGAGATAGCGGAGGTCGCGCGGCTGATACGCGAGGGCGCGAACACCTTCATGCGCCGCGAGTACAAGATACTTGCGCTGTTTGCGGCGGTGGTGTCGGTGTTGATACTGCTGCTGCTCCCCTCCCCGATATGGCGTGGCGAACCGCTCACAAATCTCAGCATGGCGCTTGCATACATAGCGGGCACGGCGCTCTCGGCAATCGCGGGGAAGATAGGCGTCCTTGTGGCAAACGACGCGAATGCGCGCGCGGCGGAGGCGGCAAAGCAGGGCATAAAGCCGGCGTTCCTCATCGGGTTCCGCGGGGGCGCGGTGATGGGGCTCGCGGTGGTCGGGTTCTCGCTTGCGGGGGTCGCGGGAGTGCTCTGTCTCGTCGGGGACGCGACGGTGCTGCTCGGATTCTCGTTCGGGGCGAGTTCGCTTGCTCTCTTCGCGAAGGCGGGCGGCGGCATATTCACAAAGACCGCCGACATCTCCGCCGACCTCACCGGCAAGGTCGAGCTCGGCATCCCGGAGGACGACCCGCGCAATCCCGCAGTCATTGCGGACAATGTCGGGGACAACGTCGGGGACGTCGCCGGAATGGGCGCCGACCTGTTCGACTCGAACGTCGCGGCGATGACCTCGGCTATCGTCATAGCGCAGTCTCTCTCCGGCTCGTTGAAGAATATCGAGATGGTGTTCGTCTACTCGATAATAGGGCTTCTGAGCTCGATAATCGGCATCGCGTCCGCGCGCATAAACCGCAGGGGCGACCCGACCTCCGCTCTGAACAGTTCCACCTACGTCACCACCGCCGTCTTTCTCGCGCTCACCGCCGCCGCCACCGCCGTTTTCGACGGGTTCTCCTGGCGGATATGGGGCGCATCGGCGACCGGGCTCGTTGTCGGTGTGATAATCGGCATCACGACCGACTACTTCACAAACGACTCCCGCCCGATAGTCCGCCGGGCGGCGCACGCCTCCGCTTCCGGACCGGCGTTCACCGTACTCAGCGGCGTGTCCTACGGGTTCATATCCGCGCTTCCCGCAATGGTCGGCATCGCGCTGAGCGCACTTGTCGCGTACAACCTGTGTGCGCCGATGGGCGACGGGTACGCGATATTCGGCATCGCCATGTCGGCGGTCGGAATGCTCTCGATAGTCGGCATGATTATCTCGAACGACGCATACGGTCCCATCGTCGACAACGCCCGCGGGCTTGCCGAGATCGGCGGGCTCGGCGAGGAGACGATCCAGGTCGCCGACTCGCTGGACAGCGCCGGAAACACCGTCAAGGCGGTCACCAAAGGCTTCTCCATCGGCGCTGCCGGGCTCACCGTCATATCCCTTCTCGGCGCGTTCATGAGTGAGGTCAACACCGCGCTCGCCGCCGCAGGCAAGGCGCCCATCAGCGGCTTCGACCTCATGGACCCGGTCGTGTTCTTCGGCATACTCATCGGCGCCGCCATCCCCGCAGTATTCTCCGCA
The DNA here is from genome assembly GCA_944387575.1 of uncultured Clostridia bacterium. Lineage (GTDB taxonomy): Bacteria > Bacillota > Clostridia > Oscillospirales > JAAYOS01 > CALXFK01. Next base: position 30,032 of record CALXFK010000018.1, read on the forward strand.
ATGCTCATCCTCGGCGTCGACCGCAACGCGCAGCGCATGGTCTCGGAGATACACCGCCAGTTCGACAGCATACCCGGACTGCGCGAGGGAGAACCGGGCGTCAAACCCGAGTACGACCGCTGCATCGACATCGCAACCACCGGCGCACTCCGCGAACTCATCCCCGCCGGTCTCGTCACCATCCTCGCGACCATCGTGGTCGGTCTCGTCGGAGGCGCGTCGGCGGTCGGAGGGTTCCTCGTCGGCAACATCGTGAGCGGTCTCCTGCTCGCGCTCTTCATGTCCAACTCGGGCGGACTCTGGGACAACTCGAAAAAGTACATCGAGGCGGGCGCAGAGGGCGGCAAGGGCAGCCAGGCTCACCACGCCGCAGTCATCGGTGACACGGTCGGCGACCCGTTCAAGGACACCGCCGGTCCGTCAATAAACACCCAGATAACCGTAGTGTCACTCGTCGCATCGCTGCTCAGCGGTCTGTTTGCGTCCTTCTCGCTATTCGTGTGAACACCGCCGCTCCGGCTCGACGCCGCCATTTTCAACCGCACCAAAGGGAACCGAGAGGTTCCCTTTTTTGTACCCCCCACACACGGTACAAAGAACCGCACGCGCAACGGAACCCCGCGAAATAATCGCGGGGTTCCACATTTTGCGGTATATCCGGGACTTTTCGATTACTTTGCGAGGCGCTCCTCGAAGTCGCTGAGCTCCTTCTTGAGGACTGCCGGCAGAGTATCGAACTCGTCGAACTTGGCATAGAACTGCTTAATCGACTCGACGTCCTCTTTCCAGAGGTCCTTGTCGACCGAGAGGAGGTCCTTCATGGTGTCGAGGTTGACGTCGTCAAGACCCTCGATGTTGATGTCCTCGGGACGCGGCATGTAGCCGATCGCGGTCTCCTCGGCGTCGATCTCGTCGAATGCGCGCTTCATGATCCACTCGAGCACGCGGAGGTTGTCGCCGAATCCGGGCCAAATGAAGTTGCCCTCGTCGTCGGTACGGAACCAGTTGACGTTGAATATCTTCGGGGCGTGCGGGATCTTCTTGCCCATGTCTATCCAGTGCTGGAAGTAGTCGCCCATGTTGTAGCCGCAGAACGGCAGCATCGCCATCGGGTCGCGGCGGACAACGCCGACTGCACCGGCGGCGGCGGCGGTGGTCTCGGAAGCCATTATCGAGCCTACGAACACGCCGTGGTTCCAGTCGAAGCTCTGGTAAACCAGCGGAGCGGTCTTGGCGCGGCGTCCGCCGAACACTATCGCGCTGATCGGCACGCCGTTCGGGTTATTGAACTCGGGGCTGATGCAGGGGCAGTTGACAGCCGGAGCGGTGAAGCGGCTGTTCGGATGAGCGCCGTTCTCCTTGGAGGTCTTGCCGTTCCACGGGTTGCCCTTCCAGTCGATGGCGTGCTCAGGCGGATTCTTGTCCAGCTTCTCCCACCAGACGGTGTTGTCGTCGAGGTTGTGGGCGACGTTGGTGAAGATGGTGTCCTTCATGGTGCTGATAAGAGCGTTCGGGTTGGACTTCATGTTAGTGCCGGGAGCAACGCCGAAGAAGCCGTTCTCCGGGTTGACCGCCCAGAGCCTGCCGTCCTCGCCAACGCGCAGCCACGCGATGTCGTCGCCAACGCACCAGACCTTGTAGCCCTTAGCCTTGTATCCCTCCGGCGGGATGAGCATTGCCAGGTTGGTCTTGCCGCAGGCGGACGGGAACGCGGCGGAGAGGTAACGGACCTCGCCCTGCGGGTTCTCGATGCCGAGTATCAGCATGTGCTCAGCCATCCAGCCCTCGTTGCGTCCGAGGTAGCTCGCGATACGGAGCGCGAAGCACTTCTTGCCGAGCAGCACGTTTCCGCCGTAAGCCGAGTTGACCGAGCAGATGGTGTTGTCCTGCGGGAACTGGACAATGTAACGCTCCTCGGGGTTGACGTCCTTCTTTGCATGGACGCCCTTGATGAAGTTCGGGTCGTCTCCCAGCGCGTCAAGAACGTTCTTGCCGACGCGGGTCATTATCTTCATGTTCAGCACGACGTATATCGAGTCGGTAAGCTCGATGCCGTACTTCGCAAACGGGCTGCCGACAACGCTCATTGAATACGGGATGACGTACATCGTGCGACCCTTCATCGCGCCGTCGTACAGCGCGTTGAGCTTTGCATACATCTCGCCGGGCTCCATCCAGTTGTTGGTCGGACCAGCTTCCTTGCGGGTGGGCGTGCAGATAAAGGTGCGGTCCTCAACGCGCGCAACGTCGTTGACGGCGGTGCGGTGAAGCATGCAGCCCGGGAGCTTCTCCTGGTTGAGCTCCTCCATCTCGCCGGTGGCAAACGCCTCCGCGCGCAGCTTGGCATAGAGCTCCTCGCTGCCGTCTATCCAGACCACCTGGTCCGGCTTGAGCAGCGCGACCTTCTCGTCGATCCAGTCGAGTACGGCCTTGTTTGTGGTAAGTGCCATGAATATTCTCCTTCCGATCGTTAGTTTCGGCTTGACAACTAATTATATCAACGGCAGATCCCTGCCAGTCGCCGACATTTTAAATGAGCCTCAAATGAGCCCCGACTCCCGCGCAAGCCTCGCGAGCCGCGCGAAGTCGTCCGCGCCGAGGCGTTCGCCCCGCACGTCGCACGGAAACCCGAGCCCCACAAGCAGTTCCTCCCAGCGCTCCCGCGCCGAGCCGGTAGCCCGCGCAAGACACGCCGCGAACTTCTTTCGGCGCTCGGAAAACGCCGCGCGCATCAGCCGCAGCACCTCCGCGTCCTCCGCCTCTCCCCCCGCCGGGGCGGGCTTCGCATCGAACCGTATGACCGCACTCGTCACATGCGGACGCGGCTCGAAACAGTTCGCCGGGACTTCAAACAGCAGCTCAGGCTTCGAATAGTACGCACAGAACGCGCTTGTCTCGTTGTACTCCGCGTCCCCCGGCGCCGCCGCAAACCGCCGCGCCGCCTCGAGCTGGACCATCACGCACACCGACCCGAACAGACGGCTGCTCACCAGCCGCCGCACCGCCGGCGTCGTCACCTGGTACGGCAGATTAGCACACGCGACCGCACGCAGCGGAGCTATCCGCTCGCGCACCACCGCCGCAAAGTCCACCTTCATCGCATCCTGAAATATGAACTCGACATTTTCCGCGCCCGAAAGGCTCTCGCGAAGCACCGGCTCAAGCCGCCGGTCTATCTCGATGGTCACCACGCGACCCGCGACCGCCGCAAGCTGCGCCGTGAGCGCTCCCGCGCCCGCACCTATCTCGACCACGCCGCTCGCCCTGTCCGCGCCGCTCGCCTCCGCTATCCGCCGGGCTACCCCCTCGTCAACAAGAAAGTTCTGCCCGAGCGCGTGCTTCAGCCCGACCGAATGCCGCCCGAGCAGCTCGCGCGTGCGCCCAGCGTCCATCCGCATAAACCTCCGCCCGCCGCCCGAAAGATGCCTCCGCAATTTTCCGGGCAAATGTCTGCATACTTCCACAATTTGCTGCCATTATGACTAAATTATAGCATGTGCAGTTTCCGGTGTCAATTCTACGCAGCGGTGTAATTGGTCAAAAAGAACCCTCGCCCCAAAACGCTTTTTTGTCCATATTGCGCACCCCTTCCTCACTTCCACCCCTGTGGAAAACCCTGTGGATAACCCCGCGTTTTTCTGTGGAAAAGTCTGTGGATAACCCTGTGGAAAACTCGCTTACATATTTTGTCACGGCAAAACTGTCCGCATTCCCGGTCATTTCTGTCCGAAGTCCGGTCAAGGCTGTCCACCTTTTCGGACAATCCTGTCCATATACATTATTATATTAAATTATATAATAAATACTATATTAAATATATCAAAGCAAAGCGGGACTGACTGCTTTTGGGAAGTGAAGTAAATTTTGATTAAAGTGACGTTGACTTTGTTGGACAGTTGTTGTATTATTTAAACACGGTAGTAAATTTACGTAAATCTACACAGCAGTGGTGTAACGCTACGTAAACACCCGAGGTGTTGGGGGACGGGGTACCCTGTGGGGACGGGGTACCCTGTGGGGGACGGGGTACCCTGTGGGGACGGAGTACCCTGTGGGGACGGGGTACCCTGTGGGGGGACGGGGTACCCTGTGGGGGACAAAAATGGACTGGAGGTGCGGAAGATGGTGGAACATGGTATGGACCGGCGGCGGGTGGAGCGCGCGGGAGAAGAGCAGGAGGAATACATAGTGCTGCGGGACAGCGTACTTCGCGACCGGCGGCTCTCGCCGTCCGACAAGCTGATATACTCGATGGTGCTCAGCTTCAACGGCGGAAACCGGAGCTGCTATGCGACCGACGAGTACCTCGCGCGGCGGTTTGGCATATCCGACCGGAGCGTCCGGCGGTCGATCTCGCGGCTGGAGGCGCTTGGGCTCATCCGCCGCCACGTGACCCCCGAGGGCGTGCGCCACCTCATCGCCGCCTCCCCCGTACGTCACGACCACGAGCCTTAATTTTATTAACTGCATTTTTAATTTATTGCATTTATTTTCATATTTAGTTTGCGTAAACCGCTTAACATTTCATGTGATATCCTTTTCTTCCTTCTTTTTTGCTGCGAATTTTGCCGTTTTATATTATTTTTAAGCGACATATTCCGCAAAAAAATTTGTACTGCTTGCAAAGAATATTTTAAAAAAGTATTGACAACGAGTTCACAATATATTAAAGTACGGGTAAGATAGGACAGAGAAAGGCGGCGTCATGCAAGCAGCCGGCGACCGCCGCAAACGGAAAAAAGGAGGCAAAGACAATGAGGAGAACCCTTGCGTTGATCCTGGTGCTTTTGCTGTCGCTCTCGCTATTTGTCGGGTGCGACCAGGCGGAGGAGGACCCCGCAAGCCCGTCCGGTTCAGCCACCGCAACCCCGAGCGACTCGGGAGACGGAGGCGGTGAGGCGGCAAAGCCGGTCATCGAGGGCGGCGAATTCAAGCTGCCGCTCGTAGACGAGCCGATAACCTTCACGCAGTGGCAGTCGGCTGACCCCGGTCAGTCCGGGCTCGAAAGCCTTGGCGACTCGCTTGCGTACCAGGAGATGGAAAAGCTCACCGGCGTGAAGTGGGAGTTCTATTCGGTGAGCGGTGCGAGCGCAGCCGAGACCTTCCAGATAGCGATGGCGGGCAATGAGTACGACGACCTCTACATAAGCGTCGGCAGCTACCTCGTCAACGGCGCCGACTGGTACATCGACAACGAGATATTCGTCGACATCGAGCCGCTGATCCCGCAGTACGCGCCGAACTATGACTACGTCCGCCGTCTCACCGAGGGCACGTATGTCACCACAATAACCGACAGCGGGAAGGCTCCCGGGTTCTATCAGATAGTCCAGACCCTCCAGTGGGCGTGGATGGGACCGATGGGGCGTCAGGACTGGCTCGACAACCTCGGGCTCGAAGTCCCGAACACCTACGACACCTACCACGACGCACTTGTGGCTATTCGCGACGAGTACAACCCTGAGCGCCCGCTCGCGATCAGCCAGACCGGCTGCGTAGACTGGCTCATGGTCGGCATGGACACGACCTACAACCCGCAGCCCGCCTCACAGACCGCGAACTTCCTCAACATCGACGGCACCGCAGTGTCCGGTCTCACCCAGCCCGGTTTCCGCGAGTATGTCGAGATGATGACGCAGTGGTACAGCGAGGGGCTCATCGACCCGTACTTCTATAGCCGTGAAAACGCCATAGACTCCGCGCCGCTGCTCAACGGCGAGGTCGGCATCCAGACCGGTCTCTACTGCGACATGGACAATCAGGACCCGAACGCCCACGCGCTCGGTAACACCGAGTTTGCGTACCGCGGCTTCTACACCCCGACCCGCAACGCCGGAGACGTGCGCAAGATTGTCATGGGCGGCGCGTCAACTAGCTACAACAAGTTTGTCCTGTCCTGCATATCCACCTCCTGCGAGAACATCGAGGTCATGATGCGCTGGATAGACTACCTGTACACCGAGGAGGGCGCATTGCTCGCCAACTACGGGCTTGAGGGCATCAGCTTCGAGTACGACGAGGAGGGCAACCCGAACGTAACCGACGTCATCTACCGCAACGAAAACGGGCTTGCAAGTTACCTCCAGTGGAACGTCTACATGATGGGTCTCGTCATGCCGAGCTGGTACGACTGGGAGCGTGAGATCATGCCGACCGCTTCCGACGCCGTCTGGGAGACCGAGGAACTGTTCGACGGCAACTGGGAGGATGAGTACACGATGCCCACCCTCAGCCTGACCCAGGAGGAGAGTGCGCAGCTCTCCGCAATAATGGCGGACATCAACACCCGCGTATCCGAGACGCTGGTGCGCATAATCTCCGGGCAGATGCCGATGAGCGAGCTTGACAACATGCTCGCCGAGGTCGAGAGCATCGGGCTCAGCGACGCGGTCGCAATAGTCCAGGCAGCGCTCGACCGCTACCTCGCGCGCGAATGACAAGAAAAAATACACACATGCTACAAACCACATACGCCGCGCCGCCCCGTATCGGGGCGGCGCGGCGCGTTTCCGGTTTGCGCTTGGGAAGAAACTGTGGTATAATAACCGCAAGGCGGTTATTATACTTTGATTTAAGCCGTTTTTCTCGTCCCTTACGGGACAACCGAAAAACATGGCACATTATACCATTCCGGCTTTGCCGTCATGGTATAATAACCGCACAGCGGTTATTATACTTTGATTTAAGCCGTTTTTCTCGTCCCTTACGGGACAACCGAAAAACATGGCATACTGAAGTGTGAACAAACCAGAGTTTCGGAGGCAGGACTTGGCATCTAAATATACAAACGAATCGATAACAACGCTGAAAGGCGCGGACCGGGTGCGAAAGCGTCCGGGGGTAATATTTGGCTCGGACGGGCTTGAGGGGTGCGAACATGCGGTGTTCGAGATACTCTCAAACTCCATCGACGAGGCGCGGGGCGGGCATGGCGACCGGATCATCGTGACCCGCTATGCCGACCGTTCGGTAGAGGTGGAGGACTTCGGGCGCGGGTGTCCGGTGGACTGGAACGCGCGCGAGAACCGTTTCAACTGGGAGCTTGTTTACTGCGAACTGTACGCGGGCGGAAAGTACGGCGCGGACGGGGACGGTTCGGGCTACGAGTTTTCGCTCGGTCTGAACGGGCTTGGTTCGTGCGCGACGCAGTATTCGTCGCGCTACATGGACGTGACCGTCTGGCGGGACGGGTACAAGTATTCGCTGCACTTCGAGCGCGGCGAGATAGTGGGCGAGCTTCAGAAGGAGCCGTACAAGGGCAGGCGGACCGGGACGCTTACGCGGTGGCTGCCCGACCTCGACGTGTTCACCGACATCGACATTCCGGAGGAGTACTACCGCGACATACTCAAGCGGCAGGCGGTGGTAAACTCGGGGGTGACCTTCGTGCTTCGGGTCGAGCGCGCGGACGGGAGCTTTGAGGAGAGCGAGTTCCGCTACGAGAACGGGATAGCGGACTACGTCGCGGAGATCGCGGGCGGGGATGCGCTCTCGAGCGTTTACGTCGCGGGCTGTGAGCGCACCGGGCGCGACCGGGAGGACAAGCCGGAGTACCGGGTGAAGATAAACTGCGCGTTTGCGTTCTCGCGGCGGGTGAGCGTCATCGAGCACTACCACAACTCGTCCTTCCTCGAGCACGGCGGGTCGCCGGACAAGGCGATGCGGCTCGCGTTTGTCGCCGCGCTCGACGGGTACCTGCGCCGTGGCGGGAAGTACCAGAAGGGCGAGAGCAAGATAACCTTCGGCGACATCCAGGACTGCCTGATATTCGTCTCGAACAACTTCTCGACCCAGACCTCCTACGAAAACCAGACCAAGAAGGCGATAAACAACCGCTTCGTGCAGGAGGCAATGGACAAGTTCCTGCGCGAACAGATACAGGTCTACCTGATAGAGAACCCGGCGGACGCGGAGCGGATATGCGAGCAGGTGCTCGTCAACAAGCGGAGCCGCGAGACCGCCGAAAAGACCCGCCTCAGCCTGAAAAAGAAGCTCTCCGGCGGGCTCGACATCTCGAACCGCGTTGCGAAGTTCGTCGACTGCCGCAGCCGCGACCCCGAGCGGCGCGAGCTGTACATCGTCGAGGGCGACTCGGCTCTCGGTTCGGTCAAGATGGGCAGGGACTCGGAGTTCCAGGCGATAATGCCGATACGCGGCAAGATCCTCAACTGCCTCAAAGCCGACCTCCCCCGCATATTCAAAAGCGAGATAATAACCGACCTCATAAAGGTGCTCGGCTGCGGCGTCGAGGTGAGCCACCGCGGCGCAAAGGACCTCGCAACCTTCGAGCTCGACCAGCTCAGGTGGTCGAAAATAATCATCTGCACCGACGCCGACGTGGACGGCTACCAGATACGCACGCTCGTGCTCGCGATGCTCTACCGCCTCACCCCGACCCTTATCAACTGTGGGCGGGTATACATCGCAGAAAGCCCGCTCTACGAGATAACGAGCCGCGGAAAGACCTGGTTTGCGTACACCGACGCCGAAAAGGCAAAAATACTCGCGGAGCTCGGCGGCGCAAAGTACACCGTTCAGCGCTCGAAGGGTCTCGGCGAGAACGAGGCAGACATGATGTGGCTGACCACGATGTCCCCTGAGACGCGCCGCCTTGTGCGGGTGGTCCCGGAGGACGTGGAGCGCACCGCCGCGATGTTCGATGTGCTGCTCGGCACCAACCTCACCGCGCGAAAGGAACTCATCGAAAACGAGGGTTACCGCTTCCTTGAACTCGCAGATATAAGCTGACGTCAAAACGCGCACTCCCGCCCACCCCACGCGGGGGGTGCGGCAGCAAAACAGCCCGCCGCTTCAAAAGCGGCGGGCTGTTATTCTTTCATATCTCCCGGTACATTGCGGGGGCGTCCTCCTTACGGACGCTTTCGCTTACCGCGAGCACCTCGACCGCGACCGTCCGCGCTCCGAAGCGGATTTCGATGCGGTCCCCTACCTTTACCTCGTAGCTTGCGCGGGCGGGCTTGCCGTTGACGCTCACCCGCTCGGCGTCGCACGCCTCGTTTGCAACGGTGCGCCGCTTTATGAGCCGCGAGACCTTGAGGTACTTGTCCAGCCTCATGCTAAGTTCCTTTTGCAGCAGGCATCAGCGAAGCTCACTTCGCGACCGCGTCCTTGAGCGACTTGCCCGGCTTGAAAACCGGAGTGCGGGAAGCGGGAATCTCGATGGACTCCTTGGTGCGCGGATTGCGACCAAGGCGCGCCGCGCGCTCCTTCACCTCAAACCCGCCGAACCCGACGAGCTGCACCTTGTCCCCGGCGATGAGCGCCTCGCTTATCGTCTCGAGCACGGCGCCTACCGCCTTCTCCGCGTCCTTCTTCGAAATCCCTGCCTTTTCGGCAACTGCCGTTACGATGTCTGCCTTATTCATTTTTAGTTCCTCCTGTTTTCAACAGTTGATTTATATGGGTATCCTGGGAAACTCACGCCGCCTCACGGCGCTCCGGATGCTATGGGCGATCCGGGCGATCCGGGTGTTCCTCCGCGAACCGCTCGGCAAACCTGTCGCACTCGCGCTCGAGTGCGAGCTCGGCATCCGCGCCGCGCAGCCGCGCAAGACCGGCAGCCCGAAAGAGCAGCTCGCCCAGCGCCCGCTCGAACGTCTCGTCCGAAGCCCCGGCGAGCGCCCCGGCGCTCTCCGCGAGCAGGGCGGACGCCTCCTGCGGCGACGGCGGAACCACGCCCGCTTTCGCCGCGCGCCCCTGGAGTTTCTCGGCGCGCATGAGCCCGGGCAGGCTCTTCGCCACCGCAGCCACCGCAGCGCGGTGACCGCCTTTCTCCTGCCGCTTGACCCGATCCCACTCGTCCAGCATCTCGCCGGCGGTGGACGGTGCGGTGCCGCCCGCGTCCTTCGCAAACAGGTTCGGATGGCGCCGGATAAGCTTCTCGGCAAGCTCGGTCAGTACGTCTCCAAAGTCAAACCGACCACGTTCCTCCTCGATACACACGTGGAACACCACCTGCAAAAACAGGTCGCCCAGCTCCTCGCGCAGTATCGCGGGGTCGTCCCGGTCGATGCCCTCACAGACCTCGTACGCCTCCTCAAGCAGATTCTGCCGGATCGACATATGCGTCTGCTCCCTGTCCCACGGACAGTGTACGCGCAACACGCGCATGAGCTCGACAAGGTCCTCAAAGCCGTATCTGTCCTTATACGAGAAATCTATCATATATTT
>CALXFK010000019.1 GCA_944387575.1 uncultured Clostridia bacterium
ATTAAATTAAAATAATTGGAGCTGGTGACCGGAATCGAACCAGCAACCTGCTGATTACAAATCAGCTGCTCTGCCTATTGAGCTACACCAGCACGCCAACAACATCAGCCTGTGTATAATATCACATGTTTCAGCCGGTGTCAACACTTTTTTGACCCGCGGCACAAATTTCATTCCCGAACGGTCTTTACCGCCTCAACTTGCGAAAAAAACCGGTGATGAGATCAGAACACTCATCCGCGAGATATCCGCCGCTCGCCTCCGGTCGAAACGCGGTGCTCTCCTCAAAAAAGCGCGCCGCGCCGCGCTTCGGGTCGGACGCGCCATAGTACACACGGGGCAGGTGGGCGTTGATAATAGCGCCAGAACACATCGCGCACGGTTCAAGTGTGACATACAGCTCACACTGCCACAGCCGCCAGCCACCAAGCGTCCTGCACGCCTCGTCGATAGCGGAAATTTCGGCGTGGGCAATCGCACTTTTGCGCCGCTCGCGCTCGTTTCGCCCGCGACCCACTATTCGAGCATTCTCGCCATCGCCCACAGTTATGACACAGCCGACCGGGACTTCTCCCTCTTCCGCGGCAAGACGTGCAAGCGAGAGCGCCTCACGCATAAATTTCTCCTGATACATCCTGACCTCCGCAAAATGTAACAAAGCTCCGAAGCCGGACGACTTCGGAGCTTAATGGTGGAGACAACAGAACTCGAATCTGTGACCCCCTGCGTGTGGAGCAGGTGCTCTACCAGCTGAGCTATGCCTCCATATGGTGACCCGTAGGAGAATCGAACTCCTGTTTCCGCCGTGAAAGGGCGGCGTCTTAGCCGCTTGACCAACGGGCCTAGTATACGGAGCCGACCCTTGAGCCGGCTCCGTGCATGGTAGCGGCGGTCGGATTTGAACCAACGACCTGCCGGGTATGAACCGGATGCTCTAGCCAACTGAGCTACGCCGCCATGCCACCCTCTGGGACGGGAAAGCGTCGCCACTTAAGGCGGGGCAAAAAATAGTATATGCGAATCTCTCCATTTTGTCAACAGTTAATTTGGAAAAAGCTCAAATTTATTTTAGTAATTCCCGCAAACTCATTTTGCATACATCGAATAGAGTACGCGTTGGACAAATGCCGCCGGCAGCAGCCTGATAAGCACACATATCGCCCGATACTGCGCACCCACCGCCGCAAGCGGACGGCGTCCAAGCGAAAACCGCACTACAGCCGCCCCGGCGCGCTCCGCGCTCATCCCGCCGCGCTCGTCCTTCTCCATTCGCGCGACCGAACGGCTCACCCGTCCGCCATACAGCAGATCCGCTGAATCGTCCCTCTTCCGTGCGGCGGTAAACCCGGTGCGCACGTCCCCGAGCATCACCGCGCCCACCGATATACCGAACGGACGCAACTCGTTTGCAAGCGCAAGCGCATAGCAGTTTAGCGCAGCCTTCGACACCGAGTACCAGGTCTGAAACGGAATCGGCGCAACCGCCGCAACCGAGCTCACAAATACTATTCGTCCTCCGCCGCCGCGTCGCATATGCGGTATCGCTGCGCGCGCGGCGCTGTCCGCCCCGAACAGGTTGACGTCGAGCTGCGCCCGGCTCGAATCGTGGGCGGTGAACTCGACCGCCCCTGAGATACCGTATCCGGCGCAGCAGACGAGCAGGTCGAGCCGACCCTCGCGCTCCGCTATGCCGTCAATCGCGGCGCGCACCTGTTCCTCGGAGGTCACGTCACACCCGACATGCTCGACCCCGTCAAATCCGGTCCCGCTGCGGCTGAGCTCATACACCGCAAACCCTCTGCGCGCAAGCTCGACGGCGGCACAGCGACCGATGCCGCCCGAGCCGCCTGTGACCGCAGCTACACGCCTCACAGCTTCGCCTCGCGGCTCATCACGTCCGCAATGATGTCTATCGCCTCGTCTATTATCGGCTTTGTATGCGTTGCCATATAGCTTGTGCGCAGCAGGCACTCGGTCGGCGCAGTCGCGGGCGGGAGCACCGGATTTACATACACCCCTGCCTCATAGAGCTGCTTTGCGCGCACAAGCGTAGTCTCGGTATCGTATGTGTATATCGGGATTATCGGCGTGTCGCTCATACGTATCTTGAGCCCGCGCGCGAGCAGACCCTCCCGGGCGTAAGCCGATATGTCGTGCAGGCGCTGCGGGAGTTCCGGCTCCCGGCGGAGCTTTCTCAGCGCGGCGAGCGCCACCGCACAGCTCGCCGGAGTTATCGACGCGGAGAATATGAACGGACGCGAGACATGGCGCACATACTCGACCACCTTTGCCGACGCCGCCATATACCCGCCGAGGCTCGCAAGCGACTTCGAGAAGGTACCCATATAGATGTCCACCTCATCCTCAAGCCCGAAGTAGCTCGCGGTTCCGCGACCGCCCTCGCCGATAACGCCGAGACCGTGCGCGTCGTCCACCATCACCCGCGCGCCGTATTTCTTTGCAAGCCGGACTATCTCGGGGAGGTTCGCTATATCACCGCCCATGCTGAACACACCGTCGGTGACTATCAAGCGCCCCGCGTCGTCCGGCACGCGCGCAAGCTGGCGCTCAAGGTCCGCCATGTCGGCGTGGCGGTATCTGAGCATCTTTCCGTAGCTGAGCTTGCATCCGTCGTATATCGACGCATGGTTCTCGCGGTCGCAGATAACGTAATCGTTCCGCCCGACCACCGCGCTTATAATGCCGAGGTTCGACTGAAACCCGGTCGAGAAGGTGACCACCGCCTCCTTGTGCAGGAAGTCGGCAAGTTCGCTTTCGAGTTCGAGGTGCATCTCCAGCGTCCCGTTGAGAAAGCGCGAGCCTGAGCAGCCGGTGCCGTACTTTTCGACGGCGCGGATACCAGCCTCTATCATCTCCGGGTCCACCGTGAGCCCGAGATAGTTGTTCGACCCGAGCATGATGCGGCGCTTGCCCTCCATCATGACCTCGACGTCCTGCCTGCTCTCGAGCGCGTGGAAATACGGGTATATTCCCTTCTCTCTCGCGTCCTCCGCCTGTTTGAACTCAAAGCATTTCTCGAAAATGTCCGCCATTCACTTCTCCTCCGGCTTTTCAAAATACACCTCTGCCGTGTGACGACATATTCCGGCACACGGTACAGGATCGAAATCCGTACTAATGTTACTGATTATAGCCCATACCCGAGAAACTTGTCAACCCGCGCGGGTCAGACGAGCGCGCACACGCGGCGCAGCAGCGCGGCGCTCGCGTACCACGCGGTCTCGTAGTGCATGTACATCAGCGTGTTCTCGTCCCACAGTATCTGGAGCTGAGGCTCAAACTCGTCGTCCGACGCCCAGAACCGCAGTATCGCCCTCAGTTCCCCGAAAACCGGTATCTCAGCCGCAGCGTCGCCGCCCGACACCGGTCTGCCGCCCAACCTCTCCGCCGCCTTCACAAGCGCCTCCGTCCGACCGTCGAAAAGTCGCGCCTGTTCCGCAAATCCGCTGTTTCCCGGCCAGCTCGCCGCGCCGCAAAGCTGTGCGAGACTCTGCAGGTTCATGTACCGCCCGCACGGCGCAGCCCCCGGCTTCGACCAGCAGAGCAGGTCGTACACCGTCATCGCCTCGTTGAAGTCCGCCGCCAAAAACTTGCCCGTGACCGGATCTGCGCATTCCACCTCACCGGTCCGCCTGTTCACCCGGCACCCGCTCCCGAGAAACCGGAACTTCAGAAACTGCGCATCCGCCTCAAACCCGAACCGCTCTATCATCTTCTCCTGGTCGTACCCGAGAAACTCTGCGCACATCTGATTCTTTGTTCTTTCATAGTTCGACATATTTTTCCCCCGGTCCAATCACATCTACCCCCTTTATTTCTTTTACATAACAATTTTTGTAAGACTATTGTCGTCTCCCCAAATTCTGTTAAAATATTATACAGGCAACATATAATGATGGGAGGCATATACCGTGAACAATCTCTCAAAACTGCTGTTAGGCGCAGCGGTGTTAGGCGTGATAATTGCCGTCTGCATTATTGTCCTCTGCAACGAGGACGAGGTCACGCAGGTCGACGCCGCCTACCAGAACTATGCGCACGGTCACTATATGCAGCAGGCAGGCGACGACCTATATTATCTCAGCGGGAACACTCTGTACCGCGCGAAAAGCGACGGCTCGTCGGCTGAACTTGTCCTCACCGAGGAGACTGAGAACCCGGGGCGCTACCCGAGCAGACTCTGGAGCGCGGGGGACAAGCTCGTATACCTCGCAGGCAGCGACGGTTTTGCCGCCCGCATGTACGACCCCGCGACCGGCGAGGCGACCTGGCTCCCGTTTTCCGCGTCCGACACCTTTTTCACGCACAGCGGGAAGGTGTACTTCACCGAACAGCTCGGCTCGGCTCTCAGGTGCTACGACCCGGAGACCGGCGGCACGACCGACATATGCGAACTCACCGGCATACCCTCCAACATTGCGCCGCTCGAGGAGGGGATTGCGTACATACCCTCCGGCGCAAACGCAATCCGCCTCATCGGCTACGACGGCGTGCAGAAACAGGCGGTCGAGACCTCCGGCGTGCCAAGCATGCTGTGCGCGGACGAGTCGTATTTCTGCTGGTACCAGGACGGTCTAATTTACCTGTACGACAGAAAAAGCGGCGACACTACGAGCCACGACCCCGGCGCCGTCGGGATCGGGATGTTCCTCTGCCTGTTCGACGGGCGCGTGTATTACAGCCCGGCGGACTCAGGCGAGGTGTGGGCGCTCGGCGCTGCGCACGGCGAGACCGAATGCGTGTACTCCGGCGCTTCGGCGCTTGAGCTGAACGAGAAGCTGATGCTTGTACGGAGTTCCGACCAGTCCTCGCTGATAATATCGCGCTGAATTTCAGATGAAACCGGAGACGGGCGCTGCAAACGCAGCGCCCGTATACTTTTACTGCTGTAGCTCAAAGTCGCTCTTAGGATGCTTGCAGAGCGGGCAGACCCAGTCGTCGGGGAGCTGCTCGAACGGCACAGCCTCTTCCGCGTCGCAGTAGGTGTATCCGCAGATGCGGCAGACCCACACCTTTCCCTTGCTCTCACTTCTCGGCTGCGGTCTCGGCTTGACGCGCACGAGGTAGTCCTCGTAGTTCATCGGAGGCGCACCCGGAACCTTCCGTGCCTCGGTTATGTCGGCGATAAACATGGTGTGCGTGCCGAGGTCGTACGACGCGACCACCTGTCCGGACACGACCGCACAGCAAACCTCGCCGGGCAGGTACACGAGCCCGTTTGCGCTGCGGTTCTGCTTTTCCGAGTCGGTGAACTTGTCCACATCCCGGCTCGACACAAACCCGAACCGCTTGAACACCTCAAAATCGGCGTCTATGCTGAGTATCGAGAGGTTGAAAACGCCGCTCTCTACAATAATGTCGTGCGTGTAGTTCTGCTTGTTGACGCTGACACAGATGCGGTTCGGCTCATTTGTAACCTGCTGTGCGGTATTCACTATGCACCCGACGTCCTTGCCGTCCTTTGTGCGGGCAGAGAGCACAAACATTCCGTAGGTGAAACGGTAGAGCGAGTTGAGGTCTATCATCTCGGTCGAGACTGCACGCGCCGAAATAAACGGAGTGAGCTCGTCCGATATGGTATTGGCAAGAGTCTCGAGCTGAGCGCGCTGCTCGAGAGTGGGCGCGCTCTTGATGGTGACGAGCGGCTCATAGAAGTACATGTCCTTGCAGGACGAGAGTATCTCACGCATGAGACCGCCGGCAGTGGGCGCCCATGACCCGTTCTGTATCAGTGCAACGCGGCGGTTACGCAGCCCGTGCGCCGCGATATCGCGCAGAAGCTCGTCCATCGTGACGAATATCCCCGCATTGTACGTGGTGGACGCGAACACAAGGTGACTGTACTTGAACGCGGCGGCGACTATCTCGCTTGCCGGGGTGACCGACACGTCGAACATCTCGGTCTTTATGCCGCGGTCGCGCAGCAGGCTGGAGAGGACTTCGGCGGTGTTCTCGGTGTTGCCATACACCGAAGCGTACGCAATGAGCACGCCGCGCACCTCTGGAGTGTAGCTGCTCCACGCATTGTACTTGGTAATAAAATCGCCGAGGTTCTTCCGCCACACAAACCCGTGAAGCGGGCAGATGCGGTGTATCTCAAGCGTCGCCGCCTTCTTCAGCAGCGCCTGGACCTGCGGTCCGTATTTACCGACTATGTTGCAGTAGTACCGGCGCGCCTCGTCCATGTAGTCACGCTCGAAATTCACCTCGTCGGCAAACATCGCGCCGTTTATCGCCCCAAAGCATCCAAACGCATCCGCCGAGAACAGCGTCCCGTCGGTGAGGTCGAAGGTGACCATGACCTCGGGCCAGTGTACCATCGGAGCCATGACGAATGTGAGCTCGTGCTTTCCGGTATTGAGGCGGTCGCCCTCTTTGACAATTTTTGTGCGGTACTCGACCCCGAAAAACTGCTGCATCATCGCCGCAGTCTTCTGGTTGCAGACCACGGTCGTCTCCGGGTGGCGGCGGAGAAGGTCGTCAAGCGTCGCGGAATGGTCCGGCTCCATGTGCTGAACCACCACATAGTCCAGCTTCCTGCCTGCAAGCTCGTGCTCCACATTCTCAAAGAACGTGCGCGCGACCGCCTTATCCACCGTATCCATCAAAACGGTGCTCTCGTCAAGCAGCAGGTAGGAGTTGTACGACACCCCCTTCGGCACCGAGTACACCCCTTCAAACATCGCAAGACGCCTGTCATTCGCCCCGACCCAGTACAGGTCGTCGGTTATCTTCTTTGTGCAATACATCTTTTCAACTCCTTTCGGATATTCTACTGTCACTTGTCGCTGTGTCTTCCCCTACATTATAGTGTAAGCCGCCCCCTCTTGCAAGAAAAACAATTACTGTTTTTCTTATTCCATAAAATTACTTGTCTTTTTATTGATAATAATGTATACTGTTTTTGTCTCCCATACACGTGCAAAACATATGAAATGAGGTTTTATTTTGCGTATACGGTTGTCCGAGTGCATCTCCTTGATTCTCTCGAGCACATTTCTGGCATTCGGACTGTATAATATCCACTCCTTTTCAGGAATTACCGAGGGCGGGATCCTCGGGCTCACTCTATGTTTCCAGCACTGGCTGGATATCTCTCCCGCGATAAGCGGTTTTATTCTAAATATTTTCTGTTACATTTTCGGATGGCGGACGCTTGGCAAGCGTTTTATTCTGTTCTCGATCATTGCAAGCAGCATGTTTTCCATCGCATACGCGGTTTTTGAACAGTTCGACCCCCTGTGGCCAAACATATACGAATATCCCCTTGCCGCAGCTATTTTCGGGGCGCTGTTTGTCGGAATAGGCGTCGGAGTTTGCGTCCGCACCGGTGGCGCTCCCGGCGGCGATGACGCCCTCTCGATGGGTATATCCTACCTCACGCATATTCCAGTCCACTGGATATACCTCGCCTTCGATGTCGCCGTACTCCTGCTCAGCGCGACATACATCCCGTTTAGCAGGCTGTGGTACTCATTTGTGACCGTGATCATCAGCGGGCAGCTCATCGGTTTTGTCCAGCGCATCGGAAAGTCGCGCGGCAATGTTGGCTCGCCCTCATAAATTTCTGCTTTCTCACCTTTTGCAGCCTGTGAAAAACTGTAATCACAGGCTGCAAAAATTTATTTGATTCGGGATTATTTTCCATGACAAAACATAATATTTGTTTGTCTTACAGCAAAAATTTTTACATACAGACTCTTTTCTCCTCGCGAAAGCAGACAAATATGCGCCAATTTTTTATTCAAAAATATTGAATATTTAAAAATGTGTGTTATAATGTCTTTATAATATGACGTGTTTTTTCGCGTTGTTAGTTCGGAACTGTTTTATCTCTTTCGAAAGGGTGAGCGTTATGGCAGTTACATACTTGAAACTCTGGCACCTCCTGCTCGACCGTAAACTCAAGAAAAAAGATTTGCAGCAGCAGGCGCACCTCTCCGGATACACTATGCATAAGCTCGGCCGCGATGAGACGGTTACGACCGACACCATTTCGCGCATCTGCATATTCCTCAAATGCACTCCGGATGATATTATGGAAATCATTCCAGACCCCGAAACCCACGATTAGCCCTTTATCCTGATTTCGACTCACCACAACACCTACGATCCCTCGCAATCACGCGGGGTGTCTGGGTGAGATCGTTTTATTGAACGCTGCGCCCGATTTCCCCGAGACGTACACTCCACTGGTTGGACGTGCACGTCTCTTTTTGTTGTCTATCCCTCAAATTTGTCCGATTGTTGCCCCCAAACATGTCTGAATAGTACACCGCATCTTATTGACTTTTTGGTAAATTCCACTAAACTATTCTTGTGAGGATCAACAAACATCAAAGCGGAGGTAACGATATGGCTGAAACAATCGATGTATTTGCATTACCGATCGAAAAGCAGTTTATGCGCAGACTTGTCAAGCCGGACACCTGGATACTGAACGGGTTTGTCGAGGACTGTGCCGCGCCGCATCCGCATGTGGTCATAGGTGACGACCGCGCGGCTGTTGTTGACACCACCGACCTCTTCTACAATGTGCGCGAGTACGTTGAGAAGTGTGTGACCGACAAGCCCCTGATAGTCATCTGCTCGCACTCGCACGGCGACCACACCGCCAACAACTATCTGTTTGAGGACTGTCCGATATACATGAGTGAGGTCGCCTGGGAAGAGATAAAGCGCAACCGTGAAAATCCGGACCCACGCATGGCTGGCTGGGCAAAGGGGACTTACACCCCGATAACCGTTAGGGACGGCGACATCATCGACCTCGGCGGCAGGCAGCTTGAGTGCATAAAGTTCTGCGGATGCCACAGCCCGTCCTCGATGGTCTACCTCGACACGAAATACGGATGCCTGTTCACCGGCGATGAGTTCGAGGGTGGTCAGGTACTTATAGGAGGTATGCCGGGCGTCAAGTCGAACAATTGCATCGAGCTCTACCGCGACAACCTGCTCGAACTGAAGCGCCGCGTTGCCGGGCGCGCGACCTGCATCTGCCCGCCGCACAACGGGAGCCCGCTCGACCCGCTCACGCTCGACAACATGATCGAGAACTGCGAGCGCATCCTCGCCGGTCACGAGGGCATGACCGACACCGGCTCGATGAGCTACCGGCTCAATCCGCAGAGCTACCACGACATCCCGTTTAAGGCAGCCCAACGCGACGACGGCGGATTGCATGGTCTTGCCCGCGGTAACAACCCCGACCTACGCCGCAGCGAGTGGAAGGGCACTTCTATAGTGTACAACAAGAACCGCATATTCTACCGCGACTGCGAGACCGCATGATCCCCGCAACATGCATAAACATAAATTCAACTTTGATATGGAAAGGCTGGGAGCTATGACTGATTTCAAATCGATGCCTGTAAACAAACAGTTTATGCGCATTCTCATCAAGCCGGACACCTGGCTTCTCAACGGTATTTCACTTGACAACGCCGCACCGCATCCGCACGTGGTGGAGGGCGACAAGTATGCCGCGATAATAGACACTACCGACCTTGATCTCGAGCTTCGCAAGTACATAGAGGAGTGCGTAACACAGAAGCCGCTCATCGTCGTTTCCTCACATTCGCACGGCGACCACACCGCCAACAACTACATGTTCGAAGACTGCCCCATATACATGAGCGAGGTCGCCTGGGAGGAGATAAAGCAGAACCGCGAAAACCCAAACCCGCGCATGACCGGCTGGGCAAAGGGTACCTACACCCCGATAACCGTTAAGGACGGGGACATTATCGACCTCGGCGGCAGGCAGCTTGAGTGCATAAAGTTCTGCGGATGCCACAGTCCGTCCTCAATGGTCTACCTCGACACGAAGTACGGATGCCTATTCACCGGAGACGAATTCGAGGGCGGTCAGGTACTTATTATGGGCGGCGGTCCCGGCAAGTCGAACAACTGCATCGAGCTGTACCGCGACAACCTGCTCGATCTCAAGCGTCGCGTCGACGGGCGAGCGACAATAATCTGCCCGCCTCACAACGGGAGCGCTATCGACATACTGCTGCTCGACTATATGATAGAAAACTGCGAGCGCATCCTCGCCGGTCACGAAGGCATGAAGGACGTCCGCTCGATGACCTTCGGACTCAATCCACACGGCTATAACATAGACGGATTTGTAAACGACGACATCCGCCGCAGCGAGTGGATGGGGACTTCGATAGTATACAGCAAGAGCCGAATATTCTACCGCGACGTGCAGTGACCACACCCCTCACGTGCACGCAGGCGTTACACACACACGCCGAGGACCGTCCTTTTTGGGCGGTCCTCCTGCTTATCGGCGAACATTGCTGTTCTTTTGTCGGAATTCCCGCTACGCTCTTGACTAATCCGTATTTTTTAGGTATTATTACACATAGGGTTGCGACAAGCTATGCAGTGATGACCAATTGTCCGGTCGGTGTGCAGCCTTGCCGCATATGCAGCCTTATGTGTTTCTGCTTTAATTTTTAGAATATATTTTCGCCGCGGCACCCAGAGTCGCTGCGGCATTGCACAGTTTCCCAACCGGGCGAGGCTCGGAAAAAAATATATACAGCGCCGCCGGCGTTTGCGAGCAACGCTGCGGCAGAAAGGATTCTTATGGATAAGAAGCTCAAAATCGGCATCATCGGATGCGGTGGTATCGCCAACTCCAAGCATCTTCCTGCTCTGAGCCAGTACCCCGACCTCTGCGAGATGGTCGCGTTCTGCGACATCATCGAGGAGCGTGCCGAAAAAGCATGCAAAGAGTACGGCGCACCCGGCGCAAAGTTCTGCACCGATTATCATGAAATCCTCGCCGACCCGAACATCGACGTGGTTCATGTCCTCACTCCGAACGTCGCCCATCCGACCATCTCGATAGATGCGTTCGAGGCCGGCAAGCACGTCATGTGCGAGAAGCCGATGGCTCACACCGCCGAGGCTGCTCAGGCAATGATGGACGCCTGGAAGAAGAGCGGCAAGAAGTTCACCATCGGTTATCAGAACCGTTTCCGTCCCGAGGTTCAGGCTCTTCACAAGGCATGCGAAGCCGGCGAACTGGGCGAGATCTACTTCGCCAAGGCTCATGCGCTTCGTCGCCGTGCTGTCCCGACCTGGGGCGTGTTCCCGGACAAGTCGAAGCAGGGCGGCGGTCCGCTGATAGACATCGGCACCCATGCTCTCGACATCACCCTCTGGATGATGGACAACTATAAGCCGGTCTCGGTCATGGGTTCGGTCTACGAGAAGCTCGGTCATCTCCCCGAGGCAACCGAGGGCAACGCCTTTGGTCCGTGGGATCCCAAGACCTATGAGGTCGAGGACTCCGCTTTCGGTTTCGTCAAGTTCGAGGACGGCGCCACCGTCTATCTCGAGGCTTCGTGGGCGCTCAACGTCCGTGAGTCGAAGGAAGCTTCCACCACCCTTTTCGGCACCAAAGCCGGCGCCGAGATCAACTCCGGCATGAGCTTCCCGACCAACGAGCTCATCATAAACAAGACCTTTAACGGCATGCTCACCGAGGAGAGAAACTCCGCGAGCGGCAATGTCGCATACTTTGAGGGCGGCAGCACCTCCCCCGAGGTCGTCGAAGCCGGTCAGTGGCTCAGAGCCATCATCGAGGACGGCGAGCCGCTCGTCAAGCCTGAGCAGGCGTTTGTCGTCACCCGCATACTCGACGCCATCTATCGTTCCTCGGCAGAGGGCAAGGAGATAGCTCTCTAATCACATCACGCGAAAACAATATACAAAACGCCTCGCGGCAGCCTGTGCTTGCCGCGAGGCGTTCTTTTTTATCGTTTCAGTTTACGAGCTCGCCGTCTCCGATTATCGCGCCGAGCGACTGGTCGGTGCGGAAATATGCATCCATCACGTCCCGCGCGATAACGCCTATTCGCGAACCCTTTCCGGCGTGCTCCACCACTACCGCGACCGCAATCTGCGGGTCGTCATACGGCGCATACGCCACAAACACTCCGTGCGGCGACCCTGAACCGGTCTGCGCGGTTCCGGTCTTGCTCGCGACCTGCACCTGATAGTTCCGGAACACTGCGCTCGCCGAACCGCTCGTGCTGACCGCGAGCATTCCTTCCTGCACTGCACGCAGGTTGTTCTCGTCCGCGCCAAGCACCGAAAGGACTTCTCCCTGTTCCTCATATATCGTGTCCGAATAGTCGTAGGTCTTGATCGACTTGAGGATGTGCGCGCTCCGCCGCGTACCGCCGTTTGCTATCGTGGCGACATAACACGCGAGCTGGAGCGGACTGAAAAGATTGTCCGACTGACCTATCGCCGCCTGTATCGTGTCACCCGAGTTCCATACCTTGCCCGCCGCCTCTCGGTTCTCCTTGCCTGCAAGGATGCCGATGCTCTCGTCAAGTTCGACGCCGGTGGGTTCGCCCAACCCGAGCAGCTTTGCGTACTCGTTCATCTTCTCTATTCCGGTGAGCCTGCCCACCTCATAGAAGAAGTAGTTACAGCTCACGCGCAGTGCGTCTATGACATCGATGGTGCCGTGCGTACCCCGCTGGGTGAGATATATCTCGCACATCGGGGTATAGCTCGGCGCATAGTAGGTGTATATTCCGCGGTCGGTTATCTTGGTATTGACCGTTATCGCACCGGTCTCAAGCGCGGCTATCGCGGTCGCCATTTTAAATGTTGAACCCGGCTGATACCTCCCCATAAACGCGCGGTTGTACATCGGCAGCGTAGCATCGTTGGCAAGCTCCGAGTAATCGGAATAGAAACTCTCAAGGGAGTATGTCGGATAGCTCGCGGCGGCAAGTATCTCGAACGTGTTGACGTCAAGCACTACGACCGCGCCGCCCGCCACGTCCTCCGACCCGAGCGACGACCCCGCCTCACCGAGCGCCTTTATCTCCGCGATCCGGCTTGCAAGCGACTTCTCCGCCGCTTCCTGCAGGGAAATGTCGAGCGTGAGCACGATATTGCTGCCTGCGACCGGCTCCTCCTCATAGATTATGCCGGTCACCTTTCCGGCGGTGTCCCGCTCCTCTATCTTCCGTCCGTTCTTTCCGCGCAGCCACTCCTCAAACGCCTTCTCGACGCCCGAGTTTCCGACCGTGTCGTCGAGCTCGTATCCCTTGTCCTTGAGTCCCTCGTAATCTCCGCGCTGTATCTTGCCGACCACGCCGAGAAGGTGCGCGGCATACGACGACTCATACTCGCGCACCGTCTCGGTGTCGATATTGACGCCCGGCATGTCCCGCTCCTTTATCACCGCAACGAGCTCGGTCGGGATGTCCTCCGCAAAAACGTAGCTCGATATATTCAATCCTATCCGCGCACTGCGCAGGTCTAGCTCATACCGGATACCTGCCACAATTCGCGCCTGCTCCGGTGTGAGCTCCGGGTCAACGTCGTACTCCTCCCGCATCTTCTCAAACACCGCCGCCGGGTCAGCCGAATCCACCCCTATTGCCGTACACCAGCGCTCAAACCTGTTCGTGGCGGTCTCCCCGCTCTCGGCAAGCGTCACCGAACCGTCCGCGCCCACTTCGAGCGGCAACGTGTCCACATATTCGACGCCATTTGCGTTGCATATCTCAACAAGCTCCAAAATAAGCTCATTTTTCCGCGCCTCCGGAAAGAGCACGCTGTCAAACGAGATATTGTAGCATATCCGGTTGGTCACAAGTTCGCGCCCGTACCTGTCAAGGATCTCCCCGCGCGCCGCCTGCACCTCCACCGAACGGGTGAGCTTCTTCTCCGACTGCTGGTAGTAGCTTGCGCCGTTAATGATCTGAAGGTCGTACAGCCGCGCCACCACCACAAGTATCAGTA